>NZ_QUFG01000003.1:0-322561 GCF_003478405.1 Faecalibacterium sp. AF28-13AC | reverse complement strand
TCTTTAGTCTTATTACATCGTGATTTTGAAGGGTCTTGACTTGCGTTTTTGAAGCCTCCAGAATCGTGAAAATCACGATTTTGGAATATTGATTTTGACGATTCTGCCGAAAAGTTCTTCACATACACCAAACTTGGCTTTCCCAGACCTCTGCGTTTTCGTTCAATCAGACCAAACTTTTCGAGTTCCCGGAGCAGCTTGGTCGCTTTGTTGTCTGCGCAACACAACGCCCTCTTGACATCCTCTATCGTGAAGATGATGAACACCCGGTTCTGCTCGTCCAGCCAGCCGTTTTTCACAGACAGGCTCATGCGGTCCAGCAGGATGCCGTACAGGGTTTTTGCATCGGTGGACAGACTCTGGAACCGTGGCTCCTGAAAAAGAGCCTTGGGAATGCGGTAGAATGAAAACAGTTCTCCGGCTTGTCCGTAAAAGTAGTCAAGGGTCATGTGGCTTTTTCAACGTTTTGCTCCAGCTTGTGTTCAAAAAATCAACCGCCTTTCGTTTGAAAATAAAAAGCGCACTCTTTTCTTATTGAAAAGTGGTGCGCTATGTAATATAATGGCTATATAATTTAGCTATCCAAAAGATAGTCGATGAGATATTCTTTCGGAATCATGAAAGATCGTCCGACTTTCAGGCAGCGAATTCTATGTTGATGGATTCTTCTGATGATGGCAGTCTGGCTTTTGAAACCGAGTAAAGTTGTTGCTTCTTCGACAGACAGCACATCAGGATAGTTCACAAATAATTTTTTATAATACTCTTTTGCTTGATTTTGATTCATTATCCTTGACTTTCCTTTCGTTTTGTGCCTAAGTAGGGGAGCGTTTTGCCCTGCATCCCTCCTGAACATCCCTCCAATTTCCATTTGGGCGGTCCAAACCGAAAAAACAGAGTAGAGGAAAAACGCATCGAAAAATCGTGGATATTTCAAATTATTGTTCGTTGAGGCGTGAATTTTGCCTTTGCACAGTGGGAACCAGATATCACTAGATATCACTGGATGACACCAGATGGAAGATGAGGATAAAAACTCAAAATCCCTTGTGCGAATAACACGTGTGGGTTCGACCCCCACCACCGGCATAAAAAGGAAGCCCTCCAGCTTGTCTGGGGGGCTTTCTTTTTATCTGCGGCGTGTGAGCGGGTCGAACAGCACGACCCTGCACAGCAGGGGAGCAATCAGCCCTGCGGGCTGTTGCTCAGTGCGCGGGAGACCCCCACCACCGGCATTGCAAGTAGCTCGAAATCGAAAGGTTTTGGGCTGCTTTTCTTTTTCTACTCAGTTTCTTATACTTTGGTGTTTTCTGGGAAGATATTGACGATGGCATTGGCAGAGGAGACCTTATCTCGTGCGATTTCCGTTACCGTTCCGTTGACCTTTGCGGTCACAACCGTATGCTGAATGCTGATTTTCTTGTTCTCAAAGTCAATGGCATCCCATTTCAAACCAACAATTTCACTGCGCCGCAGCCCGTAGAATGCAGCCATGATGACGCCAAACTCCGAAGGGTCACCTTGAATCACTTTGAAAAGCTGCTCCAGTTCTTCACCGCTGTAAATCTCCGACTTGAACTTTTCTTTACGAGGACGTTCAACGCGATCTGCCGGGTTGGAACGGATCATGCCGATTTGAAAAGCATACTGTAAGCATTTGCGGATGTTGGCGTGATAGTGAATGACGGTGTTTGCCGTAAGGCCACAATCCGACTCATGCTGGTAGAAGTCTTGGATGTATTTGGGATGCTGTTCCATATCCTGCAATGTATAGTGGAGCGGTTCAAAATATGGGACGATACCCCAGATAAGTCCCAAGCAGAGTTCTTTACCGACAGCTATGGCGTGGTGCATAACCAACCGGTTTAGGTTTCTCTTAACACCAAATATTCGCCGATCCTTATATCTCCAGAGCAAAGATTCGAGGTTGTTGGAAAAGTTTTGAACTAAAAAGATGGGAGGAGTTTTCGTGGATACGATCAAGCGTGTTCAGGATTTGATGCAAGCGCGTGATATGAATCTGTGTGTGTTGGCAAAGAAATGCGGAATATCGTACTCCACAATCCAAACCACTGCTCGTCGGGGAGGCCAGTTGAGCGTAGAGACGATTGAAAGAATCTGTCTGGGTTTGTTATGGCTCCCCATCGCCGCAGCAGTCCACAGGCGGTTTTGAAAGGTAGATCTCCTTCATTTTCATTTTCTGCTTAACGGCAGCAATAAAAAAGACCCCCGCAGCGTATGATTTGACGCTGCGGGGTTTCTCAATTGTTCGGTTTGTATTGCAGCACCTTCTGGGAGAACGTCCGGTCGAAGAACTGGATGAAGGGCCCAAGGCAGAACGCACAGATCAAGGTGCCAAGGCCCACAAGGCCACCCAGCAGCCAGCACAGCAGGGCGCTGAGCGCATCGGTGAAGATGCGGCACCCGAAGTACGGGCAGGGTGTGTAGTCCCGCAGACCGAGGGAAAGGTAATCGTAGGGCGCGATGCCGAGGTCAGCGGTCTGGTAGAGCGAAGCGCCCAGCGCCGTGACCAGCACCGCCGCGATGACCCACGCCAACTGCACCGCCAGCGACGGCGCGTCGCCGAAGTGGGCGTGAATGGGGTCATAGAACGCCGTGACGATGTACCCGATGCAGATGCCGTTGACGAAGGTACCAAGGCCGATGTACTTGCGCCCGAACCAGAATTCCAGCAGGAAAAACAGGATGTTCGTGCACAGGTTCTGGGTGCCCAGCGAGATGCCGAGCAGCTCCGCCAGCCGCATGTTCAGGGCGCTGATGGAGTCGTTGCCGAGGTGGGACTGCTTGAAAAGCGCAATGCCAAGAGCGATGATGACGATGCCCGCCACCATGCCCACCACCCGCCGGGCAGTCGGTTTGCGCAATGCGGTGCCGTTCATAGGGAATTCTCCTTTAGCGTTTCTTTTCCCCTATTATACGCCTGCTTTGGGCGGGAGACAAACTATTTATGGAAAGATACAACGATATACGGGGATTGACTTACCCCTTTAATCTCGCCTCAATCCGTTCTTTCTCCAGCCCCTCCCCGATCACGATGAGCACTTCCTGCCCCTTGGGGATAGCGTTTGCCGTCAGGCCGTCGGCGGTGGCGTTCAGCTTCACCCCGCCGTTCTCGTCCTGTACGAAGCCTTTCGCCCGCAGCACATGGCCGCACGCGGGGTCGGTGAAGAGGGCCGGGATATTCTGTTCGAGCTGCTGGCATGAGAGGCCCAGCTCCAAAAAGTAGGCCGAACCAAAGGCCCTATGCGGTTGGCGTTACCCGCTTCTAATTATAGCAAAAGGAGGTTCTTTTTCTACCGTTTCAACGCTACGGCTCTATTCTTCCACAAGCATAGCTTGTGGTTTTCTATATGAAGAAAGTTGCTGGAGAAAAAATTCTCCAGCAACTTTGTCTTTGATGAATAAAGGAAATTTTTTGTTTAACTATTCTCACTATTATTTGATTTAGTGTTTTTTTTCTTCTTTGGAGAAACCAGTTTGTGACCGGAATAAATGGACATACCCATACAAAGCAATGAAGAATAGGCAAAGTATTTATGCGCAGTCATAGATTTTTTGATTCCAGAATAAATGCATCCCAACATACAGAAAAGTGCGCCTAAGGACCAGTATTTATGTGATTTCATGATTTGATACCTCCTTTGATTTAACTGATTCAATTATAACGTTTTTTTACGAAAATGCAAGCATTACCGGGAACGCTTTCATGTGGATGCTGTGACTGCCGCTACGGTCATGATCGGTGGGCATTACGAACAAGGCCCACATGTAGCATTCGACTCCGAATATCAGCCGGCACACATATAAGGACGGAAAATGTAGTAGCTTTTGAAAAAATTGCTTTTTTCTGCCCAAAGTGCTACAATCGAAATATACCGAATACAAAGGTAGGAAAGCTCCCATGCCAAGACCGCCACGGTGCCGTCAAATTTGTGGCGTACCACAGGTCGATACATTCTGTCCCAACGGGTGCGAGAATACCGAGCCGATCCTGCTGACGCTAGACGAATACGAGGTCATTCGGCTGGTTGACTTGGAGTAGCAAACCCACGAGCAATGTGCCGCGCAAATGGATATTTCCCGCTCTACCGTGCAGGAGATTTGCGAAAATGCACGGCGCAAGACCGCAGCGTGTCTTGTTCACGGGAAACCGCTGCACATCACCGGGGGAAACTACCGCATCTGCGGAGGACAGGAGGCAGCTCACTGCGGCCGTTGCTGCCGGATGCAGAGAACCAACATGGAAAAATTAGGCAAAACTTGCAAAGGAGATTCCATTATGAAAATTGCAGTTACCTATGAAAACGGTCAAATCTTTCAGCATTTCGGTCACACCGAGCAGTTCAAGCTTTATGAAGCTGTGGACGGCAAAATCACTCATGCGAAAGTCGTTGACACCAACGGCAGCGGTCACGGCGCACTGGCAGGCTTCCTGATGCAGAACGGCGTGGACACTTTGATTTGCGGAGGCATCGGCGGCGGTGCGCAGGCAGCTCTGGCCGAAGCGGGTATCAAGCTCTACGGCGGTGTCAGCGGGGACGCTGATGCTGCGGTGAGCGCATTGCTCAACGGAAATCTGGGCCACGATCCCAATGTTCACTGTGACCGCCATGATCATGAGCACGGCGAGGCTGGTCACTCCTGCGGTGACCACGGCTGCGGCAAGCATAGCTGCCATTGATATGGAACGCACACTGACACAACTTCCGTTCTGGTCATCCTTGACCGAACGCGAAATGGACACACTACGCCGAAGTGCCTTTGTCCGTCATTATAAAAAGGGTGCGTTCGTTCACAGCAGCGACAATGAATGTCTCGGAATGCTGTTTATTCTTTCCGGCGAGATTCGCACCTATCTTCTCTCTGATGAGGGGCGGGAGGTAACGCTGTTCCGCCTGTATCCGGGCGAACTATGCGTGCTTTCCGCCTCCTGCGTGATCAGTCAGATCACCTTTGATACGCAAATGACTGCCGGAATGGATACGGACGTTCTGGTTATCCCTGCAAATGTCATTGCTGCACTCAAGGAGAAAAATCTCCATGTCCGCTGTTTTCTCTATGAACTGGCAACGAAACGGTTTTCTGATGTGATGTGGGCGATGCAGCAGATCATGTTCAAGGGGCTGGATCAGCGGCTGGCAGAATTTCTCTTTGCCGAAGCGGAACGTACCGGCTCCGACACGATACGTACGACCCATGAGCAGATCGCCCAGCACATCAGCTCGGCACTGTTCCTCAAAACCGCTGATAATGAGAAGGAACACGCCAAGCTGTGGTTCAAAGAACTGAACGGCATTGGCGACACCGCAGAAAACCTTCTCTCCGCCGCTGAGGGTGAGAACTACGAGTGGACGGTATGTACGATGGCTTTGCCAAAACTGCCGATGAGGAAGGTTTCCATGAGCTAGCCCAGCGTTTCCGCCTGGTCGCCGCCATTGAAAAGCATCACGAGGAGCGCTACCGTGCCCTGCTGCACAATGTGGAGATGGCGGAGGTCTTCGCCAAGAGCGAGGTCAAGGTGTGGGAGTGCCGCAACTGCGGTCACATCGTCGTGGGCGAGAAGGCTCCGGAGGTTTGCCCCACCTGCAACCATCCCCAGAGCTATTTTGAAATTCACGCAGAAAACTATTAAAGAAAGAAAAGGAGAATTATCATGGAGCAGAAGTTTTACATTTGCAAGCATTGCGGTAACATCATTGCCAAAGTTAAGGACGCAGGCGTCCCTGTTGTCTGCTGCGGCGAGCCGATGAGCGAGATCGTTCCCGGCACCACCGACGCTGCCGTGGAGAAGCACGTCCCTGTCTGGACGGTGGAAAACGGCATCGTCCATGTCAAGGTCGGCTCTGTGGAGCACCCCATGCTGCCGGAGCACTACATCGAATGGGTATCTCTCCAGACCAAGCAGGGCAATCAGCGTAAGGAACTGCATCCCGGCGAAAAGCCGGAGGTCTGCTTCGCTCTCTGCGAGGGCGATGAGGTCGAGGCGGTCTACGCCTACTGCAACCTCCACAGTCTGTGGAAAGCGTAATTCACCTTCTTAAAATCCGGTGCTCAAAAAGCACCGGATTTTTTTATCAATGTAACCTCGTCACAGAAAAAGACTTTGTCCTGCGGTATGATAAAGCCATAATCAATAAACAAGAAAGAGGTGGCGAACATGAAAATCAAGCTCAATCCCGATCAGGAGATTGTCAATATGAAAAGGAATATGGCTTTTCGCTGAATGGAAAGCGAAGCTGACCCTGGCTGGGGCGGTCTGTATGAAAGCGGTATTTTTTTATAACAATCTTGACAAATTTTATCAAGATTGTTATAATGGTATTAACAAGCAAGCGAAAAGAGGATGTGGAGCATGATCATCACCAAAGAGACGGACTACGCGCTGCGCATTTTGCGGGTGCTGCTGGACGGGGAGAAGCATTCGGTGGCCGAGATGTCGGAAACGGAATTGATCCCCAATCAGTTTGCCTACCAGATTCTGCGCAAGCTCTCCGCCGGCAATTTGGTGCGGGTGAGCCGCGGCGCTCTCGGCGGCTGCGCGCTGTCCTGCGATCTGGACGCGACCTCCCTCTACGATCTCATGGGGGTCGTGGGGGAGCGGGGCATCCTGTGCGCCTGCATGGAGTCGGGATATGAATGCCGCTGGCAGGACAAGCATGGGCGGTGCGCCATCCACTGTCAGCTGGCGGCCTTGCAGCAAAAGCAGGACGAGGCGTTCCGTGCCGTGAGCCTGCGCAGGCTGCTGACCGGCGGATCCGATCCCCAAGATACAAGCAAGCTGTAAAATTTTAAAAGGAGGTACCCGTATGCTGTTTCAAACCACGGCGGCGCACGAAGAGCTGCGCGCGAAGATCCGGAGTTTTGCGGAGGAGGAAATCAAGCCCCTCGCATTTTTAATGGATCAGAACAACGAGTTTCCCGAGGAGGCTGTCAAGAAGCTGGGTAAGCTGGGCTGGATGGGCATTCCCTACCCCAAGGAGTACGGCGGTGCCGGTCTTGATGCCCTGAGCTACGCCATCGCGGTGGAGGAGCTGGCCCGTGTGGACGGCGGCACGGGCGTAATCCTCTCCGCCCACGTCTCCCTCGGCTCATGGCCCATTTTCGCCTATGGCACCGAGGAGCAGAAGAAGAAATATCTGGTTCCGCTGGCCAAGGGCGAGAAGATCGGCGCCTTCGGCCTTACGGAGACCAACGCCGGATCTGACGCCGGCGGCACGGAGACCACGGCGCTGGATAAGGGGGACTACTACCTCCTCAACGGCGGCAAGATCTTCATTACCAACGCCCCTAAGGCGGACACCTATGTGGTTTTCGCTGTCACCACGCCGGACATCGGCACCCGGGGCATCTCCGCTTTCATCGTGGAGAAGGGCTGGAAGGGCTTTGAGTTCGGCGACCACTATGACAAGATGGGTATTCGCTCCTCCTCCACGGCGGAGCTGATCTTCAACGACGTGAAGGTTCCCAAGGAAAACCTATTGGGCAAGGAGGGCGAGGGCTTCAAGATTGCCATGTCCACGCTGGACGGCGGGCGCATCGGCATCGCCGCGCAGGCGCTGGGCATCGCCCAGGGCGCGTTTGAGCACGCGTTGAGCTATTCCAAGGAGCGCGTCCAGTTCGGCAAGCCCATCGCGGCCCAGCAGAGCATCGCCTTCAAGCTGGCGGATATGGCAACCAAGCTGCGCTGCGCCCGGTTCCTCATCTACTCCGCGGCGGAACTGAAGGAGCAGCACGCGCCTTACGGCATGGAGTCCGCCATGGCGAAGATGTACGCCTCGGACATCGCGCTGGAGGTCACCAACGATGCCTTGCAGATCCACGGCGGCAGCGGCTACCTCAAGGGCATGGAGGTGGAACGGGCCTACCGCGACGCCAAGATTACCACCCTCTACGAGGGCACTAACGAGATCCAGCGGGTGGTCATCGCCTCTCATCTGTTGGGCAGGCTGGGCAAGAGCTCCGGCGGCGAGAGCCGTTCGGCGGCCAAGAAACCCGCGCCCATCACCGGCATTCGCAAAAAGACCATCTTCCGGGAGGGGGATGCTGCCCAGCAGGTGGCCGACCTTGTGGCGGCGCTGAAGAAGGATGGTCACGACTTCTCCGTGGGCATCCCTATGGATACGCCCATCCCGCAGGCGGAGCGGGTGGTCTCCGCGGGCAAGGGCATCGGGGAGAAAAAGAACATGAAACTGGTAGAGTCGCTGGCCAAGGCCGCCGGCGCGGCCATCGGTTCTTCCCGCCCTGTGGCGGAGACTCTCAAATATCTGCCGCTGAACCGCTATGTGGGTATGTCCGGTCAGAAGTTCACCGGCAATCTGTACATCGCCTGCGGCATCTCCGGCGCATCCCAGCACCTTAAGGGCATCAAGGACGCCTCCACCATCGTGGCCATCAATAAGAACGGTAACGCGCCTATCTTCAAGAACTGCGACTACGGCATCGTGGGCGATGTGGAGGAGATCCTGCCCCTGCTCACTGCCGCGCTGGATAGCGGCGAAAAGATGCCCGCGCCGCCCATGGTAAAGATGAAGCGGCCCACGCCGCCGAAGCCCGCCCCCATCGGCGACCGCTACGTCTGCAGCGGCTGCGGCTACGAGTATGTGCCGGAGTTGGGCGACGAGGACGGCGAGATCGCGCCCGGTACGCTCTTTGAGCAGCTTCCCGCCGAGTGGGTGTGTCCCGAGTGCGCGGAGACGAAGGATCAATTTGTAAAGGCTTGAGGCCGTGAAGGAGGCAAGATAAGATGTATTGCGTGCGTAAAGTAACGAACGACCTCTACTGGGTGGGTGCCAACGACCATCGTCTGGCCCTGTTTGAAAACTGCTTTCCCATTCCACGGGGCGTAAGCTACAACGCCTACTGCCTGCTGGACGAAAAGACGGTGCTCTTTGACACGGTGGACTGGTCTGCCTGCCGCCAGCTTTTGGAAAATCTGGCGTATGTGCTGGATGGCCGCGAGCTGGACTACCTGCTGGTCAACCATCTGGAGCCGGATCACGCCGCCTGCATCGAGGAGATTCTGCTGCGCCATCCCAAGGTGAAACTGATCTCCAACGAGAAGGCATTCATGCTCATGCGGCAGTTCGGCTTCCATGTGGACGGACATGAGTGCATCGAGGTGAAGGAGGGCGACACCTTCTCCTTCGGCAAGCACACCGTCACCTTTGTGGGCGCGCCTATGGTTCACTGGCCGGAGGCCATGGTGACCCTCGACCTCACCGACGGCGTCCTCTTTTCCGCCGACGCCTTCGGCACCTTCGGCGCGCTGGACGGCAAGCTGTTCGCCGACGAGGTGGACTTCGAGCGGGACTGGCTGGACGACGCCCGTCGCTACCTTACCAACATCGTGGGCAAGTACGGCCCCCACATCCAGCTCCTGCTGAAAAAGGCCGGCGGCGTTTTGGATCAGATCAAGTACATCTGCCCGCTCCACGGCCCCGTGTGGCGCAAGGATCTGGGCTGGTTTATTGAAAAGTACGACACATGGAGCCGCTATGCCCCTGAGACCCAGGGCGTGCTCATCGTCTACGCCTCTATGTACGGCAACACGGAGAACGCGGCGCAGGCGCTGGCGACGTCGCTCTGCGATAAGGGCATGAGCAAGGTGGCGATGTACGATGTGTCCTCCACTCATGTCTCCCAGCTGATCTCCGAGGCGTTTAAGTACAGTCACATTGTCCTGGCCTCTGTGACCTACAACCTCGGCATCTACCCTGCCATGCATGACTTCCTCATGGATATGAAGGCACTGAATCTGCAAAACCGCACCTTTGCCATCATTGAAAACGGCTCATGGGCGGTGAAGTCCGGTGACCTCATGCAGAAATTCGTCAACAATGAGCTTAAGAACATGACGGTGCTCAACGAGCGGCTCAGCCTCGCCTCGTCCATGGGCACGGACAAGCGCACTGAGCTGGAAGCACTGGCGGACGCCATTCTGGAATCTATGAAGTAACTGGCAGGAAAGCCAAAACCAAGACAACAGACAACAAACAGCCCCACCGCGTCGGCGGCAGAAAAACCGGCTTTCAAAAACAGAGCGGGCAAGCGTGATACTGCGCTTGCCCGCTCTTTGCCCAAAAGTACATGAGAAATGACCGGAGAAGATGAGAGGATCGAAATGGAGATCAGAAAACGAAACGGGGAGTCTGTTCCCTTTCAACAGGAGAAAATTTTCAACGCCATGAAAAAGGCGTTTGACGGACAGGGCAAGGAGATCGGGAGCAGAGAGATGGATGAGATCCTCGCCACCGTTCTCAACAATCTCTCCGTCACAGTGCCGCTCACCGTAGAACGTGTGCAGGACGAGGTGGAGCGAACGCTCATGGAGCGCGGACACTATGAGGTGGCCAAGGCGTACATCCTCTACCGCGAAAAGCGGTCTGCGCTGCGCCGTGTCCGGCATACCATCGCGCGGACGGTGGGGGATGACTCGCTTGACGAGGTGCTGCGCCGCATCCAGATGGATTTTACCGAGGAAGTCTACTCCCTCGCGGCGCTTCAAATGAAGTTTGAGAGTTTCTGTCGCCTGGGCATGACGGAGGATGAGCGGGCTGAGGCACTGACCAAGGCGGCGGTAGAGCTGACTACGGCAGAGGCACCCAAGTGGGAGTTCATCGCGGCGCGGCTTCTGAACCACTCCTTTCGCTGTCGCAACGCACAGGAATGGGAGGGGCGCGGCGTCGGCGACCTCTATGGCAAGCTTCGCTATCTGACGGATAAGGGACTCTACGGTGACTATATCCTTGCCCACTATACCCACGAGGAGATTGCCATGGCGGAGGACTTTCTCTGCCCGGAACGGGACGAGCTGTTCACCTACTCCGGCCTTGACCTGCTGCTCAAACGCTATGTGATCCAGTCACGCAGCCGCGTGCCGCTGGAAACACCGCAGGAGATGTTTTTGGGTATCGCGCTGCATCTTGCTATGAACGAAGGCTCTGATCGCATGGGGTGGGTAAAACGCTTTTACGATATGCTCAGCCGTATGGAGGTCACGATGGCGACACCTACCATGTCCAACGCACGAAAGCCCTACCATCAGCTTTCAAGCTGCTTTGTGGACACTGTGCCGGACAGTCTGGACGGCATCTACCGCTCGCTGGACAACTTCGCAAAGGTCTCTAAATTCGGCGGTGGAATGGGGATGTACTTCGGTAAGGTGCGCGCTGCAGGCAGCACCATCCGCGGCTTTCAAGGGGCGGCGGGCGGTGTTATCCGCTGGATCCGGCTGGTCAACGACACCGCCGTGGCGGTGGATCAGTTGGGGATGCGGCAGGGCGCTGTGGCGGTTTACTTAGACGCATGGCACCGGGATCTGCCGGAATTCCTTCAACTGCGCACCAACAACGGCGACGACCGCATGAAGGCACATGATGTGTTTCCCGCCGTGTGCTATCCGGATCTCTTCTGGCGACTAGCGGAGGAGAACATAGACGCGCCGTGGCATCTCATGTGTCCGCATGAGATCCTCACGGTCAAGGGCTACGCACTGGAGGATTACTGGGGTACAGAATGGGAGAAGCGGTATCTGGACTGCGTCAATGACCCGCGCATCGAAAAGCGCAGCGTCACCGTCAAGGACATCGTGCGGCTGGTGCTTCGCTCGGCAGTGGAGACCGGCACGCCCTTCGCTTTCAATCGAGACAGTGTAAATCATATGAACCCAAACGGCCACACGGGAATGATCTATTGCTCCAATCTCTGTACGGAGATCGCGCAGAACATGGCACCCATCGAGCACATCAGCACTGAGGTGCACACGGAGAACGGCGACACAATAGTGGTGACGGCCACACGCCCAGGTGAGTTTGTGGTCTGCAATCTGGCGAGTCTGTCTCTCGGTAATCTGCCGGTGGAGGACGAGGCCTATATGGAACGCACGGTGGAAACGGCCATCCGCGCACTGGATAATGTGATCGACCTCAACTTCTACCCGTTGGAATACGCGCGGCTTACCAATCAGAAGTACCGCAGCATCGGCCTGGGCGTCAGCGGCTACCACCACATGCTGGCAAAGCGCGGCATCCACTGGGAGAGCGATGAGCACCTTGCCTTCACCGATGCAGTATTCGAGCTCATCAACTACGCCGCCGTCAAGGCGGACACAGCACTGGCACGGGAAAAGGGTCGTTACGCGCTCTTTGAGGGCAGCGACTGGCAGACGGGCGCGTATTTTGAAAAGCGGGGTTATACCTCCGAAAAGTGGCGGGCGCTTGCGAAAACGGTGGCGGTGCAGGGAATGCGCAACGCCTATCTGCTGGCGGTCGCACCGACCTCCAGCACATCTATCCTCTCCGGCACGTCGGCTGGCATAGATCCAATTATGAAGAAATTCTTTTTAGAGGAAAAAAAGGGCAGCATGCTGCCCCGCGTTGCTCCGGAGCTTTCTATGGACACATGGTGGTACTATAAGGCAGCGCATCTGATCGACCAAAGCTGGTCGGTACGCGCCGCGGGCCTTCGCCAGAGACATATTGACCAGGCGCAGAGCATGAATCTCTATATCACCAACGACTATTCCATGCGTCAGGTGCTCAGACTGTATTTGGAGGCGTGGAGGGCCGGCGTCAAGACCATTTACTATGTCCGCAGCAAGGCCCTTGAGGTCGAGACCTGCGAAAGCTGCTCGTCATAAGGAGGATAGCATGACGGAACTGAAGAAAAAGCCCCTCTTTAACCCGGAGGGCGACCCTGATGTGCGCCTGCGGCGCATGATCAGCGGCAATACCACCAACCTCAACGACTTCAACAATATGAAGTACGCTTGGGTCAGCGACTGGTACCGGCAGGCCATGAACAACTTTTGGATCCCTGAGGAGATCAATCTCTCGCAGGATGTGAAGGACTATCCCCGCCTGCTGTCAGCCGAGCGCAGCGCCTACGATAAAATTCTGAGTTTTCTTGTCTTTTTGGATTCCATTCAGACAGCGAACCTGCCTAATATCGGCGCCTACATTACCGCCAACGAGGTCAATCTCTGCCTGTCCATTCAGGCGTTTCAGGAGTGTGTCCACTCACAGAGCTACAGCTATATGCTCGACACCATCTGTTCCCCCGTGGAGCGCAATGACATCCTCTACCAATGGAAAACGGACGAGCATCTGCTGCGCCGCAACACCTTCATTGGGGACTGCTACAACGAGTTTCAGGAGCGGAAGGACGCTCCCACGCTGCTGCGCGTGATGATGGCAAACTATATTTTGGAGGGCATCTATTTTTACAGCGGCTTTATGTTCTTCTACAATCTCTCCCGAAACGGGAAGATGCCCGGCTCGGCGCAGGAGATTCGCTACATAAACCGTGATGAGAACACGCACTTGTGGCTGTTCCGCAATATCATCACGGAGCTGCAAAAGGAGCAGCCGGAGTTGTTCACCGCCGAGAGCGTACAAGCGCTGCGCGAGATGATGCGTGAGGGCGTGGAACAGGAGATTGCATGGGGGCATTATGTGATCGGCGACGACATCCCGGGGCTGAACCGGCAGATGATCAGCGATTACATCCGCTATCTCGGCAACCTCCGCTGGACGAGCCTTGGCTATCCCGCATTGTATCCAGGCTTTGAGAGCGAACCGGAGAGCATGGAATGGGTCAGCCAGTACGCCGACGCCAACATGGTCAAGACCGATTTCTTTGAGGCACGCAGTACCGCCTACGCCAAGAGCACCGCACTGATAGACGATTTATAAGAAAACCAAAGACATCAGAATAGGAGATATTACTATGAATTACAGCGCTATGATTCAAAATCGCAGATCCGTTCACGCATTCCGCGAAAAGGAAGTTCCGAGCGAGGCTATCGGCCAGCTCCGATCCTACTATGAAAAGACCTGCCCCCGTCTTGTCCCGGAGATTGCAACGGAGTTGATCGTCTTGGACAAGGATGCACAGCCGGCGCTGGAGAGCTCAGCGGGCTATAATCAATTTCTCATCGGAGCACCGCACTACCTGCTCCTTATGTCTGCCCCGCATTCCTATGCGGCCATCAACGCCGGCTACATGATGGAAGATCTCGTCCTTAAGCTGACTGAGTTGGACATTGACACCTGCTGGATGACCTTCACCGACAGCGACAAAATCAAACAGGCACTGTCTCTCGCCACCCCGTTAGAGGTGGCGGCAATCGTTGCCTTTGGCTACGGGGAAAAGACCGCAAAAAAGCTGCGGCTGAATATCCTAAGTATGTCTCAGATCGATGTGCGGGCCGAGCAGCAGTACTACGCGCCCAAAAAGGGTGTGCACGATTTGGTTCACATGGGGAGCTGGAGCAACAAGTCTGGGCTTGACGAGATGATGGACTTCTACGACGATATGCTCTGGCAGTCCATCTACGCCGCTTCGCTCTCCCCCAGCTATCTCAACCGTCAGCCCTATGGCTTCCTTGTGCAGGACCACAGCATCTATTTGGTGCAGCAGGAGGATGCCTACACCGATAATTTGGATGCCGCATTGGATCTCGGTATTGTCATGCTCCACTTTTCCGCCGTCGCCTCCCAGTGGGCGGGGCAGGTACGCTGGGAACTTTCACCTGCTGCGCCCGACGGCCTGCCGGAAGGACTTCGCTCCGCTGCGGTGTACCACATGTAACGACTCTGGGGGAAGCAAGGCAACGGTAAAATGCGCGACCGTCGATCCGCGGTTGAGCGTATGTTTCATTAGAAAAGAAGAACCTATCAGTCAGAGTCTGAGTAAGGAAAATAGGAGGTGTTTTTTATATGGCTATCCAAACGGTAACAGATGCCATCCGCTATGTAGGGGTGGATGATAACACATTGGCACTCTTTGAAAACCAGTACCCCGTCCAGCCTATGGGAGTGAGCTACAACTCCTATGTCATTCTGGATGAGAAGATTGCCGTGATGGACAGCGTGGACGCACGGGCAACGGAAGAATGGCTTTCCAATGTGGCGCGGGTGTTGGAGGGGCGCAGGCCCGACTATCTTGTGGTCACACACATGGAGCCGGATCATTCCGGCAGTCTCATGCGGCTGGCACAAAAGTACCCGGAGATGAAGATCGTGGGAAACGCGAAAACATTTACCCTGATCAAGCAGTTCTTCGGCACAGGTGCATTGTCGGAAGACCGTATGCTGGAGGTTGGCGAAAGAGATACGCTTTCCTTGGGTTTGCACCGGCTGCGCTTTCTGCTGGCGCCGATGGTACACTGGCCGGAGGTGATGACGGCGTATGAGGAAACGGAAAAAATCCTGTTCTCGGCGGATGCCTTCGGACGCTTTGGCTCACTGGAACGGACTGCCCGTGCCCCCTGGGTGCCGCAGGCCCGACGGTATTATTACAATATTATCGGGAAATATGGCGCACAGGTGCAGGCTCTGCTGAAAAAAATCTCCGCGCTGGAGATCAAAACAATCTGCCCGCTCCACGGTCCCGTGCTTACAGAAGGGCTGGAGGAGTGTCTGCGGCTCTATGATCTCTGGTCACAATGGGAACCAGAAGAATCGGAGAGCATACTGATTGCCCACGCATCCATCCATGGAAATACCGCATACGCATCGGAGGCCCTCAAGAGCAAGCTGGAGGGAAAAGGTGCGCAAGTCACCATGTGCGATCTGACGGCAACAGACCTTTCCTATGCCGTGACCAGCGCATTCTACTGTGGGAAACTGGTGTTGGCCTGCTCCACCTATGACGGAGGACTGTTTCCGCCCATGAAGGAGTTTTTGGAGCATTTACAGACAAAGGGATTCCGGAACCGCCGGGTTGGTCTTATTGAAAACGGCTCTTGGGCACCTGCTGCCGCGCGGCTGATGCGCACCAAACTGGAGGAGATGAAGGATATCCACCTTTACGAAACGGTAGTGTCTCTGCGTGGTGCATTGAACCAAACCAGCGAAGCGCAGATGGACGCTCTGGTGGCTGAGCTCTGCGCGGAATAAGCTGCAACAAACCGCAGCTATTCTCGTACAGATGGTGGTCTTACTCATCTGCTTTATGTCCCAAGGGCAGAGTACCGTCATCTCAGGTTGAGGTCACGATGTGGTGTGGGGAGAGACCGGAGTCTTGAGAATACCCAAACAAAGGAAAGGAGCTGACAGATATGGCAGCTATCAATATGAATCAGGAGCAGTTTAAGCAGTTGATCCGGGAGGAAAAGCCTGTTTTGGTGGATTTCTGGGCGCCCTGGTGCAGCTATTGCCGGAGGATCGGCCCTGCGTATGAGAAGATTGGAGAGGAATACGCGGACAGCCTTGCCGTCGGCAAAATCAACATTGACGAGGAGCCGCGGCTGGCGGGGGCCGAGGGGATTGAGGACATCCCAACTCTGGTGCTGTACCGGAACGGAAAGGCCGTGGATTCCATCACCGCGCCCGGCTCAAAGGCAGAAATCGACCGTTTCATTCAGGAAGCCTTGGCGAAATAACGGAGGGTTCAGATATGAACAACAATCATGTTTATGATATGCTCGTGGTGGGCGGCGGCCCGGGCGGCTACACCGCCGCCCTGTACGCGGCACGGGCGGGGCTGGACACCATCGTGCTGGAAAAACTGTCCGCCGGTGGGCAGATGGCCCTGACCGAGCAGATCGACAACTATCCCGGCTTTGAGGACGGGATCAACGGCTTCTCTCTGGCGGAGAAGATGCAAAAGCAGGCGGAGCGTTTTGGGGTACGCAGCGAATACGCAGAAGTCCTCCGCATGGATCTGACGTCGGTTCCCAAGCTCGTGGAGACCAGCGAGGGGATCTTCCGGGGGAAAACCGTGGTGCTGGCCACCGGCGCAGACCCCAGAACGCTGGGCGTTGCCGGAGAGACGGAGCTGTTGGGCCGGGGCGTGGCCTACTGCGCCGCCTGCGACGGGATGTTTTACAAGGGCAAAACGGTGGTCGTGGTGGGCGGCGGCAATTCCGCCGCGGCAGATGCCCTCCTTCTCAGCCGCGTGGCGAAAAAAGTGATCCTCGTCCACCGCAGAGACACCCTGCGGGCCACCAAGATCTATCACGAGCCGCTGGCACAGGCCGAAAATGTGGAATTCCGTTGGAACAGCGTCGTTTCCGCGCTGATTTCCGGGGACAGGCTGACCGGCGTCCGCCTGCGGGACACCGTCACCGGTGAGGAAAGCGTGGTGGACTGCGACGGCGTATTTGTCAGCGTGGGCCGACAGCCCGCCACGGCGCTGGCGGTGGGTCAACTGGAGCTGGACGGCGGCGGCTATATCGTGGCCGGAGAGACCACGGAAACCAGTATTCCCGGCGTTTACGCCGTGGGCGACGTGCGGACGAAGCCCCTCCGTCAGGTGGTCACCGCCGTGGCGGACGGCGCGGTGGCAGTCCACATGGCGGAAAAATATATCGCGGAAAACCGATAAGGGAGGTAGATTGAAAAAGCCATGTTTAAGGTCAGGCCGGATACGACCGCAGTGGGGATGCCGACATATCTGCAAGGCAAACTGCCAGAGTGATGGCAGATAAGAAACCCATGTAAGATCGGGAGATATGTTGTCTCTCCATATCCAGTCCACGTAACAGTAAGCAACTGAACACAAAACACAGCCACAGATGTACTCTGCGGCTGTGCTTTTATGCGTAGTATACCGCGTGACAAGCGGTTTTACTGTGACGGCGTCACATAATTTGAGAAAATCGGCTTCGAGGCAGCTTTTGGAGCACAAGCCCTTTGTGGTTGTTGACAGAGAAGAAAATATAGGTATAATAAAAACAAAATAATAAGATTCATTTTTGCATTTGGAGAGTTGGCGGTATGCCAAAATACGCAGAGGAGATATTGGCCGCCGTAACGGAGCTGCAGCAGCATCCCACGGCGGAGCAGGTGTTCCTGGAGATGAAAAGGGAGCATTCCAGCATCGCTCTGGGTACGGTATATCTGCCCTGCCTGCCGGGAGCAGGAAAAAGACAATCTTATGGAGGAGAAGTATCATGAACGCTAAGGTATCTAAGCTGATCAACGAGCAGATCAATAAGGAGTTCTACTCCGCCTATCTGTATCTGGACTTTGCCAACTACTACGCCGCCGCCGGACTGGACGGCTTTGAGAACTGGTACCGGGTACAGGCGCAGGAGGAACGGGATCACGCCATGCTGTTTTATCAGTATTTGCAGAATAACGGCGAGGGCGTCACCTTTGAGGCTATCGCAAAGCCGGAGTGGGAACGAGGCGACCACATGACCCCGCTGAAAAAGGCACTGGAGCACGAGAAGCTGGTCACCGCCAGCATCAATGCCATCTACGCCGCCGCATACGAGGTCAGGGACTTCCGCACCATGCAGATGCTGGACTGGTTCATCAAGGAACAGGGCGAGGAGGAGAAGAACGCCGCTGACCTCATTACCAAGATGGATCTGTTCGGCGGTGACAGCAAGGGGCTGTATATGCTAAACAGCGAGCTGAAGGCACGGGTCTACACCGCGCCCTCGCTGGTGCTGTAAGCCCCGCGTGTCTGCGGGCTTTCGCATCAGGCAAAAGGCAGACTACATACAGGTGATATGTGCCCGGTTTTCTGGACACTAGTTCAAAAATGAATAATTAAGCTTCCATCATGGATGCTTCCCTGAATTTAGAGGGAGGCATCCATTTTGTTTTCGCTTGGATCCTGCTGTTATTGTAATAGTCGATATAATCAGCAATAGCTTTGGAGAATGCTTCAAAGGAAGGATACTGATTCTTGATGAGTCACCCAGCGGTCTTGACGGGCAGAATTATGCGCCTGATCGCAGAAAGGCTGAAAAGCGAGGTGCGGAGCGACAGAACCATTCTCGTGATCACCCAGGACAGGGAGCTGATCGAGAGCTGCTGCGATAACATTGTGGAGGTTGAAAAACGATCATCATGAAACCGCCGAGGACTATTATGGGATATCCGCGCCGGAGGAATCGTTTTTCGCCCCTGCCGGCAGCTCCACCGCAATGGTAGTGCCCTTCTCCGAGCTTTCCTCCACCCAAACGGAGCCGCCGTGGAGGTCGGCGATTTCCCATACCAGTGAGAGCCCCAGTCCTGCGCCACCGTATTCCCGGCTGCGAGACTTGTCCACCCGGAAGAAAGGCTGGAAGATACTGCGCTGATACTCCTCCGGGATGCCGCAGCCGGTGTCGGAGACGCGGAGCAGAAGCTTTTCCAACTCCTGAGTGACAGAAACCCGTACCGAGCCGCCCGGCCGGTTGTACTTGACAGCATTCTCCGTCAGGTTGAAGATCAGCCGGTAGATCAGTGCATCGCTGCCGGTCATAATGCCGTCGCCCTCCGCCGTCAGCGTGACGCCGAGCTTATCTGAGAGCGGCGCAAGATCTGTGAAGATCTCCTCGATCATGGGAGCGAGCTGGATCCGCTCGTTCCGCGCCACCTGCCGCAAATTGCTCATCTCCAGCAGTGTCCTGGTCATCTGTATCAGCCGTTCCGTCTGCTCACGCAAAAGCGTGAGGAACTCCGCCGTCTCCGGTCGCACATCAGGATGCTCCGCGGAAAACAGCTCCAACTGCGCCTGCATTAGTGCCAGTGGCGTGCGCAGCTCGTGGGCGGCGTTGCCGGTGAACTGCCGCTGGGCGGAAAAGGCGTTGTTCAGCCGCTCCAGCATCTGGTTGAACGAGCGGCTCAGCTGCCGGAACTCCGAAATAGCATCTTCATCGATCCTCATATCGGCAAGATTGTTCAGCTGCACCTGCTCCACCTGCGAGGCAAAGCTGCGCAGGGGCTTGAGAGCGCGTCCGCTGACGAAATAGGCGAGGATACCGCTGAGCAGCGTTACCGCCGCCGTGATGTACCAGTTGGTGGTGCGGAAGCGCCCCTGCACCCCATCGACGACGATGGTCAACTCCTCGTTGGACGCTATGAGCTGCGGGTCAAAGCTCGCCGCTCCGCCATCATTCAGGATCACCGTGCCGCCGCCTTGCAAGCTGTCCGCAATGGTGTCCATATAGTACACACCGGAGGAGCACAGCAGTAAATTCATGGCCACGCAGGTGATGCCGATGAGCAGGACGGTCATCAGCGTGATGCGCCACTGCAAAGAAAGACGCTTCATTCCTCCTCGCCTCCCATCAGATAGCCCTCGCCGATGCGGTTGCGGATGGGGTCATAGCCCAGCACGGCGCGGAGCTTTTTGCGCAGGGCGGAGATGTGGACGCGAATGGAATTGCTGAAGCTGTCCACGCTGTTGTCCCAAACATGCTCCATCAACTCCTCCTGACTCACGGGCCGCCCCTGATGCACCATCAGGTATTCGAGTATCCCCGTTTCCTTGCGGGTCAGCGTCAGCGTCTGCCCGTTGACGGCGGCGGTACGGGAGCGGGTGTCAAAGGTCAGGCCTCCGCAGCTTAGCAACACATCCTGCTGGGTGAACTGCCGCAATGTCAGGCTGCGGATGCGGGCCTCCAGCTCCGCCAAGTGGAAGGGCTTCGCCAGATAGTCGTTCGCCCCGGCGTCCAGCCCCTGCACCTTGTCCTCCACTTCGCTGCGGGCGGAGAGGATCAGCACCCGCGTCTCCCGGTCGGTCTGCCGCAGGGTGCGCAGCACCGTCATGCCGTCCTTTTTCGGCAGATTCAGATCAAGAAGCACCAGGTCGTAGCGCTCCACGCCCAGAAGCGCCAGCGCCTCTTCTCCGTCATAGCAGTAGTCCACGCTGTAGGCCAGCCGCCGCAGGCTGCGGACGATGGTCTCGCACAGGGCGCGTTCATCTTCAATTACTAAAAGGTGCATGAGAGCCCTCCTTTATATTTCTTTGTTTTTTGTGTTGCTTTCATTATAGCAGAAATAGATAAGGTTTGCGTTAAGTTTTCGTTCTTAACAGAGACTTTAACTCTCCCGTGCTATGATGGGGGCACAAAATCGGAAAGGGTGATGAAAAATGAGCTGCGGGAAAAAGGCTGCGGCGCAGATCGCGCTGCTGATGGCCGGAGCCGCCATGCTGTTCTTCGGCGTCTGGCGGGGCGAGGCGGCGACAGTGCTGAGCAAAGCAATCAAATTATGTCTGGAGTGTGTGGGTATTGGGTAAAAAGTTTTCAGGCGTTTCGCAGACCATGTCCCGCTTCCGGGGCTGGATTCAGGCGGGTGCGACGCTGCTGACCAACCTGCACCTGCCGAACTTCCTCAAGGGAGGACTGTATCAGGGCGCTGGGAAAACCGTCTGCGTGCCGGGGCTGAACTGCTACTCCTGTCCGGCGGCCTCCGGGGCCTGCCCCATCGGAGCGTTTCAGGCGGTGGTGGGCTCGTCCAAGTTCAGCTTCTCCTATTATATCACAGGCTTTCTCATTCTGCTGGGAGTCCTGCTGGGACGCTTTATCTGTGGCTTCCTCTGTCCCTTCGGCTGGTTTCAGGAGCTGCTGCATAAGATCCCGACAAAGAAGCTCTCCACAAAGAAACTCAAGCCCCTGACCTATCTCAAGTACGCTGTCCTGCTGGTGATGGTTTTCCTGCTGCCGGCGTTCCTTGTGAACGACGTTGGCATGGGCGACCCCTTCTTCTGCAAATACCTCTGCCCCCAGGGCGTGCTGGAGGGGGCCATCCCGCTGTCCCTTGCCAATTCCGGCATCCGGGCGGCGCTGGGCAGCCTGTTTACATGGAAATTCGGTATCTTGTTGGCGGTGATCGTGCTGAGCGTGGTATTCTACCGTCCCTTCTGCAAGTGGCTGTGCCCGCTGGGCGCGTTCTACGCACTGTTCAACCGGGTGTCCCTCTTCCAGATGAAGGTGGATAAGAATAAGTGCGTTTCCTGCGGGAAATGCGCCAGAGCCTGCAAGATGGATGTGGATGTGACGAAAACGCCCAACCATACTGAGTGTATCCGCTGCGGGATGTGCATCCGCGCCTGTCCGACGAACGCCGTGTGCTTCCGCTACGGCTTCGGCGATGGAAAAGAGAAGGAAAACGCAGCGACACTGCGAGAAAACAACAACAAAGCTTAAGGAGAAACGAATATGAACGCAAAGAAGATACTGGCTCTGATGCTGTGCGCGATGATGCTGCTCTCCCTTGCAGCCTGCGGCGCAAAGGGCAACGACAAGCAGGCGGATATGAGCGGAGACAGCTCCGCCATGACCGGCGAGCCGAAAACCGCCGAGGAGGCGCTTGCCCTACACAAAAAGCTGATGGAACAGGAGAACACGATTCTCTCGCAGAACACTGCGCTCTGGGAAAAGGTGTTCATGGCGGCCGATAAGGGCATGACCATGCAGGAGGACGGCAAAAACTATGGCGACTTCCTGCTGGATACCATCGAGGGTGCCAAAGATCAGTTCACCGACGAAGAGTATGAGATGCTGAAGGAGTCGGCCACGAAGATCAGCAATATCGAGAATAAGCTGACCGAGCTGGAAAACAAGTACCCCGATATCATGCAGGAATCCATCGACGGCGATATGAGCGTGCCCGCAGGCAGCGACATGACCAATCCGCCCGACGACGGCAGTATGCAGAAGTTCCCCGCATTTGAGGGCAAAGACTTGGATGGGAATCCGGTGAAGAGCGACGAGCTGTTCTCCGCCAACGCCGTCACCGTTGTGAATTTCTGGTTCACCACCTGCAATCCCTGCGTGGGCGAGCTTTCCGAGCTGGACGCACTGAACAAGGAGCTTGCGAAGAAGGGCGGCGCACTCATCGGTGTCAACACCTTCACATTGGATGGCGATGAAGCGGCAATTTCCGAAGCAAAAGATGTACTGGCCAAGAAGGGCGCCACCTACCAGAATGTGTATTTCGCTTCCGACGGCGAGGCGGGAAAGTTCACTACAAACATTTTTGCCTACCCCACCACCTATGTGGTTGACCGCAACGGCAATATCGTGGGTGACCCCATCGTAGGTGCCATCACGGAAAAGAAGCAGGCGGAGACGCTGCAAAAGCTCATCGACCAGGCTCTTGCCGCCGATATGGGCTGACCCGAGATTAAAAAAAGCGCCTGCTGTGCGCCGCTGCATTGCCCATGGCGCTCGAAGGGTCGGAGTGAGTCCTGATTCCCCTGAAAGGAGGAAACGTGATGTATCGAAGCGTATTCTGCCAATACGGGCTCAACTTTTTGCACAGTTCATCATCTGCCACATGGGAAGCAGATGCAACCGAATCCCGGATCAGCACATCGGCAGATACGTCCAGCACCTCGACGATTCGGATAAAGGTTTCCAGTTTAGGGATTTTTACTCCGCGCTCTAAGTCTCCAACATAATTTGCTGACAACTCGACCCGTTCTGCAAACTGCTCGATTGTCCATCCTTTTTCTTTGCGCTGCTCTCGTATTCGTTGACCCAAAAGCGTATTCATAGCGACCTCACATTCTAATTGTGTTTGTTACACACCAATAGCATACCTGTCGCAATTTTTTGTTATACACAATCTATCTGTGTTTGTTCAACGCCAGTTGGGTAATTTCAAAGTGGAGAATTTTTGCGCGTATCTTTGGTCAAAAAAGCAATGGTCTTTTGGGACGGCACATGGTACAATGGCAAACGTTGTGCCCTTGGCACATGAACGAAGGTAAAAGGAGCTGCTGAACGTGGATACGATCTATCTGCTACCCGGTGAGGAACGCTGCGTTGATTTTCGAGATGCCAATGGAGTCCCGAAGGTACACTACATTTACTGTTCCATCCGTGGCAAACTTTTCAACTGCACCTGCTGCACAAAGGACGAAGCCCAGCGGCTGTGTGAAGATTGGCTTATAAAACAGGACCGCTGCTACATAAACTAAAAAATCCGCTGAGGATGCCTCCCCAAAACGGGAAGGCTCCCCGGCGGTATTCGTTTATAGGTTGCATTGCAGCCTATTGGTCGTTTTTATGTGCGACAGCTTTCTGTCCGCATCAAAGGTATTTCCGCAAAGTCGGCACAAGAACATTCATATTGATCGGCTTTGCGATATGGTCGTTCATTCCGGCATCCAGTGCCGCCTGTCTATCTTCAGTAAAGGCATTTGCCGTCATCGCGATGATGGGGATATTTGCTTTTTGGGGGTCGTCCATCCGCCGTATCTTTTTGGCCGCATCGTAGCCATTCATCACCGGCATCTGGATGTCCATAAGGATCAACTGATACGTTCCGTTCGCAGCTTTTTCCAGCATATCCACACATTCCACTCCGTCTTTTGCGCGGTCTACCGTACAGCCTTCTTCCTGCAGCAGCTCAGTGGCAATCTCCGCATTGAGGTCGTTGTCCTCGGTCAGCAGGATCCTTGTACCGCACAGGCACTTTTGGTCCGAAGGGTTTGTTTCTCGTTTCGCCTGTGTTTCATCCTCGGACGCAATGCGGCAGGGAATGGTCACGGTAAACGTGGAGCCAACACCAATCTTGCTCTCCACTGCCACGGTGCCGCCCATCAGCCCGACCAGCTTTTTCACGATGCCCATCCCGATGCCGCTGCCTTCCACCTTGCTGACGGTGGACGTACGTTCCCGTTCAAAGGGTTCAAAGATATGCTTCTGAAACTCCTGCGACATTCCGATGCCGTTATCGGCAACCGTGACCACCGTATCGCACCAGCCCTCTTTTTCGCCGGGCTTCTGCGTAATATCGCAGCAAATCGTGCCGCCGGCTCCCGTGTATTTGACCGCGTTGCTGACAAGGTTCGTACACACCTCGGTCAGGTGCGGAATATCCACATAGACATACGGATGCAGCAGATGTGTTGTCACCGTAAGCGTCTGCCCCTTGCTGTCTGCCTGATTCCGGAACATGGCAATGCAATTACGGAAATCTTTATCGACATCCGAAACAGAATACTCCATCTCCGTCTTATCGTTCTCGATGCGGGCAAGATCCAGAACATTGTTCAGCAGCATCAGCAGGTTCTGTCCGCACACCTGAATGTTCTCCATGTATTTTTCCAGCTTTGCCGGGTCATCCAGATGCCGGGAGGCAAGGTCTGCGTAACCGATAATGGCGTTCATGGGGGTGCGGATATCATGCGACATATTGAACAGGAAGGTGGATTTGGCACGGTTTGCGCTCTCCGCGTTTTCCACGGCAACCTGCAATTTTGCATTCAGCTCCTGCGTATCGTTTGCGGCTTTCTTTGCAGCAGCTTCGGCTTTGCGCGCCTTCCGCAGCAGCTTCAGGATCGTGAGCAGAATGGCTGCAACCACAATGCTGCTGACCAGCAGAACCATGAAGAAGTTATCCTTTATAAAATCGCTCAGGGTAACCTTCCGCGCGGAGCTCTTATGCATCGCCAGAGAGCTGGTAAGCATATTGGATGGCATTGCCTTGATCGTTTTGTTCAGGATGGACAGCAGGCTGCGGTTTCCGCTCTTGACCGCAAAGCAGGAATTGGCAGGGTTGGGCAGCGGAACGCTGTAAAAACCATAATTTTTGCTGTATTTCGCCTCACTGCCGACCCCTATGATAAAACAGTCTGCCTGTCCGTCCTTGACCAGTTTTACCGCATCCTCCTGTGTATCGCAGTCCACGATTTCCCACTGCGGATAATAAAACGCAATGTACCTTGTTAGGGAGATCTTGTTTTGGGGAACAGCAACGCGGTTCACTTTGTTTTCGGTAAAGAGCTGTTGGTTCGTGACCACCATCATATTGGCGGTCCAAGTGGTGTTGGTTCTGGCAACGCGATATTCTTCAGCCAGATTGGGACTCTGGTCGAAATGGAAGATCATGTCGATCTCGCCTGATTTCAGCGCATTGAGTTCCGCCTCTTTGTCGTCATAACCGACCAACTGAAATTCCAGCTCCTGATTTCCCAGACAATCTGCGGCAAACTGAATATAGTCCGTTATTGTTCCGGTAATCTCCCCGGTGGCAGGGTCATAGGTGCTGACGCCGCGATCACTCGTCAGAAAGCCCATTCGGATCGCACCGTGCTTTCTGAGCCACGCCTTTTCCTCTCCCGTAAGGATGGGCTTATAATCCAGCGAGAAATACTTTTTACACAGATCCGCCGTATAAAAAGGAGCCTCTTCGTCCAACGCGTGCATCGCATTGTCCAGTTCTTCCTTGAGATCCGGACGGTCTTTGTTGAGCACATAGTAGATGCTGGATTTTCCCACGCGGGTTATGGTCGAGATGCCAAGATCTGCCCAGTAGGATTCTTCCAGTGAAACAAAGCAGTCGATCTCGTGATTGGCCAGCTTTTGCTTCACATCCTCGTTGTTGGAGATGTTGACGTGCTGCGTTTTTATGCCGTGTTTTTCCTCCCATTCGGTCAGCATCACTTCCGGCTCCGTTCCCATCACAACGCCGATCTTTTTGCCGTCCAGTATTTTGAAGTCAGAGGCGGAGATATCTGCGCGCGAAAGGTCGGCATAGAGGTAATATTTTTCCTCCCCCATCGGTTCGTCCGAAAACAGCATCTCCTCAGCGCGATCCTCCGTATAAGAAATACCGCCCATGATGTCGATCTCGCCGTTTTCAAGTTTTTCAAAGCAGTCTGACCAGTCGCAGGTCACATACTCGAACTGCCAGCCTGTATAGCCGGATAGTGTTTCCAGCAACTCGTAGCCGTAGCCCTTTCTTGCGCCCCTCTCGTTGCAATAGTTGAAGGTGTCCTCAAACGAACCAACGCGGACGACTTTTACAGGGGCGGTTTCTGCGGCAGCCTTCACAGGGAGCACAGCTGACAGCAACAGCAGCAGGCACAGCATTGCACAGACGCTTTTCCGCATCAGCGTCTGCATGGTTTCGCTCGTTCCAAAGTTTTTCATTTTATCCAATCTTTCTCCGCCCCAGACGGCTCATTCTAGCTTTATTTTCACTTCACCGATTTCAGGAAGGTGCTTGCAATATCATTCTCGTTCTGCTGTCAGTAGCTTTTTTGAATATACATATACTATTATATGGTATATTGTAACATTATAACAAAAGCGTTTCAAGGCATTTTTCTCGTAAAGAGCACTTGTTTTCTATGGAACGCTTTTACCCTATCGCAAGCCACAGGATATAAGCTGCTCCGATGTACTTCATCACTCCCATTACATTTGGAAGCAAAGAATTAACCCCATATACGAAAATTGCGCATAAGATTTGTACTACATTTTGGCCTCCTTCTTTCGTTTTTAGGGTATAAAAATAGCGGGCAACCTTTTTGTGGTCGCCCGCTTGGGGGAAATATGTAGGTATTATCGCAATTTTCAAAAAGAGTGCCAATCAAAACGGCATCTTTGCGATATGCAGTTTGCGGATGTTGCTTGTGCATTAAAAACGCAAACTGCTATAATCCGCTGGAGTTACGGCCTGTTCAAGTTACGCTCAATAACTTTGGTTACTTCTTCCATGTTAAGAGGCTTGGAAACATGACCGTTCATGCCTGCGTCCAGAGATGCCTGAACGTCCTCCGAAAAAGCATTTGCCGACAATGCGATGATGGGAATCTCTTCTGCATCCGGGCGGTCAGCATACATTGCACGGATCGCCTTTGCCGCCTGATGTCCATCCATTTTAGGCATCATAATGTCCATCAGGATAATATCATAAGTGCCCGCCGGATGCTCTGCGAACAGATCAACAACTTCCTGCCCATCTGCTGCACGCGATACTGTCATTCCCAAATCTTCCAACAGTATCGTGGCAAGTTCGGCGTTCAGATCATTATCTTCTGCCAGAAGCACCTTGATCCCCTTCAGGTCATTGTGCTGTACAAGCGGCTTTGTTTTTTCGACTTTCTCAGCATTTGTCAGTTCCATGGGGATCTCTACGGTAAAGGTCGTACCGACGCCCTTCCGGCTGTCTACTGTGATCGTGCCGCCCATCAGTTCAATATACTTCTTTGAGATGGGCATTCCCAGACCCGTGCCCTTATACTGTGTCCGTACGCCATTTTCTTCCTGCGCAAATTCGTCAAAGATTTTTTTCTGGAAATCTTCGCTCATACCGATGCCGGTATCTTTGATCCGATAGCAAATTACGATGTGCTGTGCATCGGCTCCCGGACGGCTGCCTGCATCAAAACGGATGGTGCCGCCATCCTTGGTAAATTTCACGGCATTGTTCAGGATATTGACCAGAATTTCCCGGATACGGACGGGTTCCGTCATGACATAGGGATTTTGCAGCGGTTCACGATGCACTTCAAAGTTCAGTTCCCGGTTCAGAAGCATCCCCTTCACGATCTCGATCACACTGTCTGTAACTGCGGTGATATTCGCCGGAACAGGGGAAAACTCCACCTTTCCGCTCTCGATGCGGCTCAGATCCAGCACATCATTCAGCAGGGACAGCAGATGATCCGAGCTTTCCTCGATCTTCTTCAGACAGTTGTGCATTTCCGGCACAGAATCCTGATGCAATGCAATATTTGTAAAGCCGATGATGGCGTTCATAGGGGTGCGGATGTCGTGGGACATATTGGAAAGGAATGTGCTTTTGGCTTTGCTGGCTGCTTGCGCCTGCTCTGCAAGGACAGCCATTTCTTTCGCTTTCTGTTGGGCTGCAAGCTGTAATTTTCTGCGTGTTTGCAAGCGGTTCAAAATAACGATCAGCGTGACCGCCATCCACGAGATAAATACGATGATGGCGACAACCGTGACCGGATGCAGACGGATCATATCTGCAAGTGTCAGATTCGTTGCTTTATAAGTGGTGTACTGTGTTGCAAGGTCTTCAACAAGATTATCCGGCATTGCGTACATTGCTTTTGTCAGGATACCTGCCAGCGCATGGTTTTCCGTAGAGGAAACCACCATGCGGTAACTGAATGTGGGTTGTTCCAGCAGCGTGTAGGTCATTGTACCTGTTGTGTCGCTGTTGACGAATGCCTGTGCCATGTAATAGTAGACAAAGGCTGCATCCGCTTTGCCATTGCGGACAGCTTCCATCATCTCCTGACGGGTACTGCACATCAGTTTTTCCGCACCGGGTGCCAGCACATCTTCGATCGATGTAGATGCGGTCTGATTGACTGTGGTGACAACATGGATCTTCCCATCAAAGTCTCTCCGCGTCACTTTTGCCATTCGCATCGTGATATAGGGAGCGGTCAATCCCCATTCTTTGGTCTCTGCGTAATTATCCGTATCCAATCGTGCATCAATACTGATGTTTACCGCATCCTTATTGCTTTGATATGCGATATACTCATCTCTGGTCGCAGGAACAAGAAACTCATACGAGAGTCCTGCATAGTCTGCTATCTTCCGAAAATAGTCCGGGAGAATGCCCTTTACTTCGCCATTTTCTGTATAGGAATAGGGATACCGGGTCGGGTCGCACAGAACATGAAGGGGATTTTCCTTGGAATATTGGGCAATGATACGCTTTTCTTCTTCCGTGTACTCCAGATTTTTGGTATCGGTAGTTTCGTAGTTTTTGTTATAGAGGGTCGTTTTCCAGCTGCCTTCGGCAGCGTTCATCTGGTCGATCGCATAATTTATCTTATTCAGAAGTTCAGTGTTTCCTTTTTTGACGATCACATAAAAATCACTGCTGCCGAATTTTTCAAGGATGTGCTCATTGTTCATTTTGCGCAGGGAACTGGTGACAATGGCATCAACCGTTCCATTCTGAAGTGCCTCTGCTATCTCCTCAGCCGAATCGAAATAGACCGATTTGTAAGTGAAGCCTTTGGTTCGTGCATACTCCGCAAATTCATCGTTCCGGGAGTTTCCGCGCAGGAGTGCAACACGCATCCCATCGTAGGTACTATACTTTCCCTCAACGATGGTGCTATTATCGCTGCGGACAGTCAGGATACCATTGTTGGTTCCGATCGGACGGGAAAAATCAAATAATTCTTCGCGCTCAGGCGTTCTGCGGGCAGAAGTTACCATGTCGATCTCACCGTCGATCAGCATCCGCTGCATTTCATCCCAGCTTTTGTCATAGCCGACGTATTCATAGTCTACATCCCAGTAGCGCGCCATCAAGCGGAGAAAATCGTAGCCATAACCGCTGCGGTTTCCGTTCTCGTCCATCATGTGATAGCCGTCCATTGCAAAAAAGCCAACCCTCACATGCTCATGCTGGCTTACTGTTTCTGCTGCGCTTGCCGAAAGAGACAGCAATGCCGTCAGCAGAAGCATCGTCATTAGAATTGCCAGACCCCTGCAAGTTCTGGCTCGTTTTGTAACATTCATAACATGACCCCTTCATTTTTATAACTCTGCCGCTGGAAAATAAATAAACGCTTTCAAGGCATGGCGAACCCATGACTGAAAGCGTCATCTGACTTCATAAAGCGATATTTGCGGACAGCAGAAAACAGCAATTTCTTACTGGCAACTGGCTGACCCGGTGGGTCCCTATAGCTTTGCGTCGCCGACTTGCGCCGGATTTGCCTATGAACTTTTATAAAAAATTTACCATAGAAATAAATCCTTGCCAAGACGTTTTTGAAAAAAAGTCGAAAAATGTTTTGAAACAGCAAACAGAGGGGAGTGATACACCATAGTCCGTCCAGCTTTCCCAGTACCGGGTCAGACTGTTGGCTGTGCGCTGGGCAAGGGCGAGATATTCTTCGGTTTTGCTTGACATTGTTGCCTCCTTCCGTTTTTGAGCATAAAAACAGCGGGCAACCGTTTTATAGTTGCCCGCAGGGGAATGTATTGTGATGCGAAATATTGTATCTCTGTAAAATTTATGATACACTAATCCTGTTTGTGGATAGGAAAAAAGGATAGGAGTGTGTTACTATGGATTCACAACATCCCAAGCGTAGCGCCTTTTCCGGTAAGATCGGCTTTGTTCTTTCTGCTGCCGGCGCATCCGTGGGCCTTGGCAACATCTGGCGTTTCCCGTATCTGGCCGCAAAATATGGCGGCGGTATTTTTCTGCTGGTGTACATTGTGCTGGCCGTTACTTTTGGTTACACCATGATCGTGGCAGAAACCGCGCTGGGCCGCATGACCAAAAAGAGCCCGGTCGGCGCTTTCGGAGCATTTGGCAAGAGCGGCAAGCTGAAGTTTGGTGGATGGATCAATGCCATCATTCCCATTCTGATTGTACCGTACTATTCGGTCATCGGTGGCTGGGTCATCCGTTATCTTTCCGCCTATGTCAGTGGACACGGCAGTGAGTTAGCACAGGATGGCTATTTCTCCGGCTTTATTTCCAGCGGCCTGTCTGCTGAGGTATGCTTTCTCATCTTTACGGTTTTCACGCTTTCCATCATTTTTGCCGGTGTCCGTAATGGCGTGGAACGAGTGTCTAAGCTGATGATGCCCGTTTTGGTGGTTTTGTCTGTTGTCATTGCGATTTACTCGGTCACCCGTCCGGGAGCACTGGCCGGAGTAAAGTATTTTCTGATTCCCAATGTTGCAAACTTTTCATGGATGACCGTTGTTACTGCTATGGGGCAGATGTTCTACTCGCTGTCCATTGCTATGGGCATTCTGGTGACCTTCGGTTCCTATATGAAAAAGGATGTTTCCATTGAGGAATCCACAGAAAACGTTGAAATTTTTGACACTGCCATTGCAATCATGGCCGGTCTGATGATCATACCTGCTGTGTTTTCCTTCTCTGGTGGTGACCCGAACACCCTGCAGGCAGGCCCTTCTTTGATGTTCATCACCATCCCCAAAGTATTTGAGAGTATGGGGTTCGGCCACGTTGTAGGCGTACTGTTCTTCCTGTTGGTTCTCTTTGCCGCTGTTACAAGTTCCATTGCCTTGACAGAGAGTGCCGTTTCCACCTTTGAGGATGAACTCGGCTGGAACCGACAGATGGCTACCGCCTGCATTGGTATTATCATGGTTGTCTTAGGCAGTCTGTCCGCGCTTGGCTACGGCCCGCTGGCCGGTGTGACGGTGTTCGGGATGCAGTTTCTGGACTTCTTCGATTTTCTGACAAACTCTGTTATGATGCCCATCGCCGCCATTTCCACCTGCGTGCTGGTATCCCGTGTGATCGGCGTTGAAAAAATTGAAGAAGAAGTCACCGCAGGTGGGAAGCCGTTCCGCCGCAAAAAGATTTTCAACTTTATGATTCGCTATCTTTGCCCTGTCTTCGCAGCAATCATTCTGATCAGTTCAGTGGCCAATACTCTTGGCTGGATTTCCATGTGACAACAAATTTTTGAAAAAGGCAGCTGTTTCTCTTTATTTAAGCGGAAACGGCTGTTTTTCTTTAATGAAAAATTCTATGTACGCCGCCCGCAGGCGGCAAAAATCAGTCCATAGGAAACTCAACCTCCGCAAACTGCGCATCGGTCAGCAGTTTCAGCTTTTCGATAACGCCCTCGGACAGCTCCCGCAGCGCAGTTTCATCCGGCATCAGATAGCACTGCATGAGCCGCAGTTCGTGGATGAGCCCCAGCCGGGTGCCGGTGTTGTAGAGCATCATCAGCATCAATTCCTCACCATTAGAGTTCATGGGCATTCCTCGCTTTCCGACACCCGGTAGGATTGCACTCCGGGGCATCGCACTTCTCTTTGAGCGTTTGCAAAACCGAGGTGCGTTCCGGCTTTTTATCCAGAAACCCCGGCAGCTCCTTGAAGCCGATGCTGTCCACATAATGCGCCGAAATCTTCCCATCCTGATTCAGCATGATTACATCGCTGACCGACAGGCTGTGCCCATGATAATCCAGAGGGCGGGCGCAGTTGAATTTTTGGTAAAGTTGTTGCTTCTTCGACAGACAGCACATCAGGATAGTTCACAAATAATTTTTCATAATACTCTTTTGCTTGATTTTGATTCATTATCCTTGACTTTCCTTTCGTTTTGTGCCTAAGTAGGGGAGCGTTTTGCCCTGCATCCCTCCTGAACATCCCTCCAATTTCCATTTGGGCGGTCCAAACCGAAAAAACAGAGTAGAGGAAAAACGCATCGAAAAATCGTGGATATTTCAAATTATTGTTCGTTGAAGCGTGAATTTTGCCTTTGCGCAGTGGAAACCAGATATCACTAGATATCACTGGATAACACCAGATGGAAGATGCGGATAAAAACTCAAAATCCCTTGTGCTAATAACACGTGTGGGTTCGACCCCCACCACCGGCATAAAAAGGAAGCCCTCCAGCTTGTCTGGGGGCTTTCTTTTTATCTGTGGCGTGTGAGCGGGTCGAACAGCACGACCCTGCACAGCAGGGGAGCAATCAGCCCTGCGGGCTGTTGCTCAGTGCGCGGGAGACCCCCACCACCGGCATTGCAAGCAGCTCGAAATCGAAAGGTTTTGGGCTGCTTTTCTTTTTATCCCCTCACATCCGGCCCGTCTTCACACGGTTGTCTCCACCGGGAAACTGCTGACGATGTGCTTGAGGGTGTTATAAACGCAGAACTGAAAAAGGGCATCGGAACTTTCCACGGATCCAAAGGATACGGAAGGTTCCGGTGCTTTTTTGTATCAAAATTATTTCAGGTCGAACCGGACGATGACCAGCCGATACCACAGATACGGCACCATGTTCCAGATCATCCACAGTTCCATCAGGATGTAGTTGGGCAGGTCTTTCAGGCGGAAGGGGCGCTTACCGAGCTGGCCGGAGCGGAGCAGGGCAAAGGCCTCGTGCATCCCTTTGTCCCAGGCCTCACCAAAGCCCTGCTTGTGGAATTTGTAGCACTTGAGCAGATAGCCCAGCGCCAGCGGGATGAAGTTGAGCAGGAGCATGAGCAGCGGCTCGTTCTTGAGCGGGAGCAGGATGCTGTTGCGGCCGCTCTGCTGGCTCTTGAAGGCGTTGTACTTGACGGCACCGGTGCTGGCGCCGCAGATGTGGTAGCATCTGGCCGCAGGGCAGAGCACATTTTGATAGCCTGCATTGTTGGCGCGCCAGCTGAGGTCCACGTCCTCAAAATAGGCGAAAAAGTTTTCGTCGAAGCCGCCGATCTCGTCCAGGATGCTCTTGCGGTAGAGCGATGCGCCGCCGCAGGCCGAGAAGATGCGCTTCGTTTTGGTGTAGCGGCTGGCCCGGCGGCCGTCGCCGGTCTTACAGGCAAAGCCCATCCAGGTGACGTAATCCCCGGCGTCGTCGGCCAGTTCGCGGTCGAAGTGGCGGATCATCAGGCTCTGCACGGCGAAGATCCGGGGGTCGGTCTCGGCGGTGCGGATAAGCTCCGCCAGCCACTGCGGTTCGGCGAAGGCGTCGTTGTTGAAGAGCACTACGAATTCGCTTCTGGCGTGGGCGATGCCCTGATTGACCGCATGGGAGAAGCCGGTGTTGCGGCCGTTCTCGATGAGGGTGAAGTTCGGGCGGGTGCAATAGCTGCGGGCCTGCTCCAGACTTTCGTCGGTGGAGCCGTTGTCCACGACGATGAGTTCAAAATCCTGTTCGGTCTGGGCATAGATGGACTCGATGGAGTCCCTGAGCCAGCCCTTGCCGTTGATGTTGGGGATGACGATGGTTGCTTTCATATCTACCTGCTCCTGCAAAGTTTCGGTTTCGTTGGTCCTGCTTGAAAGTATACCATAATCTGCACAAAAAGAAAACGGAAAGAACCAACAGACTTTTGTACGAAAGCCACAACAGACAAAAGAGTCTTTTGTGCAATCTGCTCCTGAATTGTGACCAAATCGTGTAAAATATGAGAAAAAAGCTGAACGACTGTTTACAAAAGAGTAACAAACTGGTATACTTTACGGCAGTGAATAACGACGCGATTCAAGGGAGATGGAACAACGTGGAAACTGCACCGCATCACGCATGGAAAAAACTGTCGGCGCTGCTCATGACGCTGGCGCTGATGATGACGCTTCTGCCTGCGGCTTTGGCCGTGGACTTAAACGTTGACGCCGGGTTCTACTTCAAACAGAGCCGGGGCGGCACCTGCACACTGGCTTCGGCCGCGATGATGCTGCGCCGCCGCGCTTACTTCGATGGTCTGGACGGCTGGGTCGATGTGACCGAGAACAGCATCAAGAGCACGGCGTGGGCCGGTGGTCTGTCCCACAGTTTTACATACAATGCGATGCACGTTGGCTACGCCACCCTTCCTTCCGGCAAGGCGGCCAAGACCGAAGCCCTCATCCGGATCTTGCAGGAGCACCCGGAGGGCATCGTCCTGTATGACCGCAGCCAGCCCCACGCGGTGCTGCTGACCGACTACACGAACGGCGTCTTCTACTGCTCAGACCCGGCGAACGGCGTTTCTGCGGGCCGTGTGCCGCTGTCCAGCGCCAGCATCTCGATCGCTGGGGCGTCCTGCTACTGGTACATCACATCCGATGCCAACGACGACGGCATCGGTCTGGAAGAGCTGGAGGCCGCAGTCGTGGCCGAGGAGACGGCTGCAGAGACGGCCACCGAGACCACCGTGGTGGAACAGACCCCCACGACGGAGACGACGACCCAGAGCGGCATGTTGAGCTGGCTGGACAGTCTGTTCCAGTAAAAAATACCGAAAAACCGCCGGGTGCAGATCAGATGCACACGGCGTTTTTTTTGTCGGCACCGCGCGGCTCACTGCCGCAGCTGGGTGCCTGGGAAGTAGTGGGCGAGGATCTGCGAAGCCGTCTGCCCCTGCTCGGCCAGCGCTCTGGCTCCCCACTGGCTCATTCCGACTCCGTGGCCGTAGCCTCTGGTGGTGAAGAAAAAGCTGCCGTTCTGATACTGCACCGTGAAGCAGGCGCTCCGCAGGCCCAGCGCCTTCCGCAGCGCCGGGCCGGTCACGGTCTGGCCGCAGACGGGCAGGGAGGCCACATAGCCGGAGGGGGTGAGGGCGGCCTCCCCGAACCAGCCCTCCGGTGCGGAGAGGTCGGGCGTGAGGCCCAGCCCGGTCAGGAGCTGCTGCAGCTGTGCGGCAGAAAACGAGACGGTGTAGATGTAGTTGTCGGCGTTCTGGTCGGTGCTGCTGTCCACCGGGATGAGATAGGGGACGGCGGTGCCCCAGACGTTCTCGCTGGCTTCGGTCTGCCCGTTGGAGATGGCGAAATAGCTGGTCCCGGCGGGGGCATTTTCATAGTAGAGCACCTGCGTCAGGACCGAATCCACCAGAGCCGAGAGCCGGGCGTAGTTGGCCTCATAGGCCGTGCCCCAATAGCTGCGGAGAACGGCATCGGTCAGATAGCCCTGCCGCCGGGCCGGGTCGGCGGTGAGCCAGCCTGCGGCGGGGTCCTGTGCGTGGTCCCGGCAGTAGAGGGCGTAGCTGTGGGCCGCGATGGCCTGGGCTTTCAGAGCCTCGTCCGGCCAGGTGATGGGCATTTCCGCCGCCACGGCCCCGATGAGGTAGTCCCGGCGGGGCACCGACACGACCGCGCCATCGCTCTGGTCGGCAATGAGGAAGGTCTCGCTGTCCCGGTCGGAGGGCGGCAGAGAGGCGGCATCGGGCGTTTCCGGTTCCGGGGCCGCGGCGGACGACGCCGGTGCCGAAGGCCCCAGCACGGTTTTGGCCAGCCGGTATCCGGCCAGCGGCAGCAGACTGCCCAGCACGAACAGCACGGCACAGAGCAGAAAAAAGGAACGTTTCATAGCAGCCCCTCCCGGACAGGCAGTTTCGTTTGGGCCAGTGTAGCAGGAACACGCGGAGAAAAAGCGCAGATTTCATCTTCTTCTTGAATTTATTTCACAAAAGCGCTATGATAGACATGTGCCATCAGAGCGGATGGCAGGGAAAGGTATAAGAAATTCGAAACAGAAAGGGGAATCTGCGCATGAACTATCAACATGCAGAAGTGGCAACGCTGGACCCGCAGACGATGCGGACACTCTGCGAAGAGTACATTGCCAACAACTACATCGATCCGGAGACCAGCGAGCGGCTGGGGGTCAAGCGCGGCCTGCGCAATCCGGATGGCACCGGTGTGCTGGCAGGCCTGACCAACGTCTGCGACGTCGTCGGCTACAAAAAGGACCAGGAGGGGCATGTCATCCCCATCCCCGGCAAGCTGATCTACCGCGGTGTCAACATCGAGGAGATCGTGGAAGAAGCCTACCGCAACGACCGCTTCGTCTTTGAGGAGGTCATCTGGCTGCTGCTGTTCGGCAGCCTGCCCACCCAGACCCAGCTGGACGATTTCTGTGCGCTGCTGGCCGAGCACCGCGCACTGCCCGATGGCTTCATGGACACCATGAACGCGCCTTCGCCCAACGTGATGAACAAGATGCAGCGCTGTGTGCTGGGCCTGTATTCCTACGATGAGCACGCCGAGGACCTGAGCCTGGAGAACATCCTGAACCAGAGCATCAACCTCATTGCAAGCATGCCCACCATGATGGTCAACGCCTACCAGATGAAGCGCCGCTATTACGATAAGCAGAGCATGTTCTTTCATCTGCCCAAGCCCGGCCAGAGCACGGCGGAGCACATCCTCAGCACCTACCGCCCGGACCAGAAGTTCACCCACGAGGAGGCCAAGCTGCTGGATATGTGCCTGCTGGTCCACGCGGACCACGGCGGCGGCAACTGCTCCACCTTCACCACCCGTGTGCTGTCCTCTTCGGGCACCGACACCTATTCGGCCATCGCGGCGGCCATCGGCGCACTGAAAGGCCCCAAGCATGGCGGTGCGAACCTGATGGTCAACCGCCAGCTGCAGGATATCCTGAAGCATGTCGAGCATCCCGACGATGACGATGAGGTCCGCGAGTATCTCCGCCGCATCCTCCGTAAGCAGGCGGGCGACGGCTCCGGCCTCATCTACGGCATGGGCCACGCGGTCTATACCATGAGCGACCCCCGCGAGGTCATCCTGAAGAACCGCGCCAGACACCTGGCCTACGAGAAAGGCTTTGAGGAAGAGTACAACATGCTGTGCAGCATCGAGCGGCTGGCCCCCGGCATCTTCGCCGAGGAAAAGGGCAGCACGAAGCCCGTCTGCGCCAACGTGGACCTGTTCAGCGGGCTGATCTACAACATGCTGGGCATCTCCGAGGACATCTACACCCCGCTGTTCGCCATTGCCCGTGTGCCGGGCTGGTGCGCCCACCGCGTGGAGGAGGTCATCTTCGCCAACCGTATCATCCGGCCCGCCTACAAGTATCTGGGCGTGCGCCAGAAATATAAACCGATCGAGGAACGCTGATGAATCCATTACTCACACTTGTTTTTGTTGTAGGAACGGCACTGGCCCTTGGCCGGGGCCTGGATCTGGGCTTCTGGACCGACCTGGAAAGCGGCCTGTGCATCGCCGGTTCGGTCTGGCTGCGGTATGCTGCGCTGGGCATCGCGGTGCTGGTGAGCCTGTTTGCGGGCCGGAAGCTGGCCCGTGAGCCGAAAAACTTGCAAAACCATTGCAAACCGTCTGGCATCGTCACGGCGATGGCAGGGGCATTCTTTACTGCCGCAGGATTTTTGCGCTTCGCCGTTGGAATGACTGGCGCAGGCTCGTTTGTTCGCGCGATACTGGAAATTCTGTGTGGCCAGTGGCTGGCCCGGCTGGCGAAGAGCTGGCTGCGGAAGGACTGGCAGCCGCCCACAAAGAGCATGGCCTCCGGCATCTGGGGCACACTGGTGTTCTACGGGTGCGTTCTGAGCCGCTTTATGGAGAACAGCTCCAGCTGGCACCGCGTTTCACCCACGGCGCAGGTCTGGGTGCTGCTGGGGATGCTCGTCTTTCTGTCCAGTCTGGTGCGGGCGCTCTGGCTGCCCGAAACGTCGGATGGAAAAGCCCTGTGCGCCTCCGGTCTGGCAGCCTTTGTCCTCGGCTTCTGCTGGGAGCTGCCCCAGACCCTGACGCTGGCGATGCCCTCACAGTTCGTCCTCACGGCGCTGCCCTCCATCCTTTTTGGTCTGGGCATGGCCTGCCTTGGGACGCTGGGCGTGTTCTGCACCGTGCGCACCGCAGGGCCTGCGGCCAGAAAGAAGTAAAGGCCAGCACTCTGTTGGCTGAATTGCTGAAAACCGGCCCAGATAAGGGACAAAAATCATACAAAAGCCAAAAAGTGAACAAACGAGTTGTTAATTTTTTAGCAGACACTTGAAACTTTTCGCGTTTTGGACTACAATAAAGATACCGTGAGATTATCCGATGAAAAGGGTAAGAACATTTAGGAGGTATTATTAACATGGCTGTTAGAGTTGCTATCAATGGTTTTGGTCGTATTGGCCGTCTGGCTTTCCGTCAGATGTTTGATGCTGAGGGTTACGAGGTCGTCGCAATCAACGACCTGACCAGCCCCAAGATGCTGGCTCACCTGCTGAAGTACGACACTGCTCAGGGTTCCTTCTGCGGCAAGATCGGCGAAGGCAAGCACACTGTCGAGGCTACCGAGGATTCCATCATCGTCGACGGCAAGGAGATCAAGATCTATGCCGTTAAGGACGCAAAGGATGCTCCCTGGGGCGAGCTGAACGTTGATGTCGTTCTGGAGTGCACCGGCTTCTACACCAGCAAGGAGAAGAGCATGGCTCACATCCAGGCTGGCGCAAAGAAGGTCGTCATCTCTGCTCCCGCAGGCAACGACCTGAAGACCATCGTCTTCTCCGTCAACGAGAAGACCCTGTCCGCTGAGGATCAGGTCATCTCCGCTGCTTCCTGCACCACCAACTGCCTGGCTCCCATGGCCGACACCCTGAACAAGACCTATCCCATCGTTTCCGGCATCATGACCACTGTTCATGCTTACACCGGCGACCAGATGATCCTGGATGGTCCTCAGCGCAAGGGCGACCTGCGCCGTGCACGTGCTGGCGCACAGAACATCGTCCCCAACAGCACCGGTGCTGCCAAGGCCATCGGCCTGGTCATCCCTGAGCTGAACGGCAAGCTGATCGGCTCTGCTCAGCGTGTGCCTGTTCCCACCGGCTCTACCACCATCCTGGTTGCTGTCGTCAAGGGCAAGGACGTCACCAAGGAGTCCATCAACGCTGCAATGAAGGCTGCTTCTTCTGAGTCCTTCGGCTACAACGAGGATCAGATCGTCTCTTCTGACGTCATCGGCATGCGTTACGGCTCTCTGTTCGACGCTACCCAGACCATGGTCGCTAAGATCGACGACGACACCTATCAGGTTCAGGTCGTGTCCTGGTACGACAACGAGAACTCCTACACCTCTCAGATGGTCCGTACCATTAAGTACTTCGCTGAGAACTGCTAATCACGCAGCTGCGTTAAAAATTGGATGATTTGTTGGCCGAAGTTTGTCTTGCTCAACTACGAACAAGCCTGATTTGGTACGACAACCATATCTAGCGATTTTTCACCCTTTCTTTTGTGGTCCGCCATGAAGGAAAGGGTGTTTTTTTATGTGTTTGAAAGATCTCCGCGATGAATTTATCTACGACTGTGAATGCCGCCATCTGGCTAAAGGCTCTGTGCGCAATTATAAGGCTGCGACCCGGTTTTTGCTGGAATATCTGGAGCTGAAGCAGATCACTGAGCTGGAAGACGTCCGTCCCCGCCACATCCGGGACCTGATGAAGGAGAAACAGGACGCGGGTAGCACGTCCCGCTATATCAACGACCTGCTCAAGGTGTGGCGCACATGGTTCAACTATCTGGTCAATGAGGGCTATCTGGAGGAGCGGGACAATCCGGCCAAAAAGGTAAAGTGCCTCCGTCAGCCCCGGACGATCATCGATACCTTTACAGCGGCTGAGATGAAGCGGATGATCCAGTTCTACGACGGCAAGGATTTTCTGGACGTGCGGAACAAGACCATTATCATGCTGCTGTTTGATACCGGGATGCGCTGCAACGAAATGATCCTGATGGAGCCGGAGGACATCAAGCAGGACTATATTCTGGTAAAGCACGGCAAGGGCAGCAAGGAACGGGTCGTGCCCAAATCGCCAGCACTCTCCAAGCAGCTCGTCAAGTATTGCACACTCCGAGATGGTTACCTGAAGGAGCACCCTACTCGCTACAAGAATCTCTTCCCCAGCAAAAACGGTAAGCCAATGACCGATGAGGCCGTAGCGCGGATATTGAAGCATGCCGCAAAAGAGGTGGGGGTCTCGTCCCTCGGTGCGTGTCAGTCCTCATACCTGCCGCCACACCTTCGCACAGATGCAGCTGAAGAACGGTCTGGACCTGTACAGTGTCTCCCGCCTAATGGAGCATGCAGTCCACGCAGATGACCCGCACTTCCTTGGTGCTCCGGATGATGGTACCGCACTTGGGACATACCCACCGCCGGGTACTGCTCTTGGCTTTGGGAGGTCTCGGTGCTCCAGTCTGACTGCTGCCGGGTGCCTTGCTGCCTGCTCCGGTGCCTGCCATATCCGACCATGCCAGCCGCTCGCCCATCTGGATGTCCTGCCAGCCCTGGAAGATGATGAAGTCCAGTAGCTCTTCGGACGGACTCGTGATGGTCCAGCCATACTTTTCGTGGTGGTCGACGGTCAAGCCGTGTGTCTCTGCCTGCTCCTTAAAGCGCCTGTTGTGGTAGACTCCGTTGTTGCTGGTGTCCTTGATGCCGGTCTCCATGCAGTATTCGTGCACCATCTCATGCAGCAGGGTGGAAGCGGTCTCTTCAATAGGACGGTCAAGGGTAGCCGACGAAATATTGATCTCGTACTTGTTCTCGCCGCCTGCCTGCCAGACTTTGGAACAGGTGATGTGACCATAGGCGGACGGGGTCTTTTTCAGGCTGATGATGGGTTCGGGCAGCTTGCCTGCGAAGTAGTGCTTGTTGAGCTCGCGGAACATCTTTTCCAGCTGACCAGCAGCACGGGAGGTTTTGACAGTCTGTTTCATGATTTTTCGAACCTTTCTCTTGATAAAAAAGGCCGGGACAGGTATAATATTGGTGTAGCCCGCCCCGGCGGGTGTGTTGGGCTCTGTACAGTGCGAACTTTGGACAGTGGGCGCTGTATGGGGCTTTTCTTTTCAGGTGATGCTCAGGCGGGTGCCGGTGACCGTTTTGCTGTACTGGTCATACAGGTCAGGAGCCACAGCCTTGATGGCTTTGCTGTCCAGTCGGGTGCTGGAGAAATCAGACAGGCGGACTTTGTGGCAGCCTACTTCCAGATAGTTGGTGGAGCGCTCAGCCAGTGCCTCGCGGATCTGGATCTTCAGCTGTTCCTGCTCAGCCTGTGCGGCCTCGATCAGTTGGGCGGCCTCCTTGTACTGCTCGACAAGGGTCAGTAAAACGTTGATGCTCATGTGTGTACCTCTCTTCAAATCGTTGGTGAATGGTCGGATGTGAGAACCGGTGTTCCCGATGGTATGAGTATACACATACTGTGCACAGTATGCAAGATGGAATGATCACCAAAGAATAGCACAAATATCTGTGCAAAATGCATACTGGGGATAGTATGCAAATACAAGAGAATGTGATATAATACCTTTAGAAGTCAAAAGAAAGTTGGTGTTGGAATGGGCGGAAAAACAAGTACAGCCAGCCGGTCAAAGTACAACGCAAAAACCTATGAACGGCTCGTGTTGAATTTGAGAATCGATAGTCCACAGAGCAAAAAAGCGATTGAAGCGGCAGCAGAACAAGCTGGAGAAAGTGCGACCGCCTATGTGGTGGAAGCTGTGCGCCGTCGCATGGAGCAAGAACAGACGCTCAGCGCGTCAGACACACCGGGGGAGGTTAAAAATCTGGAAGGGGACACTGATCCGGTAGAATGAGATAGTTGTTCCATCTCCCCAGACTGAATTGAATCTAGCAGCAGAAGGCCTCTGTCTTTCACAGAAATGTGATCGGCAGGGGCTTTTTAGCGCGAAAAAATAGCCTGACCTATGCAAAAGAGCACAAACCAGGTGGTGCGCTGCATTGATGGTTAATTATACATATATATAATTGGGGAATCGGGGGAGAGAGTAAAAATTATATAGTGTAATGCGATACGTCTAGTCTGAACACATGACCAATGCAACGGTATAAACCAGTTTTTTAGTGCGAAGTGATGCTCTATTTAGCGGTTGTCATTGCATTGAAACTGCTATCTCACCTGACCGTGCTATCCAGCGCTATAGACAACTATATGACCACACATTTTTCTGCCAGTGATTTCATCTGGGATTTTCAGGCGAAACTGGGCAATGTGTGGAAAAGATTAGGTTGAGTCGAAATTTTTTCTAAAACATAGATGGATGCAATTCCTCGGATTTCTATTGATTCCCAGATATAACCATGATAGAATAATAAGAGAATTCAGACGGCCACGTGGAAGAACTGCTATCCTCCGTTTTGGGATGGGAGATACGCCTTGATTGCGGGTAAGGAGGTGAATCATGTGGTCTTGTGTCTGTTTGCGAACAATAATATGATAAATCATGCGGAAAACCAAATGATAGACCACAATGAAAAGCTCACTGCTGTTTACCTTGCTGGCGTGATGCGCAAAGGTGAAAATGAAGTGGGCTTGTTAGGGTTTTGCAAAAGTGTAAAAATTTGCACTCCGATAGTACTGTGCGTGTGGAGCTTGAGCTGCAGTGTGATATTCTGGTTCTTGTTGCGGTCACATTGCATTTGAAATGACCTTTGGCGAAACCGTCGTCCGAGGGCTTTTGTTTACCTGGAAATCAGGAGGTAAACGGTCTGTACGTCTTGGGAAAAGAGGAACTGCTATCTAAAAGGAAGGTGCTTGCGGGAACGGTGTGAGCTAAAGGGATTACTTTAAAACGAATAACGATAAGAAACGTGTAGACAAGGATTTATGTGAGGAAAAATGGCTACGAATACGACTGGAATTGAGAAGAAAGTTGAAATTGACCGAAAAGAGAATCTGCACGCCCATCGGCTGTACTGGTTTGTCCGCCGTGCGCAGGATATTGTTCTGTCGTCGGTGGCGCTGGTAGTGCTGTCACCTGTTATGTTGATTACAGCAATTGCTATTGTGGTGGATGACCCATCCGCGGGTCCGATCTTCTCGCAGGAGCGTATTGGCCGCAACGGAAAACCCTTCAAGTTCTATAAGTTCCGATCTATGTGCCCCAACGCAGAGGCAAAGTTGGATGATCTGCTGGATCAGAACGAGATGGATGGCCCGGTTTTCAAAATCAAGGATGATCCGCGCATTACTCGTGTGGGTAAATTTATCCGCAAGACCAGCATTGATGAACTGCCGCAGCTGTGGAACATCCTGAAAGGCGATATGAGCATTGTTGGCCCCCGCCCTGCACTTCCCCGCGAGGTGGAACAGTACGGCGACTACGAAAAGCAGCGTCTGTATGTGACCCCCGGCCTGAGCTGCTATTGGCAGATTGCTCCGCACCGCAACGACCTCTCCTTTGAGGAGTGGATGGATTTGGACGTGAAATATGTCAAGGAGCGCAGCTTCTGGGTGGATTGGAAAATTATTTTTAAGACGTTTAAGGTGTGCCTGCTGGGACATGGGGAGTAAAAATAACAGTATACGGAGAGAAGCGGTTGGAGAGACGAGATGGAGAGAAATCTTAGAATTGCGGTATTTGGTGCTGCGGTAATAATACGCGGCTGTCATAATAGGGACAAGGGTACGGCAGAGAATGAAAGGCTCCGCGACCCGAAGTTCATATTTTCTTACCCGGAGAATGAACGACTGATCTTTTTGGGTGGCAGCAATGCCATCCAGAAAGAAATCTCGACCATGAGGGTGGGGTGACAGCCAGCGGACAGGTGCACGAGCCTATCCGCTATTTGTATTAGTTGGAATAACCCCAAAATCAAATGTATGAGAATTGAATGTTGTTACAGCTAAAGGGGAGGACTGTTTCCCGAAAGATATAAAGCAGTTCCTAAACCATTATTACGATACGAATGAAATTTTTTAGAGGAGAGAGTCAGATGAAGAAAAATGGTGAAATAAAAGTGTGCTTGGTGGGTTCATCTGGCGGTCATTTGACCCACCTTTATATGTTAAAGCCTTTTTGGAAGGACAAAAATCGTTTTTGGGTGACCTTTGACAAAGAAGATGCGAGAAGTCTTTTGGAGGGAGAAAAAGTCTACTCGTGCTACTTTCCGACAAACCGTAGCATCAAGGCGCTCATTAAGAATACTAAAATCGCGTGGGACGTGCTGCATAAGGAAAAGCCGGATTTAATCATTTCTTGCGGTGCAGCAGTTGCGGTTCCGTTCTTTTACATTGGAAAGATGGTGGGCGCAAAGCTGGTTTATATTGAGGTCTTTGATCGGATTGATAAGCCGACAATGACGGGAAAGATGGTTTATCCCATTGTAGACAAGTTTGTTGTGCAGTGGGAAGAGCAGAAAAAGGTCTATCCGAAAGCGGTTAACCTTGGCAGCATTTTCTAAGTAGGGGTAGGAAGTAATGATTTTTGTGACGGTAGGAACACACGAACAGCCATTTAATCGACTAATTCAAAAAGTAGATGAGCTGAAATGCGATGGCATTATCAAAGATGATGTGATTATCCAAACGGGCTTTAGTACATATGAGCCGAAATACTGCCAGTGGAGCAAGCTGATTCCATATCAGCAGATGGTAAAGAATGTGGCCGATGCTCGTATTGTGATTACCCACGGTGGGGCTAGAGATATAATAGGGTCAACCAAGAAATACCACGATAACTAAAGGGTTTTGACGGCTCGACTCGTTCAACAAAAGTATTTATTTGCTGACAGGCTGCGGAGATGCTAAAATCCAGAAGTTATAGGTGGGAGGTTTTGGCGCAGCTCTGTTTTGACCCACAAAATGAGCAGCAAGTAAAAAATCAAGGAGAACGAATCGAGCCTACGGTGGATTGCCATTGAGTGATCCGCCGTGGGCTTGTTTGCTGTTAAAAGAAAATTGGAAAAAACGTTCTAAAGTTAGATGAGTAGATAAAGGGGTACTGGGAGGAAGCAAACCTATGGCGGAGAAAAAGAAAATACTGTACATAGTCGAAGCTATGGGCGGAGGCGTATTTACTTACATTGTAGATTTAGCAAATGAACTGGTAAATAAATATGATATGTACATTGCGTATGCAGTAAGAAAGCAGACACCGAAAAATTATAAGGACTATTTTGACAAAAGAATTCATCTGATTGAAGTAAAGAATTTTGGAAGAGCAATCAATCCAACAAAGGATATTGCTGCGTTCTTTGAGGTAAAGAAAATTGCGGCAGAGGTAAAACCAGATGTGATTCATCTACACAGCAGCAAAGCAGGGGCGATTGGTCGAGTTGCATTTGATGGAAAAATTCCGATGTTCTATACGCCGCATGGATATAGCTTTTTAATGGAAAATTGTAATCCTACCAAACGCAGAGTTTTTAAGTTGATTGAGTTAGTTTGTGCAAAAAGAAACTGTACTACAATTAGCTGCAGTGTGGGAGAACATCAGGAAACCTTAAAGCTTACCAAGAATGCTGCTTATGTAAATAATGGCATCAATATGGAAGAACTTCAAGAGATTGTTGACCAGACAGAAAAAGTAACGCATCCGTTCACTGTGTTTACCCTCGGAAGAATTTGCTACCAGAAAAATCCAACATTATTCAATACGATTGCAGAATCGCTACCAGATGTTAGGTTCGTCTGGATTGGAGATGGTGAGCTGCGGGAGAAACTGAAAAGTAAAAATATCGAAATTTCAGGATGGGTGGATAGGACAACTGCGATTAAGTATGCAGTCAATGCAGACGTATTTCTTCTCCCAAGCAGATGGGAGGGACTTCCAATTTCGTTGTTGGAGTCTATGTATATGAGAAAAGTTTGTGTTGTCAGCAACGTAATTGGCAATAGAGATGTGATTCATAATGGCGAAAATGGTTTTGTGTGTTCCAATACGGAGGAATTTGTAAAGGCTATTAAAGAAGCCCAGAACGGAGCAGACGGATTTACGGAACGGGCATATCAAGATGTCTTGAATATGTACAATACCAAAGCTATGGCAAAACAATATAGCGAGAAATATGATAAGGCAATAAATACTCCGGGGGGGGGTACAGCATGAGCTAATACTGTACGTCCTAACGAATGATTATGCCACTGCAAAGGCGGTGGCATAATGCGGAAAATCAGAATATTGCATGTAGTCCAGGCTGCTGGTGGCGTAGATCGTTACATCCGAATGCTTCTCAAGTATTTGGATAAAGAAGAATTTGAAAATATCATGGTCTGCTCACAGGACTTTCATAAAGGAGACTATGAGAGATTGGCCGATGGCTTTGAGCAAATCGAAATGAACAGAGCAATCGGGATGAGTGATCTGAAGTCCATCAGAGAAGTTCGGAAGCAGATAAAAAAATATAATCCCGATATTATTTATGCGCATTCCAGTAAGGCTGGCGCGATTGCTCGTATGGCGGATATTGGATTGAAAAATCGCTGTGTGTATAACCCACATGGATGGGCATTTAATATGCGCTGTTCTGAAAAGAAAAAAATGATGTACGCAGGGATTGAAAAAATGGCTGCACCATTCTGCGATAAAATTATTTGTATTTCAGATGCAGAAAAACAATCTGCTTTAGATAAGAAGATTTGCAAAGAAGAGAAGTTGCAGGTCATTTTTAATGGTGTGGATATCAAAGCGTATGAAAATGGCACACATGGAAAAGTAAAGAGAGCAGACTTAAACATACCAGAAGATGCTTTTGTGGTTGGTATGGTTGGTCGTATTAGCCCTCAAAAGGCACCTGATGTATTTGTAAGAATGGCAAAGCTTGTCGAGGATGAAGTCCCGAATGCACATTTCGTTATTGTCGGCAGTGGAAATCAAGAAGCAGAGGTCAGAAAATACGCAGAAGATAACGGATTTGAGGACAGTTTGCATATTACAGGCTGGGTCAATGATCCGATGAGTTATGTAGAACTTTTTGATGTTGCGTGTCTGCTAAGTCGTTGGGAGGGATTTGGTCTTGTGTTGCCGGAATATATGATGGCAGAAAAACCGATTGTAGCCACCAGCGTGGATGCAATTCCCAATATTGTTCGGAACGAGGAAAACGGACTGCTGGTTGAAGTAGATAATGCGGCAGAAGCAAGTGAAGCTGTGATTCGATTATATAGGAATGCAAAGTTCAAACAGAACCTTGTAATCCAGGGAATAAAAGATGTTCATAGCAAATTTGACGCACAGAGAGTTGCAAAGGAACATGAAAAATTATTTGAGGAATTGGTGAGGTAGATGAAAGAACTCGAACAGCCGTTAATCAGCATAATTGTGCCGGTTTACAAGGTTGAAAAGTATTTGAAAAGATGTGTGGATAGCATCCTGACACAAACATATCAGAATATGGAAGTTATATTGGTGGATGATGGATCGCCGGATAACTGTGGTGCTATCTGCGACAGGTATAAAGAGACTGACAATCGTGTTGTGGTTATTCATAAGAAAAATGGCGGCTTATCCGATGCCAGAAATGCGGCAATTCCGTTGGCCAAGGGTGAGTACATTAGCTTTATTGATAGTGATGATTGGATTTCATCCTATTATGTGGAGCATTTATACGAGGCAGTTGCCAAATGTGATGCGGATATTGGGATAAGCTGGTTTGAAAATGTATTTGAGGAAAAAGCTCTGCAATCAAAACCTGAAGAACCGCTATCGAACTATGAATGTTTAACGGCAGAAGAATGTCTGAAAAAACTGCTATACCAAAATGGTGTTGAAGTTTGCGCATGGGGAAAACTGTATAAGACATCACTTATCAAGCATTTAAGGTATCCTGTTGGAAAACTGTATGAAGATATTCCTGTTACATACGAAGCTGTAAAACGGAGCAAAAAAATAGCTGTAATAGGAAATGTAGATTACTATTATTTTCAAAGAACAGACAGCATTCAGAACATTGCATTTAATGTGAGAAAGATGGATGGAATTGAGCACTGCTACAATATGATGAAAGCTGTTGAAACAGATTTTCCTGTGTTGAAAAATGCTGCGGAGTGTCGATACTTCAGCACGGTCTGCAATATTCTCTTCCAAATCAAAGACGACAAGCATGAATCCATGAGACAGGCACTATGGAATGAAGTGCTCAAATATAGGAAAGATGTTTTGTTTAATGCCGAAGCAAGAAAAAAGGCGAGAATAGCAGCAGCGATCTCTTATATGGGATATAAGACGTTGGCATTTGCTTATAAAAAGACCCAATGGAGAGGATAACTGAAAGGATTATGAGGATAGTATAGATGGAAAGTCTTGCTTTTTTACTTATTATATTGATTTTTTTGCTGATGGTCAGTTATGTCCTTTGTGATAGAGATATGATGGCCCCAGATGTTTTATATATTGCTGGTTTTGTATTGGCGGTGATTGCCGCGTCGATGAATGTATCTGCGTGGGGAATTGATTTGTCCGCAAAAACTATAATGATTATTCTGATAGGTGCTTTAAGCTTTGTAAGTGTTGGAATGCTTTATAGACTTTCTCATAAAAAATATGCATTCCAAGGATGTACAGAAATAGAGCGTATTCAAGTCGCAAGATGGAAAAATGTACTTGTGATAGCATTTGGAATTCTTACGATGGTTTTATATTACAAAGAAGCTGTTCGGTTGTCAGCATATGCGGATTCATACTGGAAGTCGTTTGGCGTAATGGTAGCGTATAAACGTGTTATTTCGTATGGTGATATGTCGTTGAATCCGGTTGTCAATCAGATGACAAAGATGGTGTATTCATTTGGATATGTCTATATGTTTATATTTATGAATAATGTCTTTGCATCAAAAGAAAATCATCGGATTAGAAGAAACGTGGAGTATTTGATTCCAGCATTTCTTTTTGTGGCAATGTCAATTATTAAAGGAAATCGCGTTGACATTATGCAGCTTGTTGTGATGGCTGTTTTTCTGTACTATATGTTTTTGCATCGCAAAGTGGGATGGAACAAACATATAAGTGGAAAAATGCTGAAAAAAGCTATTATGGTTTTTGCGATAGGAATGGTACTTTTCTATTATATGAAAGAGTTAGTAGGAAGAGTGAGTTCGCTTAATTTTCTTGAGTATATAACTCAGTATATTGGAGGCTCCATTCAATTACTTGATCAATATGTTCGGGAATCTAGTCATGTTACAGATGTTCCGTTTGGCGAAACATTAACGGGTCTAATAACAGGATTGAGAAAACTGGGATTGACAACAGCTTCATTAAGAAAGCAGTTGGAATTCAGATATACTCCAACAGGCATTTATCTTGGAAATGTTTATACTGCATTACGGAGATACTACAATGATGCAGGATGGATAGGCGTTGTGGCATTTCCGGCAATACTGTCTCTAATTATGAATGCGTTTTATAGAAAAGTACGTTTGTACAAAGATAATACAATAAAACATGTGTACAATACTGTTGTTTATGCAAGTCTTTTGTATGTGGTTCCTTTTCAAGCAATGGAAGATTCGTTCTATATTAACAAGGTGACCATTGGCTATGTAATGGAGTTGGCTATTCTCTATGTGTGTGTGTTGTTTATTTTCAAAAAAATAAGACTGAGATAGGAATACTAAATGAAAAATAGAAATATAAGCATTGATATTATAAAGGGAATCGGAATAATCCTTATGGTTGGAGGGCATTGCGGGATGCCTTTCACGCATTTTATTTATCTGTTTCACATGGCTATTTTCTTTATGGCATCTGGGTACTGCTTCAATGCATCCAATTCCGAGACCATGCAGGATGTTTTAAGCTTTGTTAAGCGGAAATTTAAGGGATTGTGGTTTCCATATGTATTGTGGACGGCAGTGTTTTCGTTGCTGCATAATGTATTTATTAAAACGGGAATTTATTCTCCAGATCCTTGGTCGATTAGTGAGATTGGGAAAAACATTATAAAAAGCTTTTTTCTGCATGGACATACACAGCTTGGCTCTGCACTCTGGTTTATTTCAACATTGATGCAGATAGCGGTATTATATTGTTGCATAGATTATGTAATAAAGAAAGTGACGGTCAGTAAAAAGGCAAACTTCTTACTGCAAGGAGCTGTTTCAATAGTATTTCTGGCGGTCGGATATAGATGCGCTCTGACAGATTCTATCTGGGGGGGGGGTAAACAGGGTGTTATCTTATTACTGCTTGTTTTATTTGGGGGCGGTAGTGAGAGAACTTCAAAAGACCGTATGCACCGAAAAATATCATTATTGGAAAATGGTAGTTGCATTTCTGATTTTGGTTCTTTGCAATCAAATCGGAAGTATTGCATTGGATGAGAATAGATACGAAAATCCGGGTTTTCTGTTAGTAGTGTCCATCTGTGGATGGGTACTGTTGTACGAAGTTGCACAGGAACTGAAGAAGAAAAAGCTGCTGGCGTATGCAATCGTTTGCTGTGGACAAAATTCGATGGCGATAGTTGTATTGCATTTCCTGTGTTTTAAGATTATCAGCCTTGTTGGTGTAGTAGTCTATAATCAGCCCAGAGAAGGGATTGCAGCATTTCCTGTATTGTACGAGCAGGGAGCTTGGTGGATTGCGTATATGTTTGCGGGGATTATTGTTCCGGTGCTTTTAAGCGTGATGTGGAAAAAATTGAAAGGGAAACAGGAGAAAAGATATTCAGTGGTGAAATAAATGGACAAAAAGTTGCAAAAAGGAATCGTGGCAGTTTTAATTGCCAATTTGGTAAATGTTGCCTTTAGCTTGGCAACAAACTTTTTATTACCTAAATATTTGTCAATCGAAAGCTATGCCGGAATAAAAGAGTTTCAACTGTATGTGTCGTATGTTGGACTTTTTCATTTGGGGTTTGTTGATGGTATATATTTGAAATATGGCGGTAAGACTTTGGGAAAAGATGTTGACAAAGAGTTTTCTACGGATTTGTCAACGATGTGCATTTTTCAAACAGTTACTACCATCGCAGTCTTGATAGTTGCGATAATACTCAGAGATCGTATTCTGGCCTTTTTTGCAATTTCTATTCTGCCACAGAATATGAGCAATTATTTCAAGTTCTTGTATCAGGCAACAGGAGAATTTAATCTCTATGGTAAGGCAATGAATCTGACCACCATTTCAACATTTGCGTTGAATATGGTGCTGCTTTTTGTTTTTCGGACAGATAGCGTTTTCTGGTACATTGCAGGATATGTGGTTCTTTATTTCTTGATTTGGATTGTACTGGATGTCTATTTCAGAAAGAATCATACGCTTCAAAAAGGAGCTTTGTTTTCATTCAAAAGCTTTCTTTCAAATATCAAAGCAGGATTTTTGCTGACGTTAGGAAATCTATCATCAATTTTTCTCACCAGCATGGATCGCTGGTTTGTAAAAGCATTGATGGATACGCTGGCATTTGCACAATATTCCTTTGCAGTTAGTGTTGAGAACTTTTTGAATCTTGCGATAACCCCGGTTACAACGACATTATATAATTATTTCTGCCGCGTCAGTGATGAAGAAGAACATAGAAAAGTGTTCAATTATGTGGCGGTGTTTGCAACCATTATTCCGGCAGCGGCATTTCCAGTAAAATTCATTCTGGAAGTCTTTTTGACCAAATACATTGATTCGGCTGCGGTTGTATTTTTGCTCTTTTCCGCTCAGATATTCTATACCGTGATAAGAAGCATTTATGTGAACCTGTATAAAGTGCAGCGAAAACAAAAAGTCTACTTTGTCAAACTGGTAATTATTCTGGCTATTGGCTTTGCACTTAACTGTGTGTGTTATGCGGTTGTTCATGCAAAAGAAGCATTTGCGGTTGGAACATTGTTGTCGGCAATCGTATGGTTCTTTATCTCCAAAACAGATTTTAAGTATCTGAGATGTTCTAAAAAGACGGAATTGTACTTGTTTGTACAGCTTATCCTGTTGCTGACTTTCGGATTCACATTGCCATCGGTTATCGGCTGCATAGCTTATATGGTTGCAACGATTGCATCGTTAGGAATACTAATGAATGAGACATTGCGTGATTTAATGGGGATTGGAATTAAAATGATAAATAAGCGGAGGAAATAAAATGAAGCTTTCGATTGTGCTTTCTACATATAATGGGGAAGCGTATATTACAGAGCAGCTTGATTCAATTCTTAACCAAACCAGAAAAGCAGATGAGGTTTTGATTTTTGATGATTGCTCTACCGATAATACACCACAGATAATAAAACAATTTATTTCAGGACATAATCTGACCACATGGAAGTTCGCTGTAAATCATGAAAATAAAGGCTGGAAACGGAACTTTATGGAAGGAATCTGGAGTACATCGGGAGACCTTGTATTTCCATGCGATCAGGACGATATTTGGATGCCGCAAAAGCTTGAACAGATGGAAAAAATCATGGCTGAAAATCCTCAGATCATGGTGCTTACATCGAATTATGAATCCTTTTATGATTCTGGAAAACGGGTATGTGGGCCAGAAAAGGATGATGGAAAACTTATAAAACAGCCGTTGTCGAATAAGGTGTTTAATATTCGTTATCCTGGCTGCACATATTGTATAAGAAGAGAGTTTGCCGAAATAAGTAAAAAACATTGGCAGGTAGATTTTCCGCATGACGCACTGTTTTGGCGGATGGGAATGTTCTCGGATTCGTTATATTCATATAATATGAGCCTGATCCAGTGGCGGAAGCATACAGACAGTACCTTTACTAAAGAAAGTAATCGAAACCGCACATATAAGAAAAAGCTGGAATCTATGGATTATGCAAGGCGAGTAGTAGACGATTTGCATGACTTTGTAGAAGATAATGATTGCTCACAGGAAAAGATTGATGTACTTGATATGTCAAAAAAATGGATTGAGTGCAGGAAAGCGTTTTATTTGAGCAAGAATCCATGTGATGGAGTGAAGTTACTTAAATATATAAATTGTTATGATAGAGTAAAACAGTATTTGGGAGATTGGTATTTGGTATATGGAAAAGAAAATAAAAATTGATGTCATAACGCTTCATGCGGTGCAGAACTATGGTTCAGTATTACAAGCTTTGGCAACTCAGGAAATATTAAAGCAGCATGGCTGTGACGTTACGATCATAGACTATGTAAGAGAAGATGTTCGGTATGAAAATCTAGTAAAAAAATGGAGTGGTGGGAATCCAATTAAAGCACTTGCGATTATCCCGACGATTCTCAGATGGAAAAACGTATTTCAGTCTTTTGCGAAAAAGTATCTTGATTTAAGTGAAAACACATATACAACGGAGGATGACTTTGAAAGTTATCCCTTGGATGCAGATGCGTATTGTACTGGAAGCGACCAAGTATGGAATTCAAAATGGAATAATGGGATTTTGCCATGTCTATATTTAAGCTTTGTGCCGAATGATAAGTATAAGTTTGCCTTTTCAGCAAGCTTTGGGCAAAGTAAATTATCAACAGAGGAAATCAATAAAACCAAGCCTTATCTTGAACAATATAATAGGATTTCGGTTCGAGAAAGCGAAGCGAAAGTCATTTTAGATGAACAATACAACATTAAAAACAGTATACATCTTGTTGATCCGACATTGTGTGTCTCTGGAGATTTTTGGCGTAAATATGAGACACCTAGAAAAATAAAAGATGATTATATACTTATCTATAATTTGAATCGGAGCAAAGAGTTTGACCGATATGCAGTTGAACTTTCCAAACGGACAGGATTAAAATTGGTACGTTTTTGCACACGGTATGATCAGTTCTATCGTCCTGGAAAAAGTATGCTCGTGCCAGAAGTATTTGATTTTATCAGTTTGATTGATAATGCAAAATTTGTATTAACTGATTCTTTTCATGCAACGGCTTTTTCTTTGAATTTGCATACGGAACCTATTTGTGTTTATCCCAAAGAATTCGGCGGACGGCTTGAGAGCATTTTGAGGCAGACAAACACAACACAAAGACATATTGATAATTATGAGGATTTTGATGTTGTGAATCGAGCAGTGGATTTTAAGCAAGTCGATGAAATATTGAATGGAGAAAGAAATAAGGCGAATAACTTTATTGATACCGTAATAGAGGATGTCTTGAAACAAAGCAAGAAAGGGGTGAATACAAAGTGAAAACAGTATGCACCAAAGATAATTGTACTGGTTGCATGGCCTGTGTGGAAAGTTGCCCCAAAAATGCAATTAAGATTGTTGATGAATTGGATTCATACAATGCGATAATAAATGAGGAACAATGTGTGAATTGTGACCTATGCAGAAAAGTGTGTCAGAACAATAGAAATGTAAAGTTTACTCAACCGATCATGTGGAAACAGGGATGGGCAAGAGATACTTTAGTTCGGTCGAGTTCATCTTCTGGAGGAGTAGCGCAAGCGATAGAACGTGCCTTTGTCAGAACAGGCGGTATTGTGTGTAGTTGTGCTTTTGAAAAGGGAACATTTGGCTTTATGTTTGCCGAATCAGAAAAAGAAGTTGAAAAATTCAAAGGCTCAAAGTATGTTAAGAGTAATCCGAGTGGAATTTATAAGAAGATAAAGGAATACTTGATTGCTGGAAGAAAGGTTCTATTTGTAGGTTTGCCTTGCCAAGTAGAAGCAGTTAAATGCTATGTTGGAGAAAAACTTGACAATAGTTTATATACGGTTGATTTGATTTGTCATGGTTCGCCATCACCTAAAGTCTTGGATATGTTTTTGGCACAGTATGATATTGATACCCCAAAATTGTCGGATATTCAATTCCGTAACAAAAACAACTTTGCTGTAAGAGAAGGTACAAGTTATATTGTGCAGAAAGGTGTATTAGATAAATACTCTATATCTTTTTTGAATTCAATATCTTACACAGAGAATTGTTATCATTGCCAGTATGCTAATATCATGCGTGTCTCTGATATTACGCTTGGCGATTCTTGGGGGAGTAATCTTGATATCCAAGAACAAAGGAAAGGAATTTCTCTGATTCTAAATCAGACCCAAAAGGGGAAAGAACTATTAGAACAGTCTGAGTTAGAACTTATGGATGTTGAATTGAATCGAGCAATAGAACATAATCATCAGCTCAGGCATCCATCTATTAAACCAAACACAAGAGAAATCTTTTTTGGTGAAATAAAAAACGGAAAGAATTTTAATGCTATTGTAAGAAAGCTGTATCCAAAGCAAAGCGCAAAGCAATTAGTAAAGATGCTTTTGATTAAAGCAAAAATAATGGGGGGGGTATGACAAATTATGGAATAAGTTATGTTATGAAGTAAACGTAAGTGTTATAAACCTCGATAGCCCAATGCTATTTTGGGTTAAAGATGTAGATCGCAACATAGGGCGAATTCCTAGATATAATCTTTTGATCTCATAAAATTGAAGACTTGAGAATTCAGAGGATAATATCCAGAAATGTAAAGGGGAATGAGACTATGTTGCCAAAAGAAACAAGTGAATTTATAGAACAGAAGTTGATAAATGTTACAGACAAAGTAACTGTTATTGTGCCTGTATATAATGTATCGTCTTTTTTGAGTAAGTGTATTGAGTCAATATGTGAACAGGAATATCCATTTTTGGAAATCATTCTTGTCGATGATGGGTCAACGGATGAATCTGGAAAAATATGTGATTCTTATGCGGAGAAAGATGCGCGGATTAAAGTTATCCACAAACAAAATCAAGGAGTGAGTTCAGCAAGAAATACAGGACTTGATGTAGCAACGGGGCGGTGGATATGTTTTGTGGATGGGGACGATTACATAATGCCAGAATATGTAAGCTATATGCTGGCATTAGGGGTTGCTTACGATGCAGATATTGCATTGACAACACATATGTTTGGAAGCTTTGACAATAAGCAGATGGATGCAGATGATGTAAGAATATGGACTGGTGAAGATGCAGTAGAAGCGATTTTATGTTATAAGGTGCCGATAGGATGCTACTGTAAAATGTTCAAACGGGAAGTATTGAAAACAACAAGATTCATACCCGAAGTGTTTATTGGAGAAGGATTCAATTTTAATGTTGCAGCTTTTCAAAAATCAAATCGAATCCTTGCAGGAAAGTTGAAAACGTATTTTTATCGTCGAGATAATCCTACAAGTGCAATGACTAAGTTTTCAATAAAAAAATGTGAGTGTGGACTGAAAGCGTTAGACATTATAAAAGAGAATTTACAAATACATACAGATAGAGTTCAGACTGCATGGGAATTTGCAGATTGGCGCACCCACTCAGATTTCTATGATGCAATGGTATTAGCGAAAGTTAAGAATGAGTATCCGGAATTCTATCGAAAATGTTTGAATGTCACAAAACAGAGAGCTTTGGTGGCATTAAAAGTCCCAACAACAAAATCGAATAAGATTAGAGCTATTTTAATGAGGGTATGTCCGGCTATTATACCGTTCATGCTAAAGATCAGAGAAAAACGCCATAACGTAAATATTACTCATCGGTAACCTTACGTATTTGCAGAGATTTAGCTTAAAAAATATTCCTTTTACCAGCGCTTATAAAATAAAACAGGGGATATTAATACGGAATAAAAAGTTGCGGTTTTTATGCGTAAACAATCAAAAAGCACACCTTTTGCTGTATAATTATGTCGCCCACAAATATTACATATCGGGGTCAAATTCTATGAAATACTAATAATGAGTGAATATGTTCTAAAAGTTTTCTAAAGAAAGTATAACATAAAGAAATTACGAATCTGTATGTGTTAAGGATGCTCAGTTAAAGCAATATGAACACAATAAGGAGAGATATGAACACAACATTACTTATCATGGCAGCCGGTATCGGCAGCCGATTTGGAACAGGAATAAAACAGTTGGAGCCGGTGGATGATGCTGGTCATATCATTATGGACTACTCGATACATGATGCGATTGGAGCTGGTTTCAATCATGTGGTATTTATCATCCGTAAGGATATTGAGAAGGAGTTCAAAGAGGTCATCGGTGATCGCATTGCCTCTATTTGTTCTGCTCACAATGTAACTGTGGACTATGCTTTCCAGGATATCAACGATATTCCGGGAGAACTTCCGGCAGGCCGTACAAAGCCGTGGGGAACCGGTCAGGCTGTGCTTGCAGCGAAGGACGTAATTAAAACTCCGTTCATCGTCATTAACGCAGACGATTACTATGGCAAGGAAGGCTTCAAGGCCGTCCATGAGTATCTGGTGAATGGCGGCAAGTCCTGCATGGCTGGCTTTGTGCTGAAGAACACGCTGTCTGATAACGGCGGTGTGACTCGTGGTATCTGCAAGATGGATGAGAACGGAAACTTGACTGAGGTTGTGGAAACCAAGAACATCGTAAAGACTGCAGATGGAGCAGAGGCAGACGGTGTGGTTGTTGATGTGAATTCTCTGGTATCCATGAATATGTGGGGCTTGACTCCTGATTTTTTGGATGTGCTGGAAAATGGTTTCAAGGAGTTCTTCGAGAAAGAAGTGCCTGGTAATCCGCTAAAGGCAGAGTATCTAATTCCTATCTTTATCGGGGAACTGCTGGAGCAGGGCAAGATGTCTGTAAAGGTTTTGAAAACCAATGATACCTGGTACGGCATGACCTATCATGAGGATGTCGCAGCAGTAAAGGATAGCTTCAAGAAGATGCTGGAGAATGGTGTATACAAGGCTGATTTATTTTCAGATCTGTGATATACTTGAACTATTATAACAGGAAAGAGGTTTGTGTCCTATGCCCAGAACAAAAGGTAGCAAGAATAAGCCCAAAACTGTGACTGCTGATTTTGCAACGCAGATTGCGGAAAAGCAGTCCGCGAAGGAAGCACTCACAGCGGAAATCGCATCCATCACCGCCAACATTGACACTTTAAAGGCTGACTTGAAAGAGAAGAAGACTGCTCTGAAGAAGGCCGAAAAAGAAGTGGTAACGCTGGAAGCGAAGAAGGCAAAGGCAGATGCTAAGGCTGCAGAGGAAGCGAAAAAGGCAGAAGCGGAATCCGTCCTGAAGAAGCTGCTTGCCGAAGGCATGAGTGCTGATGAAATTCTCGAAAAACTGAAATAACACGAAAAACCCGTGATGGACAGGCATAACGCACCGTCCATTACGGGTTTTAGGGTTTTAGGGTTATAAGAACATAAGCTCATCCGGCGCGGCCACATCAAAACTGAAAATGTGTCGGAAGGTTGAACTGTTTAATAAACGCATGGTGCTGGGCGTGATAGTGACGCAGATCGTACCCCAGATGATGCAGCTCAAGAAGTTTTACCATCACCAGATTGAGGTGAATCCGTTTGGCTACAGAGATTTGCGCAGCGTCTAACCCGCGCTTCGTCATTTGATAGACTTCATCACTGTCCAGCATCAGGTGGGATGTGAAAGCGTTATGCTCGTAAAGAAGGATGTGCTTGTCCTTAATGGTCAGAAACTTGTCCAGGGTATGCAAGTCCATAAGCAGCTGATGCTCCAGATAATGCCCCAGCGCATAGCCGCACACCATCTGCTTCGTCTGTTTGTCCAGTTGGCGATTGATAAGGATCAATGGCTTATCAAAATAGAGCGAAAGTAAACCCAACATATCTTTAATGCGGGATGTTTCACTGATGTCCAGACTGCAACTGCGCGCAATCTGTTTGATGTTGCGAGTTCCGGCATTTTGGACAAGTTCGTTGGCGGCTTGGTGAATAAATGCAGAATCCATAATGTGATCTCCTTCCGGGGATAGCATAGTGAATAGAACAGTGGTTCACAGGTTCATTATTCGTTCCTTTTCTCGTTTTTGTTCTCGGTACTTAAAATAGGCTTTGTGCATTTCATACATGATGCCGTCCATATCCTGCGGGGTCAACTCTCCGCTGGCAAATAGCTCAGTAAGCTCAAATGCGAGATGCTGGGCTTCTATTTTGCCCTTTTTTCCGTAGGCTTCGGCGGCACGTTCGATAAATAAAGACTGATCCGGCTGTAAATAGGTCAGAGGTACATGGAATATATCGGCCATTTTTTCAAGCATTTCAATGCTGCGAGGATAGCGGCCATCACGCTCCCATCCGATGATCGTTCGTTTGTTGATACCCAGACATTGTGCCAATTCGTCCTGTGTTAAAGAATGTTTCTTTCGTAGATCGCGAACTTTCTCTCCAAATTTCATGTTTGCAACCTTTCTATGGCGTAGTTATCGTGCTGTAACAATGTGTAACGGGATTTGTAAATATTCAATCTGAAAGATGCAACGAATTTTCACATTTTCCTCTTGACACGGCGGCACGACTTGCTTATAATATATGCTATATTCTATCATCTTTTGGATTATTATACCGTAAAAATCGTAAATATGCAAGCCGAAAAAGGTGAAAAAAGAGCGGAAGTTCAAAAGGTGAAATTGAATAGAAGAAAAAAGAAACCTAAACCAATACAAAGGAGGCCGTGAGAAGATGAGCAACGGAGAACATGAAATCCGCACCCCAAAGGGGCTGCGGATCGGGAATCGCAGTGTCGTTGATGGAAAGAATATGCTTCAGATCAAGCGTGGTGGCTGTGAAGATTATATTTCTGCTGAATCTCTGGTGGAGTGCATTCACGGCCTTCCCGTGAAGAGTATCGAATTTTTCACAGCAGAGAACCAACGGAAAGAAGCCTGAAGCAGAGTGCTTCATCGACACTGAAAGCGCAGAGGCGGAATCTTAGGCGGCACCTGGTTAGCCGACCAGCTCCACCAGACGTTCTTTTGGGTCTACAATATAATATCTGTTTGTTAGAGCGATACCGTAGCAATATGTGATATAGGCCGGAACAGAATGAGCGAATGCAGCGCAGTAGTGCGCCTGTGAGTAACTCATCCTGTTCCGGTTTTTTTTAATTTTTTTTCAAAAACACCTTGCGAAATGCCCTTCCAGCAATTCTATATATGAGAGACTAAACATCACACCTTAAAAGTGAATCATGAAATAGCGATGCAGTAGGAGAAGTCTTAGACTTCCCGTTCAAAAAAAAACGGGTAAGTCTGGGACAACTTTTGCTGCATTTTTTGTTTCAGACCGCCCGCAGCCAAAAGGCAGAAAGGTGGACATTATGATGACATTCAAGGAACTGAAAAAGCTTGTTAAACTTCCTTTGTACAAGGAACAGCGTGTTCCCACCGTGAAGGCTCTTGAGGAATCTGGCGTGTCGGTGGTAGCCGAGAAGATTCTGGAAAATCATGGAAGCATCAGTGTCTACCAAAATGGTTATGTGATTTACAGGGCGCATAAAAGAGTGACCGTTTTCTCGCTTCGTAACTGCGTACATTATAAATATGATGCATTGGAAGGTGCGGGGCATCACATTGAGGAAGAGGAATTTGATGAATACGAGTGGCACATCCGGCTGGTTCTGGAAGGAGAGGATCGTATTTTCATGAATTACGAAATCATTCAGGGAAAATGGATGCCATCCCGTGAGGACAGGGAGTATAGGGAAGAAATCCTAGAGGGAGTCGATGAAGCAGTGAGTACACTGGAAAGAATGATAAGTGAGGAAAGAGTGGAAGAGCTGCTCTCTACTTTGACTGATTTGCAGAGAAAGGTCGTCCACACTCATCTGTTTCATGGTCTGTCTTTCACAGAGGCAGCGAAACACCTTGGCATGACCCGCCAGAATCTTACCGGAATTTATAACGCAGCAATTTACAAGATACAGAAAAAGCACTTCCGGGCATTGTGCAGCTGATAACCTATACATAATCAAAAGATGAGCCGTCCAATCACAGAAAACACTCTGAATTGGGCGGCTCAAAAATTTTTTTGAATTTTTTTAAAACACCTTGCGAAATAGACCTTCTCCGATTCTAGGAGTGAGAGGACACAAAAAATCTCCATCCAAATCGGAAAGTTCATAAAAAGTTCAAAAACTTTTTTAAAAACACCTTGCGAAATGACCTTTCTCCGATTCTAAGGATGAGAGGACAATACAAAACCTCTCACATGAACCTTGAAAATTGAATAAGCCATCTCAGAGAGATACTTCTGATACTGAATGTGCATCCTGCGTGTCTTGTCAGAGAAAACGCCGCTGAAATATGGGGCAGGAACGGGCTGGGGCAGAATGGCAAAGCTCAAATAACAGCAGATACAATGCGGCGGAGTGTCGAAAGATGCTCCGTCGTAGGAATGTACTGTTATTTATAATAGTGCAAATCCAGCAAGAGGGGAGGTGATGAATCTACATGAAGTACCCGTATTTCAGAGGTCTGGAAGCAGACCGATACAGTTTCTACCGTGTGCCGAAAGCACTCATCAAGGTAGACCTGTTTGAAAAGATGTCCGGCGATGCAAAGCTACTGTATGCTGTCTTGCTGGATCGGATGAATCTTTCGCTTAAAAATGGCTGGCAGGACGAGAATGGAAATGCCTACATCATCTGTACGATAGATGAGATCATGGATTCGATTCGATGTGCCAGACAAAAGGCGGTCAAACTGCTGGATGAGCTGGAACACGAATATCAGCTTGTTGAGCGGCGCAGGCAGGGCTTGGGAAAGCCAAACCTGCTGTATGTGAAAGACCTCTATGCGGGACTTTCACAATCGAACTACTGGAAGTATGAAAATCAAACTTTTGGTGGTTTGAAAAGCGAACTTCCGGGAGTATGGAAATCAAACGGAAGTAAGACTGATATAAATAATACTGATAGTAGTGAGACTGATCTAATCTATTCCGCACCGTATGTGGAAAACACAGCGAAAGAGATGCGGGAAGATGAAAGGTATCGCTTCTATTTTCAAGACAAGCTGGAAATCCCGATCTTAGAGAAGAACTTCCCGCATGACCGGGAAATCCTGATGGAGATTCTGGAACTGCTTGTAGAAACCGTGACCAGCAGAAAGAAATTCCTGCGCATTTGCGGGGAAGAAAAGCCGAAAGAGGTGGTCAAAAGCCGCCTGATGAAGCTGGATTCCATGCACATTCAGTATGTGATGGAATGCCTGAAAAGCAATACCACACAGATACGAAACATCAAACAATATCTGCTCGCCACACTGTATAATGCGCCGACCACGATTGACAGCTATTACGCTGCACAGGTCAGGCATGATTTCGGATGGGGCGGCAGAAGCAATTAAGGAGGACAATGCAATGAGCGTGTTTTTTATGGATTTCGATATGGCTCCCTCGGTAATCTGGGCGAGAGACCTGTACGACCAGATGCAGATTCAGAGTGACTTCCGCAAGTGGTTCCCCCGGATGTGCCAGTACGGATTTGTGGAGGGCCGGGACTATGAGTTCGTTCCCCGTGTCCGCCCGCAGGATGAGGGCGGGCGCACGGTGCAGCGGTATGTGAAAGACTACCGGATCACGCTGGAGATGGCAAAGCAGTTGTATAAGCTCCATCACTTCCACAAAAATGACTGTTTCCGCAGCTGCGAAGGACAGCACTGCATGGGAGCGGATCACTGGATGCAGGCAGTCATTGAACTGCTGCATCAGCACAAGTGCAAAAGCCACGCGCCGCCGAAGCGTTTTTACGAATCACAGCCGCCCGATTCGTTTGTGACAACGACACAGATCGCAAAAGAATACGGCTGTGGTGCAAAGGTGTTCAATCGTCTGCTCCATCTGCACGGTATCCAGTACCGGGCCAATAATCAGTGGGTGCTGTATGCAAAGCATCAGGATAAAGGATATACCGCAAACCTTGTTTTCCGGCTCTATCGGAGTGATGGCAGTGCAGTGGAAAAGCTGCATACGGCATGGACGCACAAAGGCAGGAAGTTCCTGTACCATGAACTGAAACGGCGTGGTATTCTTCCGATGGCAGAACAGGAGGGTTGAGCTTATGAACTTTACAAATAGCCCGTTTGAACGTATGATGCGCCAGCGTCCGGGGACGGACAGCGACCATCCCTGCATTTCCTGCCGGCACCGCAGGGAGTGCGGCTATATGATGCACCAGTGCAGAAAGAAATTCCGTTCGGTCTTTGGCGATACGGCTCCTCCGGTATCAGGCACGGTCAGTGTCTAATACCGTTTGGATAAAACCACAAACCGGAAAGGAGGGAGCAGGTGCAGGATGAAGTAAACGAAAAAACGATGGCATTGTGCATCAAAGGCGGAAAAATCTCGGCACAGATTCTGAAAGCAGCATTGACAAAGCTGTTGGCAGAAATCGAGAAGAAAAAACAGCAGTCAAAGAAGATGGGAGGGCAGAACCGATGTAAGAGAGGAAAGCAGAGTATCAAGAGCCTGCAACAGAGCGGCGCACAGCTTACCAATATCGTTGTCACGGACAATAACATCAAGTCGTTTGACCGGGTAGCCCGGAAGTATGGCATTGATTATAGTCTGAAAAAGGCAGAAAAGGAAGGAAAGACCGAATATCTGGTCTTTTTCAAGGCAAAAGATGTGGATGTTATGACGGCGGCATTCAAGGAATATACCGGAGTTTCGCTGAAAAAGGAGCAGCGGCAGTCCATCCGCAAGAAGCTGGAGCAGGCAAAGGAGCGTGTTGCCAAGCATCGTGAGATCACCAAGGAAAAGACGAAAGACAGAGGGCAGGTGCGATGAGCCAGAAAAAGAAAACGACCGCACAAAGCAAGCGTCCGCGCAAAGCCCCCTCCAACCAGACAGGTGGAACGGCATGGGGCAAGAAAGCAGCGGCGGCAATCAGCGGAAAGATGCAGTCAGCAGATGTAAAAAAGCTGATTTTGCTGAATTTTCCGTACATCATCGCCTTTTACATGGTGGAGAAAGCCGCATGGCTGTACCGCTACTGTAATGGCGATACCATCGTGGACAGGCTGATGGTTCTTTTTATGAACTTCGGTCTGGCCTACAAAAGTTATCTGCCAAGTTTCCATCCGTTCGACTTGCTGGTGGGTCTGATCGGTGCAGCAGCACTGAAAGCCGTGATCTACTTCAAGGGCAAGAACGCGAAGAAATATCGGCAGGGAGAGGAATACGGTTCTGCCCGGTGGGGCAATGCCAAGGACATGGAACCTTTTATTGACCCGGTATTCGAGAATAATGTGCTGCTCACCCAGACGGAACGGTTGATGATGAGCGGCAGACCAAAGCATCCGAAGTATGCCAGAAACAAGAATGTCATTGTGATCGGCGGCTCTGGCAGCGGCAAGACACGGTTTTTCGTAAAGCCCAATCTGATGCAGATGCCCGAAAAGGTCAGCTATGTCTGTACTGACCCGAAAGGTACGATCATCATTGAATGCGGAAAGATGCTCTCGGATGCCGGGTACAAAATCAAAGTCCTGAACACGATCAATTTCAAGAAGTCGATGCACTATAACCCGTTCCACTATATCCGCAGTGAGAAAGATATTCTGAAACTGGTCAATACGATCATCGCCAACACGAAAGGAGACGGCGAGAAGTCCGGCGAAGATTTCTGGGTCAAGGCAGAACGCCTGCTCTACTGCGCACTCATCGGCTATATCTACTATGAAGCCCCGGAAGAAGAACAGAACTTCTCCACGCTGCTGGAATTTATCAATGCCAGCGAAGCCCGCGAGGATGATGAAGAGTTCAAGAATCCGGTCGATGAACTATTTGAGGATTTGGAAAAGGCTAAACCAGAACACTTTGCCGTGCGGCAGTACAAAAAGTACAAGCTGGCGGCAGGTAAAACGGCGAAGTCCATTCTGATTTCCTGCGGTGCGAGACTGGCTCCATTTGACATTAAGGAACTGCGTGACCTGATGGCATACGACGAGATGGAGCTGGATATGCTGGGAGATCAGCGCACGGCAATGTTCGTTATTATCTCCGATACAGATGATACCTTCAATTTTGTGGTGTCGATCCTGTACACACAGCTATTCAATTTGCTTTGTGATAAGGCGGACGATGAACACGGTGGCAGACTTCCGTACCATGTGCGGCTGCTCCTGGACGAGTTTGCAAACATCGGCCAGATTCCAAAGTTCGATAAACTGATCGCTACCATCCGCAGCCGTGAGATTTCTGCTTCGATTATTCTCCAATCGCAAAGCCAGCTAAAGACCATTTACAAGGATGCCGCAGAAACCATCATTGGCAACTGCGACACGATGCTGTTCCTGGGCGGCAAGGAAAGCTCCACCCTCAAGGAGATTTCCGAAACGCTGGGCAAGGAAACCATCGACCTTTACAACACATCGGATACCCGTGGCAACAGTCCCTCTTTTGGAACGAACTACCAAAAGACTGGAAAAGAGCTGATGAGCCGGGATGAGCTTGCAGTCATGGACGGTAGCAAGTGCATCTTACAGTTAAGAGGTGTCAGACCGTTCCTGAGCGATAAGTTTGATATTACCAAACATAAGCGGTACAAGGAACTTTCGGATTTCGACAAGAAAAACGAGTTTGACGTAGAATGCTATCTGAAACACGAACTGCGACTGCTCACCACGGAAGAATTTGACCTTTATGAAGTGGATGTGACCGAACAGGCACAAGGATAAGGAAGGAGGCTTTCATCAGCAGTAAGCGATACACTCGTCCACTCGTTCGGGCAGACCCCGGACAGGTGATCCGTATGACCGACACGAAATAACCACCATCTATCATGTGATTCCAAAAGGCTGACTTTATTGAAAATGAAAGGAGAAGCCAGAATCGCAGGAAGCGGGCAGCACCGGAGATGTGCCAGCCCGCTTTCCTTTTGGAATCGCAAACATTCATCAAATCTGCGGTCTGGCGAAAATAACATATGGAATTCTTTAATCAGTCTATTACCGTTCTGCAGACTCTCGTTGTGGCTATTGGCGCAGGTCTTGGCGTTTGGGGCGTTGTCAATCTGATGGAAGGATATGGCAACGACAATCCGGGTGCGAAGTCCCAGGGCATGAAGCAGCTCATGAGCGGTGGCGGCGTGATCCTCATCGGTACGCAGCTAATTCCTCTGCTCTCTGGTCTGTTCGGCTAAGCACCCGCGATAGGAGGTACTCCCGCCATTGTTCGATAATATCTTTGCAGCCATCGAAAAATGGATGCGGGAACTTCTGACAGGAATGGTGGAGTCCAACATGAGTACGATGTTCACGGATGTCAATGAAAAGACAAGTGAGATCGCGGCTCAGGTTGGACGCACTCCACAAAACTGGAACAGCAGCGTTTTCAGTATGATTCAGAACTTATCAGAGTCGGTGGTGGTTCCGATTGCCGGAATCATCATCACTCTGGTACTCTGCTATGAGCTGATCTCGATGCTGACCGAGCGAAACAACCTGCATGATGTAGATACATGGATGTTCTTCAAGTATTTTGTCAAGGCATGGGTCGCAATCTATCTGGTCAGCAATACGTTCACAATTACAATGGCAGTCTTTGACGTTGGACAATCGGTAGTCAATTCGGCTTCCGGTATCATCAACGGCGAGACTGCCATTGATGTTAGTTCGCTGTCCATGCAGATGCAGGCGGCGATGGCAACCATGGAGATCGGTGAACTGGTGGTGCTGGCTCTTGAAACCTTCCTTGTCAGCTTCTGCATGAAAATTATGTCGGTGGTGATAACTGTCATTGTTTATGGGCGTATGATAGAGATTTATCTCTATACATCGCTTGCCCCGATCCCGTTCGCAACGATGAGCAACCGCGAATGGGGTCATGTAGGAACCAATTATTTCAGAGGACTGTTCGCCCTTGCATTTCAGGCATTCCTGATGATGGTCTGTGTGGCGATTTACGCAGCACTGATTTCTTCGGTGCGGATTTCCAGTAATATGCACTCCGCGTTGATCGGCGTTGCAGCGTATACCGTGATTCTGTGTTTCAGCCTGATGAAAACGGGAAGTCTGTCCAAACAGATCTTCGGCAGTCACTAAAACCGGGAAAATCCGAGGAAAGGAAAGACAGCAGACGAAAGCCGTATCCCGGCGGCGTGTCTGGCTGTCATGGTGAAGAATGGCTTATGTGACGATCCCGAAAGACCTGTCCAAAGTCAAAAACAAGGTCTTTCTCAACCTGACAAAGCGGCAGCTCATCTGTATGGGCTTTGCGGCATCCATCGGTGTTCCGTTCTACTTTCTTACGCGGGGAACGCTTGGTACAAGCAACGCGGCGGCTGGCATGGTGCTGCTGATGCTGCCGGAGTTTTTCTTTGCACTGTTCGAGAAAAACGGGATGCACCTTGAAACCATCCTGACGAATTTCATCAACGTCCGTTTCAAGCGTCCGGCAGTTCGCCGCTACGAGATTGAAAATCTGTACGAATATGAGCCGGAAAAACCTGTAACACCAAAAGTGAAGAAAGGAGGCATTATTGGGAAAAGAAAAGGATAAGAAGCCGCTATTCGGCAGCATCTTCCAGAAATTCTTCAAGCCGTCTGCAAAGGCAGAAGCGAAAAAGAAGAAAGAGCATCACCTGACGGTGCAACGGTCGATTCCGTATCTGGAAATGGGGCGGGACGGCATCTGCCGGGTGGAGGAACATCTGTATTCCAAAACCGTCCGCTTCTATGACATCAATTATCAGCTCGCACAAAACGAAGATAAGAACACCATTTTTGAAAGCTGGTGTGATTTCCTCAACTACTTCGATTCCAGCATCCGTTTTCAGCTTTCGTTCATCAACCACAAAAGCGATATGAGCGAATACAACAAGGTCATTCAGATCGAGCCACAGCATGACCAGTTCGATGATGTGCGCATGGAATATGCGCAGATGCTGAAACAGCAGCTTGCCAAAGGCAACAACGGTCTGGTTCGGACAAAGTACATCACGTTCAGCATTGAAGCCCAAAGCGTGAAAGAAGCAAAGCCCCGGCTGGAACGCATCGAAACCGATATTCTCAACAATTTCAAGGTGCTGGGCGTGAAAGCATATCCGCTGAATGGTGTGGAACGCTTACAGATCATGTATGAGATGTTCCATCAGGAGGAAGAACGGAAGTTTGAGTTCAGCTATGACCGCATCCTGCAAAGCGGCATGACCACAAAGGATTTCATTGCTCCGACCAGTTTCCTGTTCAAGAGCGGAAAGGACTTCCAGATGGGAGATACCATTGGCGCAGTATCCTATCTGAACATCCTTGCCCCGGAACTGACGGATAAGGTGCTGGCAGAGTTTCTGGACATGGACAAGAATCTGGTAGTCAGCATCCATGTGCAGTCGGTAGACCAGCTCAAGGCAATCAAACTCATCAAGGGCAAGATCACTGACCTCGATCGCATGAAGATCGAGGAACAGAAAAAGGCGGTGCGTTCTGGTTATGATATGGAAATTATTCCGAGTGACCTTGCAACTTATGGCGGCGAAGCCAAGAAGATTCTGGATGATCTGCAGAGCCGCAATGAGCGTATGTTCCTTATTACGGTGTTGTTCCTCAATGCTGCGAAAACCAAACAGGATTTGGACAGTGCGGTATTTCAGACGGCTGGTATCGCTCAGAAGTTCAACTGTACCCTGAATCGACTGGACTATATGCAGGAGCAGGGACTTATGAGCAGCCTGCCGCTGGCCAATAACCTTGTCCCCATCAAGCGGGCATTGACTACAACTTCCACCGCCATTTTCGTGCCGTTCACCACGCAGGAACTTTTCATGGAGGGCGATTCCCTCTATTACGGTCTGAATGCAGTGTCTAACAACATGATTATGGCAGACCGCAAACAGCTCAAAAATCCGAACGGTCTAATTTTGGGTACGCCTGGTTCTGGTAAATCGTTCAGCGCAAAGCGTGAAATGACAAACGTGTTCTTCACGACAACGGACGATATTATCATCGCAGACCCGGAAGGCGAGTATTATCCGCTGGTCGAAGCACTGGGCGGGCAGGTCATTCATATCTCATCCACCAGCCGGGACTACATCAACCCGATGGACATTAACCTGAACTATGCGGACGATGATAACCCGCTGGGCATGAAGTCGGACTTCATCCTTTCCCTGTGTGAACTTATCATGGGTGCACGGGACGGCATGGAGCCGGAAGAAAAATCCGTCATTGACCGATGCCTGCCGCTGGTCTATCAGAAATATCTGAATGACCCGAAACCGGAAAATATGCCGATTCTCGGTGATCTGTACGACTGCCTGCGGGAGCAGAAAGAACGGCAGGCGCAGCGCATCGCCACGGCACTGGAAATCTATGTCAATGGTTCGCTGCGGGTGTTCAACCATCAGACGAATGTGGAACTGGATAACCGCCTTATCTGCTTTGACATTAAAGAGTTGGGAAAGCAGCTCAAAAAGCTGGGTATGCTCATCGTGCAGGATCAGGTGTGGAATCGCGTTACCATCAACCGCAATGCAAAGAAAAACACACGATACTACATTGATGAGTTCCACTTGCTCTTAAAGGAAGAGCAGACTGCCGCATACAGTGTTGAAATCTGGAAGCGTTTCCGAAAATGGGGCGGCATCCCCACGGGTATCACGCAGAACATCAAAGACCTGCTGGCAAGCCGGGAAATCGAGAATATCTTTGAGAATAGCGATTTCATTTATATGCTGAATCAGGCATCCGGCGATAGGCAGATTCTTGCAAAGCAGCTCAACATTTCGCCGTTCCAGCTTTCCTATGTGACGAACAGCAACGAGGGCGAGGGACTGCTGTTCTACGGCAACACCATTATCCCGTTCAAGGACAAGTTTGATACTTCGCTGAAACTCTATGGTCTTATGACCACGAAACCGAATGAAATTGCAAAATACAGGGAGAAGAAAGACGCATGATGAAAGAGAAAAAACTGAGCCAGATGATCCTGAAGCTGCATGACCGTGCTGAGGCGGCAAAATACGATGGCGATTTCAGCCCGCCTTATCAAGAAGTGGAAATGCTGAACTTTCACGATGAGGAATCGGTGGTGCATACGGTGCTGGAGGACTTTTACGCAGTCGGCGCACTGGCAGATGAACTGACCCACGGATTCCACATGGAAGAGCGGGGCTACATCGACCGCACGGAGGTCAATTCCCGGCTGATCGCTTTTGCCAGGGAGCTGGAGCGGATTCTCGATAAGTGGGAAACCCATGCAACGCTGATTGCATAAGTTTCCTGCCGGACGGGAGGTGAATCCGATGGCAGACAAGCGATTCCGGGGCAGAGATAAAATCGTCCAGAAAATGACCAAAGACGGTCTGGTGGAAGAGAATCTCCGCACCGGGGAAACCAAGTCCGCAGTTGCAGAAGAACCACCGAAGCAGGAAGATTCGGAAAAAGACGCTGCGGAAAGTGCAGAAGAAACCCCTGTTGTAGAAGAAGATGTGTGCATGGATGCCGAGGATGGAGAGGAGGAAAAGCCCCGGCGCAGCATCGCCAAGCAGAGTACAGAGTATTATAAAGCCCATCAGGAGGATGGCAAACCGAAAGAAAAAGATGCTCCGCCTGTGGACGAAGATGCAGAGCCTGCACCTAAGAAAAATGGCCGCTTATCCTTTGATGATGAGCAGCAGGGCGGCATCGTCCGGGGCGCGGGGCTGGGCATTAAGAAAGTGGCGAAGAAAGGAGTGGATACCGCCACTGGTTTTGCCCACAACAAGGTACATCAGGTCGAAAAGGAAAACTCCGGCGTGGAGTCGGCGCATAAGAGCGAAGAAACGCTGGAAGGACTGTACCGCTTCTCCAAAGGCCGGAAAAAGACCAGAGAAAAATCCGCCAGAGCTGAGAAAAAAGTCGAGGCTGAGAAAAAATCCAGCCGTCTGAAATTTTCGGAGAATGAGGGCGGCATAACCGAAGAAGCGGCAGAAATGCCATTGAAAAAGAAACCGCCCCAGCCGCCACCGATTGCCGCAGGAGGTGAAGCAACAAAGACAGTCGGTTCAAAGTTTTACCAGAAAAAGCAGTATAAGGATGCCTATGCAGCAGCCAAGCGGGGCCAGAAAGCCGGAAACGCTGCCAGCAAGCAGGCGGCAACGGCAGCAAACACGCTTGCAGAAAAAGCAAAGGCAGCGGTGCAGGAGGTCGTTGTGCAGAACAAGACCCTCTGGGCGGGACTTGGCATTGCAGCACTGATGCTCATGCTGATTATGGGCGCATTCTCAAGCTGTTCAGCAGCGATCCATGGAACGGGCAGTACCTTTATCGGAACGACGTATCCCAGTAAGGACGCTGACATGAAAGGTGCAGAAAAAGATTATCTGGAACTGGAAAAGAAGCTGGATGAGCAGATACGGCAGATGGAGTCCACACATCCCGGCTATGACGAATACCGTTACCAGTTGGATGAAATTGGGCATGACCCCTATCAGCTGATCTCTCATCTGACTGCCGTATATGAGCAGTTCACCAGAGGACAGGTGAAACCCGTCATCAAGTCGCTGTTTGAGCAACAGTATCTCCTGAAAGTCTGGGAAACGATAGAGATTCGCACACGCATGGAAACCAGAGTAGGGATTCGGCCAACGATTGACGCTTTTGGAAACGTCAGCATGGAAACCTATACCTATCAGGAAGAAGTGGAGTATGAGTACAAAATCCTCAATGTCCTGCTGAAAAATAAAGGCTTTGATACCATTGCCAGAAAGAACATGGATCGGAAGCAGACTGGGCGGTATGATGCCTACAATCTGACCTATGGCAATCGCCCGGAACTGTTTGGCGCAGGCTCACCTACATACAGTGGCGGCACAACAGGAAGCATTGGCTCTGGCGGTTCGGGTGGAACAGGCGGCAGTTCCGGCGGTGGTTTCCGATATGATATTCCAGAAGAAGCCCTGTCGGATGAAAAGTTTGCAAGGATGATTGCAGAAGCCGAAAAGTATCTGGGTATGCCGTATGTGTGGGGCGGCAGTTCTCCAAGCACCAGTTTTGACTGCTCCGGCTTTGTCTGCTGGGTCATCAATAACTGTGGCAATGGCTGGAATGTCGGACGCACGACGGCAAACGGACTGCGTGGCAAGTGCAGCTACGTTTCTCCTGCAAATGCACAGCCGGGTGATTTGATCTTCTTTGAAAAAACCTATAATACTGTCGGTGCGTCGCACGTTGGCATCTATGTCGGCAACGGAATGATGATCCACTGCGGTGATCCGATTTCTTATACCAGCATCAATTCGACCTACTGGCAGAACCACTTCTTTGGTTTTGGCAGAATCAAGTAAAGGAAAGGAGAGAAGCTAGATGAGCAAAAAGCTGAAGAAGTTTTTGAATGATGCAGAGAAAACCGAAAGCAAGATCGCGGAACTGGAAGAGTATCTGAGAAATGTCCGGGCGGCACAGAAAAAAGAAGAGGACAATGAGATCGTTCGGGCTATCCGCAGCACAAAGCTGGGTGGGCGTGACCTGCTGGCACTGCTGGAAAATATCCAGGCGGGGAATGTGACGTTCCAGACAACCGTAAACCACGAGAACAAGACTTCGGAAGAAGCAGAAATGGAGGATGTGATTGCGAAAGATGCTTAAAAAGCTGGGTGTTGTGATTCCCAGTGTAGTGCTGACCCTGCTGATGGCAGTCGGCTTTTCCACTCCGGCATTTGCCTATGTAGAGCCGGAAGTCAAGGAAGAGCCTGTGCAGGTCATTGAGGAAGAGGAACCCACCGAGGAAGAGAAGATTCCGTTCACCATTGCGGGCAACGGCGAGGTGGAAGATAACATCACGGACGATTCCAGTAAAGAGTTCTTCACGGTCAAGACCAAGGGCGGCAACACCTTTTTTCTGGTGATCGACCGGGCAAGGAACAGCGAGAATGTGTATATGCTCTCCATGATCGACGAGTACGATTTGCAGGAGTTTCTGACCGATGAGGAACGCAACGGCAAGGAAGAAGAGGAGCCGGCAGTCGTGTTGCCGGAAACCAAACCTGAGCCGGAACCGGATGTCGAGATCGAAGAGCCGGAACAGGACGATGGAAAGCTGACCAAGATTCTGGCAATCGTATTTGTTCTGGGTGTGGGCGGTGCAGGCGCATTCTTCTATTTCTACATCTATAAGCCGAAGCAGAGTGAGCCGGAAGTATCGAAAGAAAATCTGGAATATGAAGCTCTGCCGACAAAGAACGAGGATGAGCAGGACGCAGAAACCGAAGAATAATAGAAAACCCGTATAATCTAGTGGTGCAGGGATGGTCTGATTCGGACTGTCCCTGCTTTTTTCAAACAAGCAGGAGGATACATGAAATATCTTGTGATAGCAGAAAAGCCGAGTGTAGCACGTTCCATCTCGAAAGTGATCGGTGCATACAAACATGAGGACGGGTATCTGGAGGGTGGGGATTGCGTGGTGAGCTGGTGTCTGGGGCATCTGGCAGAGTATGCAGCCCCGGAGTATTATGATGAACGCTATAAAAGCTGGCGGTTCGATGATCTTCCGATTCTCCCGGAAGAGTGGAAGCTGCTGGTTTCGGAAGATAAGAAAGCACATTTCAATATTCTGCGGAAGCTCCTCCGAAGCAAAGATTTCGATTATGTGGTAAATGCCTGTGACGCAGGGCGTGAGGGCGAAGCGATCTTTCGCCGTGTGTATGGTCTGGCAGGAAGCAAACTCCCGGTCAAACGGTTGTGGATTAGCAGCATGGAAGATACCGCTATCCAGCAGGGCTTTGATTCCTTAAAGGATGGCACAGAATATGACAACCTGTTTGCCGCTTCGGAGTGCAGGGCAAAGGCAGACTGGCTGATCGGCATGAACGGCACACGGGCCTTTACCAAGAAATACGGCAGGCGGCAGACCATTGGACGGGTGCAGACTCCAACACTGGCAATGCTGACGGAACGGCAGAACAAAATCCAGAACTTTGTGAAAGAACCGTACTACAAGGTGGAAATCACGGGAAATGGCATCGTGGCAGAATCGGAACGGATGGTGCAGGAGCAGAATGCGGATACCGTGCAGGCAGCTTGTGATGGACAGTGTGCCGTGGTCGGCAGCATCGAGCGCAAGCGGAAAGAACAGTCAGCCCCGAAGCTGTACGACTTAACGACTTTGCAGCGAGAGGCCAACCGCTATTATGGTTTTACCGCCAGCCAGACATTGAAGATCGTACAGGAATTGTACGAAGAAAAGCTGGTGACATACCCGCGAACGGACAGCCAGTACATCACGGAAGATATGCAGCAGACCATGACAGATTTGCTCAACCATTATAGCGGCGAGGTTGGCAAAGTGGAACAGGTAGTCAATAACAAGAAAGTCACTGACCACCATGCGATTCTGCCGACGCTGGAAAGCTGCAAGCGTGAGCTAAACAGCCTGTCCGGGGACAAAGAAAAAATCTTTGCCCTCATCGTCTGGAAGATGCAGCAGGCAGTACAGCCGCCATACATCTATGAGGATGTTCTGGTAACAGTATGCTGTCAGGACAGGAAGTTCACTGCAAAATACAAAAATATTTTGCAGGCGGGACATACCGCAATGCCTGTTCCGTTTGCAGAACAGGAAAAAAGCAAGGATGTGGCATTCCCTAAGAAACTGGAACAGGGCGCGGTGATTCCTGTGGTGAGTGCGGAGAAAAAGCAGGGCTTTACATCTCCGCCGAAGGCATTTACCGAAGATACCCTGCTTTCTGCAATGGAAACCGCAGGCAACAAGGAGTTTGAAAAAGACACGGAAAAGAAAGGACTGGGAACGCCTGCGACCCGTGCAGCGATTCTGGAAAAGCTGGTGTCTTCCGGCTATGTGGAACGCAAAGGCAAGCAGATTCTTCCCAGTGCAGAGGGGGTCACGGCAATCGCAAATATCCCGGATTACCTGAAATCGGCAAGCATGACCGCTGAGTGGGAAAATGAACTGCTGCGGATGGAACAGGGCGAAACAAAGCCCGCCAACTTCATGCAGGGAATCAACGGACTTTTGGATAAGATGTTGGCAGACCTCCGGCAGATTCCGACCGTACAGGAATCGACTACTTATAATAAGGTATCTATCGGGGACTGCCCGGTATGCGGCAAAACCGTCTGTGAGGGCAGACAGAACTTTTACTGTTCTGACCGCGACTGCAAATTTGCCCTCTGGAAAGAAAGTAAATACCTTTCCGGCATGAAAAAGACGCTCACGAAGAAAATGGCAACTGACCTTTTGAAGAAAGGACGCACCCATGTAAAAGACTTCTACTCTGCCAAAAAGGATAAGACCTTTGCCGCAGACCTTGTTATGGCAATAGAAAACGGCAGGGCGCAGTACAGTCTTGAATTTCCGAAAACACCAGCTAAGAAGTAAGGAGGGAACGGTTGGCAAAATTTAACGATATTCGGGAACTTGCCCAGCAGAACGCGCGGTGGGTAAGCAATTCTCCGAAAGACTGGATGAACTATCTGGATGTGGCGGCACGGCTGTACCGTTATTCGTTCAAGGACACTCTGCTGATCCATGCCCAGCGTCCTGACGCGACTGCCTGTGCAGAGCTGGAAGTCTGGAACAAGAAAATGAACCGCTGGGTAAACCGTGGCGCAAAAGGCATTGCACTTCTGGACGATGCCAGCCCACGGGCAAAGCTGCGCTATGTGTTCGACATTGCGGACACGCATCTGGTGCAGGGAGGCAAAACGCCGATCCTCTGGCGCATTGATTATTCGGAACACCAGCGGATGATCCTCGACCATCTGGCAGATACCTATGCACTGACGCAGACGGACAGCATGAATGCTGCGCTGATGGAACTGGCACAGCAGTTGACCGCTGAGAATCTGGAAGAAGCGATGGATGGTCTGGAATATGAGGTGACAGACACATTTCTGGAAGGACTGGACGAAGATAATCTCCGTGTCCGTTTCCGGGAGTTAATGACCAACAGTATTTTCTATACCCTTTCCAGACGCTGCGGACAGGAACCGCTGGAAGTGCTGGACGATGAGGATTTTATCCGTATCGTGGATTTTAACCAACTTCCGGTCTTGACTTTCTTGGGCAATGCTGTTTCGGAACAGTGTGAAGCGGCTCTCCGTGACATCGGACGGGAAATGCAGAAAATTTACCGAAAAGAAGTTACAGAACATCTTGCAAAAACTGCCGACAGCTTGTATAATACCAGTACGGACTTTAGCACATTAAAGCACGAAATCGAAACAAACATCACCGAAGGAGGAAAACCGTATGGAACTGACTTATCACCGCAAGGGGGACTACCTGTTTCCGAACCTGACCGTACAGGACAAGCCGATGAGCATTGGGAAGTACGGGATGCTGCGCAGGACTTATCTGAGGGAGAACAAGAAGAACTGGTATCAGAGTATGCTGATGAGCGGCAGGCTGAATCAGCATCTGGCGCAGATCGACGAGCAGGCAGAGAACCGGATGGAGGAACTGATCGAGAGCCTGAACGAGAAGTATCCGGCTCCGAACAAGGAAACCGAACAGATGGCATGGGTGGCACACCAGAACAATCTGACCGCGATGGCGGAAGAGATCGTGCTGAAGGAATTGGTGTACAACTAACCGCTGATACAACCGAACAGGATTTGAGCGAAGCAGAGGAAGAAATTGCCTCTGCTTTTTCTCTGCCCAGTCTGCCGACCGTGGAACAGCAGATTCGGGCAATCGAAGCACCGATGCAGGCACGGTATGCCGATGAGATCACCATTCCGGTAGAAGTTGTGGATGAAATCCTGCGGACAGGCAGCAATCGAAACAAAAGCCAGCTTCGCCTTATCTATAACTTTATGACCGAACAAACCCCGGAAGAGTATACCGCTTTTGTCAAAAAGGAATATGGCGAGGGCGGCAAGGGCTTTGAAATCGGCGGCACAAAATATGCGGTCTGGTTCGATGAACTGGGTATGCAGATCGCCGTTGGCGATACGGTTCGGAACGACCCCAAAAACAAAGCATTTCTGTCATGGGAAGATGTCAGCGGCAGAATCCATCAGCTTTTACAGCAGGGAGAGTACGCACCAAAGTCTGTCCTGGATGCAGCCCGTGGCAATGCTCTGCATGAACACGCAGAAGTCCTGAGCTATATGGAACGCGATATGGCAGAGGGCGTGGCAGAGATGGTCTTTTCCGATACGTCTATCTTCTCCGGTGGATACCCGGAACTTACAGAACGCCTTGCAAAGCTGCTTGACCAGCCGGAATTTCTGGCTGACCTGAACGAACGTCTTTTGGGACTGGCAGAAGCTTACGCCGAAGATAAAAGCGTGATGCGGATGCAGTTTTATCGCCCGGATAAAGTATCCGAACAGTTTCAGAAGTTTGCCCTCCCGTTCCAGCCGTATCAGGCAAGAGAGGGCTTTCAGTGGAATGAGCAGGAAGTCTTTATCACGGAAGATGAGATCAATGCTTTCCTTGCAGGCGGCGGGCCGTATTCGGATGGCAGGCTGGCAACGTACAGTTTCTTCCTTACCCATACAGAGAAAGCAGAACGCGCGGCATTTCTGAAAGACCGATACGGTGTGGGCGGCAGCAGTCATGCACTTTCCCGTGCAGATAATTCCCATGCCAGCTATGACGGCAGAGGTCTTGAACTGGCACGGGGCATCTATGGAAAGCCGGATGCGCTGGTAAAGCTGAACTGGAATCAGGCGGCTGAACGAATTGCAAGGCTCATTGACCAGAGTTTGTATCTGAAGCCTGCGGATTACAGCCGGATGCCGAGTTACGAGCGTGAGCAGATGGCAAATCGGGTAATCGGTTTCTACCATCGTCTGCCCGATGAAGTAGAGCGTCCATTTAAGCGGGAATTGCTGAATGAGGATGCCAGAAAGAAACTGCCCACCATGCTGGCTGACCCGGAACAGACGGTAGAGCTTCTGGAAAAGATGGATGTAGCACTTCTTTCCGTGCCGCTGGATTCCCCGGAATATGCGGAAAAATCAAAGACGCTTGCTGAATTGCACCAGTATGTTGAGGGAACGTACACGATCTTCCCGGAAAAGAAAAAGGCTGTTGAGATTTCTGTTTCTGAGACAGGACAAATATCGCTTTTCGATATTTGGGCGCAGGAACAGGAATCGAAAGAGCATTCAACCACCGCAGTGGTTGAAGAACCCCAGAAGCAGGCGGCAAAGTACAGCAGAAATGTCGGGGATTATCTCTATCTGGAAGATGACCGCCTTTATAAAATCGAACGTGTTACGGATTCTCTGATCTATCTGAAAGATATGGAGCGTCCTGCATGGGCGGCGCGGGTGCTTCGACCGAACCAGTATGATGCAGAACTGGCAAAGAATCCGCTGAATGATTATCTTCTGGCAGGGCAGAAATCTGCATTGAAAGATAGTCGCTGTGTTTACAAAGAATGTCTGTATTCCATGCTGGATGCGGTGCAGCAGAGTGAAATCTATCCGTATCTCCGCGACCGCGATGTGGATGCAGACGAAGCGGAAAAGGAACTTCGGAACAAGATCGACGAGCTGTTAGAGCAGAATGCGAAAACTGCTCCGCTGTATCTGGAAGCAAGCCAGAACTGGGAAAACTTCAAAGACTGGTTGGTAGAAGATATTTTCCAGCGCACCTATCAGGACGTTATTACGGACAGACGGGATGCCGTTGCACTGTATCAGGATAGCAAGGACGCACCGCAGTGGGTGCGCGGCATTATGGTTCTGTATGCAGCGGAAGAAAAGGCCGTTGAGCCGACCTTGCAGCCCCTGCCGCTGGATGCCGTAAACGAATATAACGCGCTGAAAGAGCGTTACCCGGATGCTCTGGTCGGTTATGAGCAGTACGGCAACTTTGAGTTCTACGGCGAGGATGCAAAGCGCGTTTCAGAACTTCTTGGCAGCAAGCTGTTGGAAAAGGAAACCGCACTCGGCAAGGTTGAGGTGTCTGGTTTTCCACGTGAACAGTGGGCTTCTCAGGCAATGAAGCTCTGGAAGCAGGGGGAGAGCGTCTATCTGTCCGGCCAGCAGGAAGATGGAACCCATGCGCAGACAAAGTATTTCCGCAGAGAGGAATATCTGCCAGTCAATACCATCATTGAACTGGACGATAGAGAGTTCCGTGTGGATTCGGTCAACTTTGAGCAGGGGACGGTCAGCTTGCAGGACATGACCCTTGCGAAAGAAGCCCGGTATCCGATCTTCCGAACGGAACCGCTGGAGTACATTCGGCATCTGTACGAACAGGCCGACGTGCCGATGAAAGAAGCGATAGAAACCACAGTCTTTACTGCTCTACACAATGCTGGTGTGGCTTACGAGGATTTTTCCCCGGAGCAGATGGATGTGATCTATTCGGTGGCAGAATCGGGCGGCGAGTTAGAAGAACTGCTGAATCCCGACTTCTCGCCGGAACAGATGCAGCTGATCGCGGATGTGCAGACCCGGACAGATGCCATCCATCGTTCGGCAGTGGACGATGTTTTGAATCCTCTTACCAGTAAGCCTATGACCCCGGAAGAGGTCAACCATGCACGGCGGCAGCACAACCTTCCGCTGGACAGTGGAGCCGAAACGGAACAGCCTGTACAGCCCAAACAGGAGCCTATGAACTTCCGTATTACGGACGATGATCTCGGCGCAGGAGGAGCCAAGACAAAATTCAAAGCAAACATCGAAGTCATCCGGCTGCTGCAAACGCTGGATGCAGAACAACGGCAGGCAACCGCAGAAGAACAGGAAGTTCTCTCCCGGTATGTCGGCTGGGGCGGCATTCCGCAGGCGTTCGACGAGAAGAATGCGGACTGGGCAAAGGAGTATGCGGAACTGAAATCTCAGCTCCCGGCAGATGAGTACAGCGAAGCGCGGGCATCCACGCTGAATGCTTTCTACACTTCGCCTACGGTTATCAAGGCAATGTATGAAACCCTTTCCAACATGGGTCTGAGCAAAGGCAATGTACTGGAACCGTCCTGCGGTGTCGGTAACTTCATGGGTCTTGTGCCTGAAAGCATGGAGAACATCAAGATGTATGGTGTGGAGCTGGACAACGTATCAGGACGCATTGCACAGCAGCTTTATCAGAAGAACAAAATTGCAGTGCAGGGCTTTGAAACAATGCAGTTCCCGGACAGTTTCTTTGATTGTGTGGTGGGTAATGTGCCGTTCGGCAATTACAAAGTGCCGGATAAGCGGTATGACCGCCACAACTTTCTCATCCATGATTACTTTATTGCAAAAAGTCTTGACCTTGTTCGTCCGGGCGGCGTGGTGGCGGTAGTCACTTCCAGCGGTACGATGGATAAAAAGGATTCCTCTGTCCGAGAGTATCTTGCCAACCGTGCCGATCTGGTCGGTGCAATTCGCTTGCCAAACAATGCGTTCCAGCGCAATGCGAATACAAGCGTAGTAGCCGACATTCTGTTTTTGCAGAAGCGTGACCGGGCGGCAGTGGAGCGGGCAGAGTGGGTAGACCTTGGCACAACGCCGGAGGGATACCCCATCAACCAGTATTTTGCGCAGCATCCTGAAATGGTGCTGGGCGAGATCACGACCGAAAGTACACAGTACGGTAAGCAGGAAACTACGGTCAAACCCATCGAGGGCGCAGACCTTGCACAGCAGTTGAAAGCAGCCGTTGAGAACATCCATGCGGAAATCACAGAGCCAGAAATCACGGACGATGAACTTGACCAGAACACAGAACCGCTCCCGGCAGACCTGAACGTGAAGAATTTCAGTTACACCAATGTGGACGGACAGGTTTATTACCGTGAAAACTCCTACATGAACAAGGTTGACCTGCCTGCGGTCACGGCAGAGCGTGTGCTGGGAATGATTGCCCTGCGGGAAACTACACAGAAATTGCTGGACTGCCAGTTGCACGATGGTACAGATGCCGAAGTGGAACTGCTGCAAGGAAAGCTGAAAGACCAGTATAAGCGGTTCACAGCGCAGTACGGTCTTATCAACAGCACCGCCAACAAACGGGCATTCCGGCAGGACAGCAGCTATTGCCTGCTGGCATCCCTTGAGATTCTGGACGAGGATAAAAACCTCAAGCGGCTGGCAGATATTTTCACCAAGCGTACTATTCGCAAGCCGGAACCTGTCACCTCTGTGGATACTCCCAGTGAAGCCCTGGCACTCTCCATCGGAGAAAAAGCAAAGGTCGATGTGCCGTTTATGGCAGAACTTTGCGGAAAGACAGAGCAGGAAGTGACCGAAGAACTGGCAGGTGTTATCTTCCGCAATCCTATCACACAGGCATGGGTGACGGCAGACGAATATCTGTCCGGCAATGTCCGGGAAAAGCTGGCAACGGCAGAAAACTTTGCTGCAAACCACCCGGAGTATCATGTCAATGTCGAGTATCTCAAGCGGGTACAGCCGAAAGATTTGAATGCTTCGGAGATTGAAGTGCGGCTGGGTGCAAACTGGATTAAGGCGGAGTACATTACGGACTTCATGGAGCAGGTATTCAAAACGCCGAGTTACTACATCGGAAGTTCCATCAAGGCTACCTATTCGGAAATCAGCGGCGCATGGAACATCAGCGGCAAGTCACTTGACCGGAGTAATCCCCGCGTGACGAACACCTACGGCACAATGCGTGTCAACGGCTATCGACTGCTGGAAGATGCGCTGAATCTCCGGGATACCAAAATTTACGATACCGTCTATGAGGATGGAAAAGAAAGGAGAGTGCTGAATAAAAAAGAAACCATGCTGGCGCAGCAGGCACAGGAAGCAATTCGGGATGCGTTCAAGCAGTGGATTTTCAAGGATTTAGACCGCAGAGAGGAACTTTGCAAGGTCTACAATGAGCGGTTCAATGCGATTCGTCCCCGTGAATACGATGGCAGTCATATCAAGTTTGTGGGCATGACCCCGGAGATCAGCCTGATGCCGCACCAGAAAAATGCAGTGGCGCATATCCTGTATGGCAATAATACGCTGTTGGCGCATTGTGTTGGTGCGGGCAAGACCTTCCAGATGATCGCTGCCGGCATGGAAAGCCGCCGTCTGGGTCTGGCACAGAAGAATCTCTACGTTGTGCCGAACCATCTGACAGAGCAGTGGGGCGCGGATTTCCTGCGGCTGTATCCGAATGCCAATGTGCTGGTGGCAACGAAAAAGGATTTTGAGCCATCCAACCGGAAAAAGTTCTGTTCCCGGATTGCTACGGGCGATTATGATGCAATCATTATCGGACATTCGCAGTTTGAGCGGATTCCGCTTTCCCCGGAACGGCAGAAATCCATGATCGAACGGCAGATTCAGGACATTACCTTTGCGATTGCAGAAGCAAAGGCAGAGGACGATGGTAAGAGTTTCACGGTCAAGCAGATGGAGAAAACAAAGAAAACCTTACAGGCAAAGCTCCAGAAACTGAACGACCAGAGCCGCAAGGACGATGTGGTTACATTTGAGCAGCTTGGTGTTGACCGCCTGTTTGTGGATGAGAGCCACTTCTATAAAAATATGTTCCTCTATACAAAAATGCGGAACATCGCTGGTATTGCTCAGACCGATGCGCAGAAATCCTCGGATATGTTTGCAAAATGCCAGTATCTCGATGAAATCACTGGCGGCAAGGGTGTGACTTTTGCAACAGGTACGCCCGTATCGAACAGCATGGTAGAGCTGTATACCATCATGCGTTACTTGCAGTATGACACCTTGCAGAAACTTCATCTTGGACATTTTGATAGCTGGGCGGCTTCGTTTGGCGAAACCGTAACGGCAATCGAATTGTCCCCAGAAGGAACGGGCTACCGTGCAAAGACGCGGTTCGCCCGTTTTTTCAATCTCCCTGAATTGATCTCACTGTTCAAGGAGTCCGCAGACGTACAGACGGCGGATATGCTGAATCTGCCTGTGCCAGAAGCAGAGTACATCAATGAGGTGCTGAAACCCAGCGAAACGCAGCAGGAAATGGTGAGCAGCTTTGCTGACCGTGCAGAGCAGGTGCGAAACGGCAATGTCAATCCCAAAATTGATAATATGCTCAAGATCACGAATGACGGTAGAAAGCTTGCACTGGATCAGCGGCTTATCAATGATCTGCTCCCGGATGAGCCAGAAAGCAAGGTCAACCTCTGCGTGGAGAATGCCTATCAGGTATGGGAAGAATCCACGCCCGATAAATCCACCCAGTTAATTTTCTGTGATTTATCGACCCCGAAAACAGACGGAACATTCAATGTGTACGATGATGTCCGGGAAAAACTGGTGGCAAAGGGAATCCCCCGTGAGGAGATTGCTTTTATCCATGAGGCAAATACCGAAACCAAAAAGGCAGAACTGTTTGCAAAGGTACGTTCTGGTCAGGTGCGTATCCTGCTCGGTTCGACCCCGAAACTTGGTGCTGGTACGAACATTCAGGACAGGCTGATTGCCCTGCATCATCTGGATTGCCCGTGGAAGCCCTCTGACCTGGAACAGCAGGAAGGACGGATTCTTCGTCAGGGAAACCGCAACCAGAAAGTGAAGATTTTCCGTTACGTCACAGAAAATACGTTCGATTCGTATATGTGGCAGATTCTGGAAAATAAGCAAAAGTTTATCTCGCAGATCATGACCTCGAAATCTCCTGTCCGTGCCTGTGATGATGTGGACGATACCGCGCTGACCTATGCAGAAATCAAAGCATTGGCAACGGGAAATCCCTACATCAAGGAAAAGATGGATTTGGATATTCAGGTCAGCAAGCTGAAGCTGATGCGGGCCAACCACATCAGCCAGATTTATAGTCTGGAATCGGATATTGCACGGCGGTATCCGGCAGAGATCACGGCAGCGAAAGAGCGCATAGCAGGTCTGAAAGCTGACCTTGCAGTGGCAAAGCCGTTGCTGGAACAGGATAAGGAAAAGTTCTCCATCACGGTGGAGGACAGGGTTTATACCGACCGCAAGGAAGCAGGATCGGCGATTCTTGCAGCCTGCGCCGCAATGAAGATCGCTAAGACAGAGGGGCAAATCGCAGATTTGGGAGGGTTTGCAATCAGTTCCCGGTTTGATGCGTTCGCTCAGACATTCAAGCTGACCATCAAGCGGCAGAGCAGTTATACGATTGAACTTGGCAGTGACCCAGCTGGCAATATCCAGCGTATTCTCAATGCGCTGGTATCCATCGAAAAGACGCTGCCGCAGGTGGAGCGCCGGTTGGAAACTTTACAGCAGCAGTTGGCAGAGGCAAAGGAAGAAGTGCAGCGTCCGTTCCCGCAGGAGGCGGAATTAAACGAAAAATCTGCACGGCTTGCAGAACTGAACGCCCTGCTGGACATGGATGAAAAGGGGGATGATGCGGCTCTTGGCATGGATGAGGAAGTGACGGAGAGTGAAATCCCTGCGCCGAAGCGTGAGATTGAGCGGAGTGCAGACAGCGTAAGACGTCCGTCGATTCTTGCACAGCTTCACGAAAAACAGGCGGAACGCATGGCAGAGCCGAAACCGCAGAAAAAGAAAAGTCACGATATGGAACTGTAACTGAGAATGCCCCGTCAGATCTCCGAAAGGGAATCTGATGGGGCAGATTTTGTAAAGGAGGGCATGAATGGCAGATAAGCGGGCAGACCAGCTCAAAGAAATCACGGAACGGTTGGAGCAGGGCGTAAAGGACATTTTTACTTCGGAAATGTATACGAAGTACCTGCTTACAATGTCGAAATTCCACAATTACAGCTTCAATAATACGCTGTTGATCGCAATGCAGCGTCCAGATGCTACGTTGGTGGCTGGGTACAATGCCTGGAAAAATAAGTTTAACCGCTATGTAAAAAAGGGCGAAAAGGGCATCCAGATCATCGCGCCTGCTCCAGTAAAGGAACGAGAAGAACGGGAGAAAATCGACAAGGACACCGGGCTTGCGGTGCTGAATGAGAACGGAGAGCCGGAAATCGAAGTGGTGGAGAGGGTGATTCCCCGGTTCCGGGTAACAACGGTTTTCGATTATGCCCAGACAGACGGAGAACCTCTCCCTACGCTGGAAGTAAATGAACTTACCGCCCGTGTCAAGGATTATACCCTGCTGAAAGAGGCAATCGAACAGGTATCTCCTGTGCCAATTCGTTTTGGAGAGATCGAGGGCAGCGCGAAAGGCTATTACAGCCACATGGACAAAGAAATCTGTGTTCGTGCTGATATGGGCGAAAGCCAGACCATCAAGACGATGATCCATGAGGTTGCTCATGCCATGCTGCATGACAGCGACCAGATGAAACAGCGCGGCGAGGAAAAAGACCAGCTTACCAAAGAAACAGAAGCGGAAAGCATTGCATTTACAGTTTGCTCGGCACTTGGCATTGATACTTCGGACTACTCATTTCCGTATGTGGCAAGCTGGGCAAGCGGCAAGGAACTGAAAGAATTGAAGGATTCGATGGATACGATTCGATTGACTGCTGCTGATTTTCTTGAAAAGCTGGAAACGGCGGTGGCAGAAAGGAGTGTGGAGCGCATGACGGCGATGGAATACGCAGAAAAGCTGATTGCGGACAAGGAACAGGATAAAACCATTTTTGACAACAGCCAGCGAAATCTCATTGTGAACTTTGCTTACAAGCTGGATGATCGGGCGGCAACGGAAGAACTGGCGAGCAATCTGGCGGCTGCGGTTGCGGCTGAAAACACGGAAGAAGTCAATCGCCTGATGTGGGAAGCAGAGGAGAAGATCGAAAATCTGCCGGATGGCATGATCGGGCTTTCGGAAATGCACGAATACGGGTATTTGAAAGATGATGTTCTGCCGCTGACAAAGGAAGGCGCACGGGAGTGGCATCGGCTGGGCGAACGGATTTACCCGCTGTTTCAGGATGGCACGGCAGGAGATTTCGCCAGTCAGGAAGAGATCGAACAGCATGATGGCATTTTCGGAATCAAGGCTGACGCATGGAGTGCAATTTTGCTGGAAAAGAACGAAGAGTATCTGGAAGATGAGTATTCCCGCCCGGATGCCGCGCTGACGGTGATAAGTCGGGAGCAGGCTCTGCGGCTGTTTGATGAGGGCAAGCAGATTTATCTTATCCGTATCAGCCCGTGGCCGGTTCTTGTTACAGGGCGTGAAGAAATCGAGCGTGGAAGTGACTATTTCCAGATTGCCAAGGAGGATTTGGAAAAGGACAAGCAGAAAGTAATGGAAAACAGAGAAAAAACACCCGTTGAAAAGCTGGCGGCAGACCTTGATAATTTCGCCTTTGACTTCGATTTCTACCACTATAAAGATAGCGTGGAGGATCGGGAACAGGCAGTTGAAGCACTGAAAGAACAGATTCAGGCTGGGGATGTTCAGCCGATCCGGGAATGGCTGCAAGCCGCAGTGGAGGAATCAGAGGGAGAGTCCGCAGAAAAGGCGGCGGAGCTGATAACCCGGCTGGATGCGTTGGTTAAGGAGCAGAAGCTGCTTTCCGGCAGTGAAAAGCAGTTTGGCATCTACCAGATCACTGCCCGTGACCCGGAACACGACTATCGCTTTATGAATCTGGACTTTGTAAAACGGCATGGGATGGAAGTGAACCATGCAGACTATGAGCTGGTCTATACCGAGCCTCTTACGGAAAAAGATACACTTGAAGCTATTTACGAACGTTTCAATATCCAGCGTCCAACGGATTTTACCGGGCATTCGCTTTCCGTCAGTGATGTTGTGGTGCTGAACGATGGCAAGTCGATCAAAGCCTGCTATGTGGACAGCATCGGCTTTGCAGAGTTGCCGGATTTTTTCAAGGAAAGAAAGATGGATTTGAAGAAAGAAACGATTCTGGATGAACAGTTGCAGGAAATTGAAATCTTTGATAAGCCCGGTCTTTTCAGCAACAGCAGACTGCGGGATGAGGATGTGCCGGATGGATTGTACCGCTATGACCTGCGCGGGTCGGACTATGATCCGGGGCAGCCGATTCTGGTGGAGAAAACAGTGATCGTAAACCATGCGGCATCTGTTCTGATGGCAGAAGAACTTGACCTTGGCGCAGGCGGTCGGCTGGAACTGGGCGAGGAAGGGCTGAATTTCACGGGTGGATTGCTGACTGTGCGGGAGTTTATGGAAGAACAAGAGCATAAAAAGGATGGCTTAATACACGGTGACTCCGACCAGATTGCAGTTGAGGGTCATGTTGGTACATGGTATGCGATTGACGAAACGGAGGTCAACGGCGAGAAGTTCTTCCTGCTGGAGCATGAGGAATACGGGGATGAAGCTGCCTGCGTTGCGGTCAATGAGCAGGGAAAACTGGTGGCGGAAGATTTGTGGAACGGCTTTGATGAGGAATTTCAGGATGCCGTAAAGGAGTATTTTGCAGAAAAGAATCCGGCATCCCAAAAAGAAGAACAGGCTGTTCCTGTGGCGGAGGAAAGTCGCATGGATAATTCAGATGTTCCGGTCTATTACGAATCTTTCGGCTATGCAGCAGAGAATGGCGAAGTGGATTTGTACCGCATTTCCAGACAGCTCAATGAAGAGTGCAGAAATGCCATTGAAGAAGCGATTGCAGACAACTTCGACGGAATGAACCTTGCAGATGATGCTACGAAGTCCGTCGTTGAACAGTTTGGCATGGAGCGCATGGGCTATATTCTGGCGTACACGCTGAATTATAACAACCATGACGGACGCTATTCACACAGTAATAAGGAATGGGCAGACACCACCTGCAAGGGAGAACGGGGCAGCAATATCCGCACCGACTGGATCGTGCGCAGTCACCCGGCTGTGCTGAACGGGTTTGTGGATATGTACCGTAAAGAACTTGCGGCTGAACAGCAGCGGGAGCCAGAAAAACCGTTTGTCCAGCAGTTCTATGTTGTGACAGATTTGCAGACCAAACCGATGAAAATTGAGAAGTTCGGGAATCTCGATGATGCAATGTCCTGCTATCAGCAGGTTCCGAATTTTCATCTGAAAGCCCTTGGCGTAGAGAAAACGCCTGACCCACTTCCGGGCATTCTGGACATTGTGCAGTGTAAGAACGGTATTGACACGATCGTAGAGGACTACAAGAAAGTTCCGGGCTGGGATAATCCATACATCCAGAACCATGTGGTCGCACTGGTGGCAGGAGCGTTGAAAGTGCAGGATGTGGCGGTAGCCTATGAAATCAACGATGGCTATTTTTACATCCAGACCAGTGAGGATGGCTACGACTATGCCTTATATAATAAGGACTTCACGGTAATGGACGGCGGTATCATCGAAGTGGATGGATATAGACCCGTGCAGGAAGTGATGGAAGAAGTTCTGGCAGAACACGGACACAGCGTTTCTGAGTGCGGTGTGATTAGCACTGAATATCTTCAGGAACAGTCCTACCGTGCAGAAACACAGCGGGCAGAAGCGATGAAAGAAAAGCTGGCGGCAGAGAAGCCTGCGCCAGAAGCAAGCATCAGCTTTTATGTGGCAGAGTGTGCAGAGTTCCCAGTGATGGGTGAGTTCCATGACAATCTGACCTTGGAGCAGGCATTGGAAGTCTACGATAAGATTCCGGCAGAGCGGATGAACGGAATCAAGAGCATTGGCTTTTCTCTTGAGGATGGAAGCATCTATTCGGGAATGTTTGATCTGATGGTAGGTGGAGAAGTGCAGGCAGAGGTCGTCAACCATATCCAACATTACCGGGAAAGCCCGCTGGTGCAGAAAGCAATTTCGGATATGAAAACGCTTTTGGAAAAGCGGCAGGCAAGCAAGGAGTTGGAGGAACGCCCCAACACCCGGCAGTCTGTTCGTGAAGCGTTGAAGAATCGCAAAAAGGCGCAGGAGCAGCAGTCCAATCAGGAACAGGCAAAACCGAAGAAGGCAAAGAAGAAAGGAGAAATGGAACTGTGAGCAAGGTGCATTTTGATGAGAACGAACTGATGATTATGGCAATGTTCGAGCAGGACATGGCTGAAAATACGAAGAAGGAACTGGAAGAAGTTCTTCCCTATGTTGCTGATGATATGGCAGTAAGGCTGCTGGTGGAGCAGGTGATTTCTAAAATGGAAAATCTGCCGGATAAGCAGTTCAAGAATCTGGAACTGGATTTGTACAGACCAGATGCCCCGGAAGAGGAGAAAGCGTGATGAGTGCTAATCTTTTTATGATTTACCAGATCAATGATTTGGAAAAGAGCCGGGACTATCGCTGTCGCCCGTATGAGTACCAGATTGAAAACAGCTTCATGGTGACAAGTGAGAACTATGTTCTGGGTTATAAGGCATCTCTGATTCAAGGCGTTACACCGGGGCAGATTCGGGAACGAATGGAAAAGCTGAATCCTGATAGATTCAGAGTCCGAAAATTCGGTGTCAGTGATGTGATTGTAACGTCCATTGGCGGCAAAACGCAGTCCTACTATGTGAATCCAAAGGAGCTTATCAAGTTCAATGGATTTTTCACGAAGTTGCCGAATGGCGAGTACCTGCTTCTGAACGAGGAAGGCTATCAGGTGGAGGGGCAGAAAGGAACGTGGACGGTAACGGATGAGAAAACCATAGACGAGCAACGCTTTGTGCTGATGGTGAGTGATCAGAAACCGGATTTGCTGCCCAGCATTGTAGTACAGTCGGATGGAAAATTCATAACATCGACTGCCAGTGGATTTGACAATGCGACTGTCCGAAAAATCCGGGAGCTGCTCCACCATGAAAAATTTTTGGAGAATGGCACAGCAGAAAGAGCAAGGGAGTCTGGCACAGAGCAGAACTACAACATGATAGACGGCTGTGTGAACAATGTGCCTAAGAAGCCCAGAGTGATCGGCGGCAGGGTATCTGTTCTGGATCGCCTGCATATCAAACAGGCGGAAAGAGCGCGAAAGGACAATGCGCAGGTTCAGCAGCAGGAACGAACACGAAAAACTTGAAATTGCAAAAGTGTGTCATAAGAGTTAAATTTTTCAAACACGGAATAGCGGAGTTGATTTTTTAACGCATAGAGGATATAATATAAATGAGAAAGTAGAAGAATACGAAGAAAGAGCCAAACAATACGAATAGGAGGTGTTATGAATGGCTACGTCGAGTATTTTTACAAACATTGTAATCAATGACCCGAAAAAAGCGGAAAAGTTTATTGATGCACTTGAAACATCCAGCCATGATCCTGCATGGAAGCCGACTTCGCCAGTTAAACCGCCGTTGACTGATATAGAGGCAATCCGTAAACTGATGGCAAAGAGGGTTTCAGCAAAGTGAGTCAGTATAACGCAGTAAACATTTTGGATATGGTAGATGCAATCGGAGAGGATGCCGTCAAAAACATCCTTTCCGATTTTTCGTGCCATAAGAATTTTGAAATTGAAAATTATGTAAAAAAGAATGCTTTAGAATTTGCAAAACGGAAAATGTCAATTACCTATTTGGTGGTTGACGAAGAAGGTAACTTGGTGGCATTTTTCGCTTTGACACATAAAGCGGTGCAACTTACAAATGAGGGCTTATCCGGCTCAATGCGGAAGAAGATAGAGCGACACGCAAAATTGGATGAACAATCTAATACATATATGCTGTCAGCATTCTTGATTGCGCAATTCGGAAAGAATGATCGGTATAAAGAAAAAGTCACTGGCAATGAACTGATGGACATGACCATGAATATTCTGGTGGCAGTTCAGAGAGAAATTGGTGGCGGTGTTGTTTATCTGGAGTGTGAAGAAAGACCGCAGCTATTATCATTTTATGAAAATGAGAAAAACAGATTCCGAGTATTTGGTGAACGCTATTCGGACAAAGACCAGATGAAGTACATCCAGTTGCTGAGACTCTTCTGATATATCCGTAACACTATAAGGGGGTGGTTCAATTTGAACCACCTCTTTTTTCTTTGCGGAGAAAAATGCCGCAGAACAAGTTATACATTCTTGTCTGCGGCATTTCTATTAAAGTGTGTGTTCGTCTTTGGTTCGTTTCTGTGTAGAAGGCTGATTTAAGATGCTCGCAACATTAGAGCAGACGGTTTGCAATTCACGATGGTAGTCTTTGAAATACTGATAGGTTTCATATTGTGTGTCCTTCTGCTGTACCAGAAGTTCTTTTTCAGAACGCAGGTCTTTCATAGTTGGAAGTTTCCCGTCTGGTGAATTTTGCTTTAGAAATTGCAACGCTTCTTCATATTTGGCAATCTCATCTGCATGGTTCTGCCGGAAATCCTTTTTATTGGTGGATTTCAGAAAATCAGCGTAGACCGATTTTGTAGAAAGATACTGTCCCAGATAATGAATCTGTTCGTTCACTTTTTTCAGTTTGGCTTCAGTGAGTTTGGCATCGCTGCGGGCTTTTGCCATTTTGGACTGAATCGTATCTGTGGTATCTTGCAATTTTTCCTGAGTATCATACCCATGCTCCTGAATGTAGGCAACAGTTTTAGCCATTTGCTGCAAGTTGCTGATTTTTACTTTCTGGGCATAGGCTCGGCTTTGCTGGGCCTTAATGCAGTTCTGCAAATCAACCACAAGACGCAGGTCGGATTTTATGAACAGAATGGTGATAGGATCGTCCGGCACCCATTGTGCCTGATTCTGTTCAGCGGCGAGTGCATTTTCTTCAAAGAGCTGCAAAAGGTATTCTCGGTCATAGTGGCTTCCCAGTTTCCGGGCAGATATGTACTTCTGCCGATCCGATGTAAGATAGCTGAATCGCTCCCGATGGTCTTTGACCTGTATTCCGTATTCTGCTTTGAGCAGCCGCTGAAATTCTTCAAAAGATTTCGCACGTTCCGCAATGTCGTTGATGGCATTGCGGATTTTTTCTTTGTTGGTTTCAAATTTGGTTTTCATGGGTGCGATGCCTTCTGCCATTATCTCCATGTTGGCCATATCAAGATTGAGCTGTCCTCTGCGCTGGGCATGATATTCCTGCTGTGTGATTTTTTCTGCGGCAGGAGAGAGCAGATCGACCTGATACAATCCCTCGCGTTGGCAGATGTCCATAAGAGAACCTTGTAAATGACGGAGATACTCTTTTGTTAGATGGTGCTTATATCCTGCCTTGCGGTCGATGGCACGTTCAGTATAAGGCTGAGGGGCTATATCTTCTTTTCGTAAACTGTTGATAATGATATGGGTATGGATATTACCGGAGTTGTTGCTGCCGTCTGTATGAGTGCAGACAAGTGCCTGATGCCCCGGAAAATTTGCTTCTGCGTATTCCATGCCAATAGCTTGTGCTTGCTCCCCGGTCAAACCATGATCGGCAACATCCATGGGATCGTGGCTGATAATGTAATGGTGGCATTTGATTTCATCGTATCTTTGATTTTTATGGTATTGCTGGTTGAGCAATTCACACTCAAGATCGAATGCTTCAGGATTGCAGTTCAATCCATCAAAATAAAACTCATCCCGGAGCATGGAATTGCCGTTTCCATCAAGGATGGGAACGAGGTGAAATTCATCATGCTGGTATTTCAAGTAATCAATAACAGCACCATAGTCAGCGTTTTTTACTGCGAAGTGTTTTAGGATTGCCATAGATTCCTCCCAAGTGAACAATTTCTCGACGAAGTTCCCGAACCTCTGTGATGCACTTTTTAATTTCGTCTACGATACTGACGGTGATTTTTCCACCGCTGTGCAAATAGCAGGTAATCTGATTCAGATTGTTTCCGATGCCAGCAGCGATTGTAACTAGCTGATGGATTTCTGACGTGTCCGCAACGATGTAATGAGTGCTTGATGGTGCTTCCTTGAGAAAACACTTTCGGATATATGTGCTGGTGGGTAGTCCTGCACTTTCAGCGTAGCCGGATACGATTTCATATTCCATCTCGCTGCAACGGATATGAATATCGTGGGTTCTCTGAATGGGCTGCTTGTTCTTTGGTCTTGCCATAGTGGTATCCTCCTGATTTTTTGAGAAAAGATTTATCCCGACAAGCCGTAGGCGGTCGGCTGCGACCACTTTAGTGGAAGCCAGATAGCCAAAATCTGTGATTTTGCGCGTGCCGTGGGAATGGGGAACGGAATCCCCATCAAGATTGCCAGAGAACAAAAATCCCGAAAGGGAGTTTTTGGTCTACGCAGGCGAATCTTGCGCTACTTACGGTGGAAGCCGTAGCCTTACGCATTTTCAGGTTCTTCTATCTTTAGAATCGGGCAGAGTGTGTTTCGCAAGGTGTTTTTGAAAAAAATTAAAAAATTTTTTGAAATACCTTGCGAAATGGCCTTTCTCCAATTCTATAAGTGAAAGAAGCTGACACACCACCCAAAAACAGAAAGGAATGAGTGAATGACCGAAACAACTGCACGAACCTATCACACCATGGAAAGCCTGCGCCAGATGGCACAGACCGATCTCCGTAATGTGAACCGCGAGGAACTGGTAGACATCAACGAAGTGGAAATTAGAAAAGACTTGTCGCAGCGGGAGCGGATGGTCGATTTCATTTCGCAGATCAAGAACCCTTATTGCTATCTTGACAAGGGCATGGTTGTGAAGATTAGCTTTGCAGGAGAGAACCGATTAGAGGACACACTGAAAAAATGCGCACGGACGCATAGGAGATAAAAAAGAAGAAAGCAGAAGCAAATTTGCACTTTAGCGCATTAAAGCATTGACATAGACCGCGAAATATGAGATAATGGCTTTGGGTCAAAACAGAATATGTTAACTAAAGCCGATAATTTTCTTGGTTTATTGTCAGAACGACAAATAGATTAAGGAGGTTATCGGCTTTTTATGTTTTTTAAGGAAAATGGACAATATCGCTGCGCTGTGTATCTTCGATTGTCACGTTCAGACGGCGATCAGCAGGAAAGCAACAGCATCAAAAATCAAAGAGCTTTACTGAACGATTATCTGGGAAAGCACCCGGAACTGTATAAGGTCGATGAGTATGTGGACGATGGTTACAGCGGCACAAATTTTGAACGCCCGGATTTTAAGCGGATGATGCAGGACATTGAGAAAAGGAACGTCAACTGTATCATCGTCAAGGATTTATCTCGCTTCGGCAGAAACTACATTGAAACGGGTCGTTATCTGGAAAGAATCTTTCCATTTATGGGAATTCGCTTCATCGCCATCAACGATCATTATGACAGTGCGGAAGAAAACGATGATAAGGGACGTATCCTGATTCCGTTCAACAATCTTATCAACGACACCTATTGCCGGGACATTTCCATGCGTGTCCGAAGCCACTTGGATGTAAAACGGAAAGAAGGACAATTCATCGGCAGCTTTGCAGGATACGGGTATCAGAAAGACCCGAAAGACAAAAATCATCTGATTATAGATGAATACGCGGCGGGCATCGTGCAGGAAATCTTCAAGCTGAAGCTCAACGGGATGAGCGCACAGCACATTGCAAACCATCTGAATGAATTGGGAGTTTTGCCGCCAAATGAGTACAAACGAGCCAGCGGATTCAATTATACTTGCGGATTTCGAGCGGGACTGAACCAGAAATGGACGGTGGTATCGGTCAATCGGATTCTGAAAAATGAATCCTATACGGGAACCTTGATTCAAGGCAAACGTCGGAAAATTAACTACAAAATAAAAAAGAGTCAGGATGTTGGGACTGATAACTGGATTCGTGTCGAGGGAACACATGACGCGATTATCAGTAGAGGTGAGTTCCAACAGGTGCAGCAGTTGATGGAATTGGATACACGCACTTCACCTAGTCAGAAAACAGTATATCCATTATCAGGCTTTCTGCGCTGCGCTGACTGCGGACAGAATATGATTCGGCGCACGGTGACAAAGAAAGGAAAGAAATATCAATACTATCACTGTTCCACCTATAAGAATGGCGGAGATTGCACTCCGCACATGATAAACGGCGAGAAGCTGGAAGGAAGTGTTTTGGCGGCAATCCGGCATCAGGTTGCACTTCTTGTTGAAGCAGAACAGGTGTTATCTCATGCAGACCTGGCAAGCGGTGAACAGATTGGCGTAAAAATTTTGGATGGACAAATCAATGCACTGGAAGCGGAATTGGAACGATACCGTAATTTGAAAGTTCGGCTGTATCAGGATTTCTGCGATGATGTTGTCAGCAAGGAAGAGTACAGTGAGATGAATGCCCGGTTTGCGCAGAAGATAAAAGAGGCGCAAGACAAAATTCAGGCGATTCAGGATAAAAAGCAGGAGGCGGTCAAGCATGACACAATGCTTCCCGGTTGGTTGGAAGAACTGAAACAGTACCAGCACATTAAAACGCTGGAACGGCGGGTGGTGGTAGAACTAATCGACCACATCGACATTCATAGTAAGGAAGAAATTGAAATTCACTTCTGCTTTGAGGACGAACTACACAACATTACAGAAAAATTCATGGAATATCAGGCGCATAACGGGAAAGAGGTGGCAGAAGAATGAGGTGGGTAAGTTACACACGTTCAATCTCCAGCAGGATCGGAGAAGAAAATCCTGCCAATACGATTGCAGAACAGAATGCAAATATTGAACAATACTTGAAAAATAAAGGGTACAGAATATCAGAAAAGTACAGTGACCGCAAGAGATCGGCAGAAGCAGCCGATGGTTTTGATCGAATGGTGCAAGACGGCATGACACAAAAATTCGATGCGGTTGCCGTTGATTCCATCTTCCGTTTTGGCAAGACATTGCCATTTGCCATTGAGGTATTACAGAAAACTTTTTATCCGGTTGGTATTCAGTTTGCTGTTGTTGAGGATGATTTTTGCAGTACAGACCGAACAGCGGACGAAGTGGAACAGTATTTTAAGGAAAAGGCCATTGAGAAAATCCGATTTGAATTTATAGCGAACAGACAGGACAGCTTTGAAAAAGGAGTGCTGACACATCGGCAGGCAAAGTATGGATATGACATATCAGAAGATCGTAGGAGCTTTGTGCTTGATTCGGAAAGCGCATACATTGTGAAACTGATTTTTCAGATGTATCTGGAAGGAATGACGCTTCAAGAAATCGGAGCGGCATTGGACGCACAAAATGTCCCATCGCCGCAAATTCAGATGACTCGAAATAAAAAGGTGACGAGGAAAACAAAATGGCCTGTCACGACAATTCGCTCTATTCTGGTGAATCCACTCTATATCGGAAAGCTCACATTGAAGCTGTCCGGTGCTGAGAAGAAGATGGAAGTTCCACCAATCGTATCAGAGGAAGATTTTCAAAAGGTGCAGGAAAGAATCAATGATTCGGTTAAACTTCCTGCTCCTAAACGGAGATCAACGCCCAATATCCTTATCAAGAAAATATATGACCGGGCAAGTGGAGAACGCTTGTTGTGCAGAACGACTGAGGACGAAACAAGGCAGATATATTCTTTTGACAGAAAATATAAGTGCTTTAGTGGGAAAGCACCCTATATTGAAAGCACTGAAATTTTTGATGCGATTCGATCTTCATTGAAAACAGCGCAGGAGCAGGCAAGATATATTGGCAGATTACTGGAATCGGACAAAGATGAAGTTAAGCGATGCCAGAATATTGTGCTTCAGCCTTATAGGGAACAGGCAAGAACACTTATGGATGCGCTGTCTGAAAAAGATGTTGAGAGAACTGCTGTCTACCGGAAATATGAAAGATGTGAAATGGAACAAGAGCAGTTGGAGGATTTTGAATCTCGGTATCAGGCAGAAATAGAAGAACTGGAAGCAGAGTTTAAGAACATTATGATGAAAGTTTCCGTAATAGAGAAGGCGTTCAGTTATGTAAATCCATGGCTGACAAAATTTCAAGACCTTACGACTCCTGAAATACTGGAACGGACGCACATCAAAAAATATGTGGAGCGGGTTTGGATTGATGATTTTAAGCGAGTAGAGGCTGTTTTGAAAGAGGAAGAATGGACAAGATTCTTCCCGGAGGAATGGATGAGAACCAGAAAGGAAAATTAAAATGGCTAGAAAGAGCAGAAAAAATATAATGCCGCAGAGTGCCGCACCGGAGATTCGTATTTCCGAAGAAGTCAATCTTCTGCGTACAGCAGCGTATGCACGATTATCGTCAGAGAACAGCGGACATGAAACAGAAGATACCCTGAATACGCAGATTCTGCAAATCCATAGTTATATCAAGGAACATCCAGGGCTGACTCTGACGGATACCTATGTGGACAATGGATTTACAGGAACAAACTTTGACCGCCCGGAGTTTGAGCGTATGATGCAGGATGTGCGGACAGGGAAAATCCAGTGCATTGTGGTTAAGGATTTGTCCCGCTTTGGTCGTGACTACATTGAAACAGGCAACTATCTGGAAACGATTTTTCCGATGCTGCATATCCGGTTTATTGCTATCAATGATGATTTTGACAATATCCGGCAGTCGGATGTGGACAGTCTTGCAGTTCCCATCAAGAACATGGTAAACAGCCTGTACGCAAAGGACATTTCAAAGAAAATTGGGCTGAGCTACCAGATGCGTAGGGAAAAAGGAATCCCTACTTCATGGTGTGTGCCGTATGGCTATCGCATGAATGAACAGAAAAGTCAGTATGAAGCGGCAGATGAAGCAAAGTATGTGAAGTTGATTTATCAGTGGTATCTTATGGGGGTGAGTACGAACGAAATCGCCCGTAGGTTGGAATTTCTGGAAGTACCTCGTCCGAATGAACATCTGAATCGTAGACTGCACGAGGGACATGATACGACTTTCAATAAATGGCACTCCAGTTCTGTTCTCCGTATTCTGGATAGTCAGGTATATATCGGAAATTTGGTAACGGGAAAAACCCGGACTGCCTCTTATAAAGGAATTGGGCTGCACCCGGTAGATAAGAGAGAATGGCATATTGTGGAAAATGCTCATGAGGCAATTATCTTGAAGTCCGATTTTGAAATCGTGCAGGAAAAAAGAAACCGGAACAAGGAAAACCGCAATAATGCAATGGCTCGTTCAGAGCAGGTGCGGGCAGAGTGTAGGAATCACTTTGCAGGCATGGTGTTTTGCGGCTGTTGTCGGCGTAGCATGACATTTGTGCGTCAGGTGCATAAAACGGAAGAGGAAAGCTATTTCGGAGTATTTCAGTGCAAGAGAAAGAAGGGGACAACACCATGTTCCTATCATACTGTGCCAGAAAAAATGGTTATGATGGTAGCAATGAAGCAGATTCATCATCTTGTTTCTACCATGTGCGAAGAAGAAAAGATGGTAAAAGAAATGCTGAACAACGGTGGTCTGGATTCCACCCGTTCCATCAAGGTGAAAGAAAACTCGATTGCATTTCGGATTCAGGAAACCGAAGAACGGCGGCTGCGCTTATATGAGGACTATAAGGCAGAAATTCTGGATGAAGAAGAGTACAGCCAGTTAAAAGAACATTATATTGCTGAAAAGCAGCGACTGGAACAGGAATTGCAAAAGCAGCGGCAGCGGTCATTGGAACTTGAAAAGAGAATGAGAATTTGCGATGAACAGATGGAACGGATGCGGGCTATTCTGAATCAGAAAGAATTTGATGAAGAACTGGTACATGAGCTTATCAAGAAAATCTATGTAGGCATCGACAATTCGGTAGAAATTGAGTTTAAGTGCAGTGACCCGTATCAAGAGGTTCTGGCATTTGTGGCGGAGGTGCAGAATGAATAATAAGATTGCGATTTATCTTCGATTATCTCTGTCAGATGGAGATTTGAAAAAGGGAAGCAAGGATGAGAGCAATAGCATTGAAAACCAGCGGCTTTTGCTCCATTCCTATATTGAAAAGCAGGACGATCTCCCAGGCGAAATTGTGGAGTATGTAGATGATGGCTATACTGGAACGAACTTCAATCGTCCGGCGTTTCAGAAAATGATTATTGACCTGAAGCAAGGGGAGATAAAGACCATAGTGGTCAAAGATTTGTCCCGGTTAGGGCGTGATTATATTGGCGTGGGCGATTACATTGAGCAGATTTTTCCATTGATGGGTGTCCGCTTTATAGCGGTGAACAATGCCTTTGACAGCATGAAGCTGAACAACGGCACTCCGGGCATCGAAGTTGCAGTCAGCAATCTGGTGAATAATCTGTATAGCCGTGATATTGGCAAAAAGGTTCGTGCGGCATTGGAAGTGAACTGGAAAAGTGGCAAAGCTACATCTGTTAATGTGCCGTTTGGTTACGTCTGGAACGGGAAAGGCAATCAGCGATGGGCGATTGACCCAGAAGCAGCGGTCTGCGTCCGAAAGGTGTTTGATTTGGCATTATCTGGGCGCAATACAACGCAGATCGCCTATGCGATGAATGAATTGGGGTTGCCGACACCAGGGTTGTACTCTAAACGGAAAAATACCATAGTAGGCGGCAATGCAATTATAGCCCCGGAGAGCGAAATACTTTGGAATCCGGGGATTGTCTGGAGGGTGCTGCGGCGGTACGAATATACCGGGGCTTTGGTGATGGGCAGAAGGCAGAAACTTGATGTGAATACCACGGCATTCCGCACTTTACCGGAAGATAAATGGATTATTACAGAGAACACCCATGAAGCAATCGTTACAAAAGATGAGTATTATCAGGCACAAAAGGCAATCCGCAATGTTGCTCCGATCCAGTACAAAACCGAAGATGATTTTGCTCTGAAAGGCAAAATATGCTGTGGAAACTGCCTGAGACAGCTCCGGCATGAGAAGCAGTATGGCGAAATGGTATTCTGTTGCGGTCACAAAAGGTCAGTAGGAAAATTCTCACACTGCTATTCAGGCTATTACAGAGAGCAGGCGGTCAATTCAAGAGTTGCCCGCGCTATAAAAACGGTATTTACAGCATTGGAAGTTGTGAATCAGGGAATGCAGGAGAAAAAATCCATAACCTTGCAGTGTGTAGATGTTGATGATTTGAAAAAGCAGGCAGAAATGATTCGGGCAGAGCAAATTAAACTCTATGAATCGTATGCAGATGGGATTCTGACCCGCAATGAATATCTGGAAAAGAAGAAAGGACTGGGGGAAAAGCTGGCAGATTTGCAAGAGAAGATTCGTATAGAAGAGGAAGAGCAGGAAACCGCAGATGAACTGGATGAGGAAATCCGCAGCCTGACAGAGCAGGCAAGTCAAAAAACATACATAGGCGGTCTGACCAAGGAATGTGTGGATGCCTTTGTCAGCATGGTTTATCTGTATGACGATCAAACGATGAAAGTTGAGTTTAACTGTGAGGATGTGATTCGGAGAGCATTGGAAAAGTATGGCGCATAACTGCATAGAATCAGCGAGGTAAGCAAAAAGAATGCCCGTCTGGTTGAGAGGATTCGCAAATCTTCTCGATCAGGCGGGCATTTCATTCCGTAGGAATGGGAATCAGTCGTTATGTACGGTCTTTTCCCAACGATGGAAAACAGCTTCAAAGAAGTTGTGACCAAGGACTCCTTCACCAATAGGGCCGAACTTCTCCCGATAAGATTTAAGAATTGCCGTAAAGTCTGGATTTTGAAATCCAGTATATTTGTCAAGGGAACACAGCTTTTGATAATCAGGAAAATAGGAAAGCAGTTCGCTGTCGGTCTTTTCTTCAAAAATATTCATGGCATTTCCTCTTTAGAAATTCAGACTATCTACCCATGCAGACAAATCAGCTTTGGTTGAGGAAGCGTTAAATACCTTTCCATGCAGGAGTTTGGAACCAGGGCAGCTAGGAGCAAGCTTTTCATTGGTCTTGCCCATATCGCTGCCACCGGAAGTGGCGAATGGAATAATGGTTTTATTCTTTAGGTCATAGCTTTCCAGAAATGTATTGATGATTGTAGGGGCAATGTACCACCAGATAGGAAATCCGACAAAAATCGTATCGTATTCATCCGTGTTGTCGCGTTTGGCGGCGATGGCAGGGCGGGAATCGGGATTGCTCATTTCAATAGTGCTGCGGGATTTCTTATCCATCCAGTTCAGATCGGCTTTTGTGTAAGGGACTTCGGGACGGATTTCAAAAATGTCTGCACCGATGGCATCTGCTAAATCTTCGGCAACTTTTGCGGTAATGCCGCTGGCAGAAAAATAGGCAACAAGCTTTTTGCTCATGACAATGCACTCCCTCAATATTTGATTTGATAATAGTATAGCACGGTGGGGGTGGAGTATCAAGAAGTGAAATGAAAACAGAATTATTTGGAAAATGCTGGATTTTCAATGTTTGGTTTTGCTAATTATAACTTTAATATTGCATCTTAACTCAAAATAAGTTATAATACAGAAAAAGAGTTATGAATGGAGGCGATAGAGTGGAATACCTTAAGCGAGTTTTAGGAATCGAAGTGCTATATGAAAATAAAGCTTTAGAGCATCTGCCAAACTTCATCAATACGAGATACGTTTCGCAGAGAGTATTTTTGAATGGTCAAAAAGTGGCTTTTTTGTATCCAAAAAACGAATTGGAGCAGGTGGAAACATTAAAAAAGCATCTGGAACGTGTGAAAAAGAGTGCGGATTGTCCTGTGGTGTTGGTTCTGGAACAAATCACGGCACGGCAAAGAGAGTATTTGCTTCGAGAGAAAGTAGCATTTATTGTAGATGGAAAGCAAATATATCTGCCTTTCATGGCGGTGTATTTGCAGGAACGCTGTGATGCAGAAAAGAGTGACAGAGAAGAAATCTTGCCATCGGCACAGATGCTGTTGCTTTATTTTATTTATGAGGGAGCAAAGGAGCTGTCCACAAGTCAGGCTGCAAAAGATTTGGAGTTGACTCCAACATCTATTTCCAGAGCATCGAAACAACTTGAAGAAATGGAACTTTTGCAGGCAAAAAAAATCGGAGTGCAGAAGATACTGTCCTCGGAAAATTCCCCGAAGGAACTGTTTTATAAAGCAGAGAAAGCTCTGCTTAGTCCTGTGAAAAGAACGGTCTATATTCCAGATGAGAAAGTAAAGATTGAATTGTTGGAGAGCGGTTATTCTGCGTTGGCAGAGTATTCGATGCTCAATGCGCCTAGTGTTCGGTGCTATGCTTCAGAAAAAATATCTCAGTGGAATGACTTTATGACCAAGGATTTACAGGACTCAAATTCGCAGGTAGCTATTGAAATGTGGAGGTATGATCCACGAAAATTATCGAGGGAAAAAATGGTTGATGAACTTTCTCTAGCATTATCGCTTAGAGAAGATGCAGATGAACGGGTAGAAGAAGCAGTAGAAGAAATGTTAAATAACCTGTGGAGGAAGATAGATGGTAACAGGAATTGAGAGCTTTAAGGAATGGTTTAAGGGCAACGAGAGCCAGTATGCAATTATCGGTGGAACAGCGTGTGACATCTTGATGACAGAAGAAGGCTTAGATTTCCGTGCAACAAAAGATATTGACCTTGTTCTGATTATTGAAGCAGTGGATGCGGATTTTGGAAGAAAGTTCTGGGACTATGTAAAACAGGCCGGATATGAACACTGCAATAAGAGTTCGGGGGTACCGCAGTTCTATCGTTTCAGCCACCCGACCTCAAACCGCTACCCGGCAATGATCGAGTTGTTTACCAGAAAACTGGATGCAATTCAGCTTCCAGATGATGCAGAACTGACTCCGCTGCCAATGGATGAGGACATATCGAGCTTATCCGCAATTCTTTTGGATGATGACTACTATGAATTTCTGAAACAGGGAAAAGTGACCGTTGATGGAGTAACGGTTTTGGATGCTGCATATCTGATTCCATTCAAGGCGAAAGCGTGGATGGATTTGACGGATCGCAAAGCGTTAGGAGAACACGTTGATAGTAAAAACATCAAAAAACATAAAAATGATGTTTTTCGATTGACTGAGTTGATTGACCCTACGGTCAAGATTGCCGCTCCTAGTGGCGTGTATGAGGATATGCAGAGGTTTGTTGAACGGATGAAAGATGAAGCAGTTGACATCAAGCAGTTGGGGCTTGTGGGAAGAACAAAAGAACAGATTCTTCGAGAAGTAGGAGAATTGTATATATTGCCGTAAATAAAAAGGTCGAATATAAGTTGAAAGACAGCAACTTTATGGAGAAAGAATATGAAAAGTGACATCCAGTTGTATCCTGATCTTATAAAAGCACTAGAAAAGAATGAGATTGTTTACCTCTTTGGAGCAGGATTTTCAACAGCATTATCGGGAAGAAAATACACATGGTGGGATTGGATAGTTGATGGAATTGGTCGTATAAAAGACCATGCTACTGCGGATATGCTTAATGAATCATTGATGTCCGATAACTCAACGGACAACATGGTTTCTGTTGTTGGAAAAGTTATAAAAATACTCAAGGAAGAAGGGTCTTATAAAACATGGATGCATGAGGCATTTGAATCAACCGTGGTTGTGAACGAAAAACTGAAAAACACACTAATGAAAATATTGCTTATGCAGGATGTGTTTGCAACGACAAATTATGACCACCTTCTAGAGAATGCTACTGGACTGATGGCGGTATCTTATGAAGAACCCAATGTAGCTTTTCAAATGCTAAAACAGGGAAAATCGAACAATGTTTTGCACATTCATGGAATTTATGATTCTGAAAAGGAGATTGACAATATTGTTGCAGATAAAGAACAGTATGATGCGGTAATGAATAATCAAGGAGCGCAGTTTATACAAGGAATTTTGGGAACGAGAACGCTCATTTTTGTTGGATGCGGAAAGACAACAGAAGACGCTAATATATCACGATTTATTCAATTCGCCAATAGCCATCTCAAGATGAATCAGGAATACTATTTCCTTTATAGAGAGGGCGAAAATCCCGTTGGAATGCCCAGCAATATAAAACTTATTTCGTATGGAAATGAGTACAGTGATTTGCCAGATTTCTTAGAGGACATGGCAGAATTGCGCATTAAAGAGAAGGTCATTAAAAGACCGCTGATTGGACTATCGCCATACAAAACAGCGGGATATGCGACAGATGTGTTGCAGAAGTATCATTATTCTTTACAACAATTGCCTTTCTGCGGGCGTACCAGCGAAATGAGCCAATTGCAAAATTTTCTTGAAGAAGATCAGAAGTTCTTGTGGTGGGCGATTACGGGGCAGGCTGGAGCAGGAAAAAGTCGCCTTGCACTAGAGTTTCTAAAACAATCTGCCGGTAAATGGTTCGGATTCTTTGTTAATGAGAATGCAACCCAAAGTGATTTCGATTCATTTGAACCGTTTAACAATACAGTGGTAGTCATTGATTATGTTGCAAGTCGTGAAGGATTTGTTGCAAATGCTATTCGCTCGATAAAAGAAAAATTTGAAAATTCGGACTATAAAATAAGAATTCTTTTGTTGGAACGTGAAAACTCAAGAAATGCAAGTTCGTGGTATTACAAGCTGCTTCAAAGGATCGGAAAATATGACACGTACGATCTAAAAAGTACGGAGTACAAAAACTATTTTCTGAATTTGGGGGATTTGGATAGAGCATCAGTAGAAACCTTAATTAAAGAAGTTATGAACCAAAGAGGAATAGAAGCGGACGATATAGTCGCACGGGAATTATGTGAGGCTTATGGGAAAAAATACGAAAAATTGCAATTCAGACCTTTATTTGTGCAAATATTTGTAGAAGCATGGATTGAAAATGACTTCCAACTGCCAAGATATGATAAATTTGAGGAGCTTCTGCAAAAACTGCTAGAAAGAGAACAGCAGAGATGGCTGGAGATATTAGACAATGACCAATCTTGTTGCAATGCATTTATTCACTTACTATTGAGAGCCAATATTAGCGGTAAACTTCAACCGGAAAAGATTCCAATCTATTATCAAGACGATTGGAATATGGTGAATTCCTTTTTGCAAAATCACTCTTTTCCGGGAAAGCAACGAGAAGAAGAAAAGAAAGCAATATTTGCAACAATTTGTCAAAACGTAAATGAGAATAGTTTGGAAATTGAACCATTATATCCAGACTTAATAAAAGAATATATGTTTTGTTTCTATATGGATGATTCAAGACTTTCGGAAGTGCTGAATGAGTTGTGGCAAAATGAAGCAAGCAAATTTGCAATATTTATAACGCGGGCTTTGACGGATTTTCCTGAAATTTCATTTTTTAAGAAGGTTTTGAAAGAGTTTGACGAAAATACCCAGAATATAGATGTATTGCTTGGACGACTTAATCTCCTACAAAAGCGGACAGTTGATGAAAACGATGACCCGATGGTTCTTATTTCTATCATTGATAATGAATATGCTTTTTGGCGACAAGTAAAAATTCCAGAGGAAAATACTCAGAAGGAGAAGCTTGCAACAACAAAGGTAATGGGATTAAATATGGTGGCACAACAATATGCAGGGTGGTCACTGTATGATCTTTCTTACATGATGGAGGCATTAGATGAGATGTGCAAGGTTCAAGGAGGTGAAGCCACCAACGTCCTGAAACAATTGTTTTTATCCGAAGCTATAAAAGGGTTATCACAAAAGGGATTTGTAGAAGAATCTAATAGTTTGATTCAGAAAATGAACGAAATAATCGGTGAAAATCCTGAGATGGATGAATTGTCATCTATCTCAGAAATGGACTGCTACAATGCTGAAATGATGAATGATCTTCAGCTTGAAAAATTTGATGACGCACTTAATGTCTTGAAAACAATGAGAAGCAAATGTAACTATGAAAATATCAATGCAGTGCGTATCTTGATGCTATCACACAGAAATATTATTGAAATGGCATTTCAAATGGGAAAGAAAGACGTCATTGCTAAAGTTATGGCGGACGCAAAGATGCTTTCTGAAAAATATCTGAATGACGTTGATGTTCAAGCTAAGTGGATGTTATGTAGACTTTGCGACTTGGAGGAAAGGTTTTTTGATAAAGGCGAAACCATATCACTAGACGAAGTGAGTGAAATAAAAATAGAAGTTCCTCTAAATAGCTATGAAAAAAATAATGAGGCATCTGAATACTTGGGAATGCTATGGGGTGCGACAAACACATTTAAACTTAATTTTGTGAACAAAGATAAAGACAAAATAAATACAATAATTACTGATGCAAGAGAAATTCTTTCAGTAAACCCTTACCAATGTGAAGTTGCGGGAGCTTTTATGTCGGCACAACTTGCGCTGTGTAAAGGTATCTTGCACAGAAAGATTGTGAGAACAGAAATAGATGAAGTGTTCCGATATGTGGAATTAAATCCATATTCTGAATCGTTGAGAGAATTATTCTTTAATAAACTACTGCCCAATTCCACGGAAGAAAAAAATCGGGCACATTATTTAACGAAAGCAGTGGTGATAAATGCTCAGCAGGATGCAAGGTATAACCCTATGTCGGACGGTGGCGTTCAAGAGATTGCAGATTTTGAGGAAGGACTAAGAGAGTTTCTTTTTGGAGAGAATAAATATCAAGAGCCGTATAAAAGAGTTCGTCCTAAAGTGGGAGCAAATGAACTATGTCCTTGCGGCAGCGGAAAAAAATTCAAAAAATGCTGCAGGGGAAATGGAAAATATGACTAATAGGATTATAGAAAAAATACTGGAAAAGACTAGCTAGGTAAATATGAATAAGCCGTATAGGGCGTCTAAATGGTTCAAAGCCATTAGAAAATCCTATACGGCTTATTTTTTTGTGTGAAATTTTTTGTCCCTATCTTGACATCAGGGGGCCCGGCAAGTTTTATTATGCCGCTGCAGATTGGGAAAACGCCCATCGTTGTGCCGCGGCAACATCAGTTCAATGAGCATGTAAACGACCATCAGGTTGAGTTTGCAAGGAATGTGGCGCAGAGAATGGGAACGATTATTCCGGTGGAAGACATTAATACGCTGGGAGATGTTATCATGAATTATGACCAGATTGTTGCTGGTATGGGACATGGTATGAGCAGCAATAATGCTAAGTTCAATGAAGAACTGGAGAATCTGGTAAACGAATTGTATTGCGGGGAAAATCGATGAAAGAATTATTAATAATGGCCAAGTCGCTGGGCGGCGGCGGATCTGAAGTGGCTTTGATAGAGTTAATTAATGCGCTTCCCGAAGAAGCTTATAATATAACACTTGTATTGCTTGATTCGGACAATGAATATGCTTATCGTCTAAAAAAGAAGGTTAATATTGTTCAACTGACTTTTAATAGTTCTTTTGCAAAATCACTGGTTTCAATGTATGCTTTCCCGGCAAAGGTATTGAAAAAATTATCGGTTAATTCATTTATTCCATACTACGATTTTATTTCAAATTGTGTGACAAATGTCTTTGAAAAGACCTATGATGTTGCCATTGACTTCTATGGATATGGTTCATTTGTGACTGCGTTCTTGGCGACAAAAATACAAGCCAAGAAAAAGGCAACATGGCTCCATGATGAAAAACTCTACTGGCTGAAAAGTGTTCAGAAATACTTGTGTATGTATGACAAGGTTTATGGTGTGTCACAGGCAGTTGTTGATGTGTTTTGTGAAGAGTATCCGCAGTATGGGAACAAGGCTGATGTGTTTTATAATGTTATAGATATTGAAGAAATTAAACGAAAGGCCGAACAAGATGAGGTTGTACCATTTAGGGATGTTTTCAATATCGTAACCGTTGGCCGGCTGACGGAGCAAAAAGGTTATGATATTGCTGTAAAAGCAGCAAATATTTTGAAGAAAAAGAAAATTGATTTTGCATGGTATGCTATTGGTAGCGGTAGAGATGAAGAAACACTTAAGAAATTAGTGGCAACGTACAATCTGGAAGAACAATTTGTATTTCTTGGCCGTAAAGATAATCCATACTCGTATATGAAGAATTGCGATTTATACGTCCAACCATCTCGGCATGAAGGATACGGACTCACTATTGTTGAAGCACGAGTTTTAGGCTTACCGATTGTGGTTTCAAATATTCGACCTCTGGCTGAACAGATACAAGATGGTGTCAATGGATATGTTGCCGAACTAAGTGCAGAAGCCATGGCAGATAAAATTGAGTACTTGTATAGCAATCCTTCTCAAATGGAAAAAACTGTTGAGTATTTGAAAGAACATCCGATTGATTTCTCTGCCGAGCTACAAAAACTGGAAACTATCTGAAATGGGATTATTTATGAGAAAAATTAAAGTAGTAATGATAACATCATATTTTGATAGAAATGGTGTGACATCCCAAGTCATGAATTATGCTACGAATCTGGATAAGGATAGATTTCAAGTGTTTATTGCTGCCGGAGAACCCTATGATATCGGCTATGAAAAAATGTGCCAAGAAAACAATATAGAACTATGTAAGTTGCCACAGAAGCAGAAGAACGCTTATGCATATTATAGGACGATCTATTCTTATCTGAAGAAAGTAAAAGCAGATATTGTTCATACAATGTATACAGGAATATTGTAAAGGGGGAATTCTTGGAATGATAGGTGGTATTGCTGCTGGTATAGTGGTGTTTAATGCTGAGAAGGAACGACTTGAAAAAAATATATCTCGTTTAAAAAAGCAAGTGAAGGAGATATATATATTTGATAATTCTGATATATCAGATGGCGATTACGATGGTGTCACTTATCTCTCAGAAAATAAAAATTGTGGCATAGCATATGCGCTTAATCGAATCATGGAGCAGGCAAAGGTTGATGGATATAAGTGGCTGATAACTATGGACCAGGACTCATTAATTCCAGATGGGATGGTTCATGGTTTTGAAGAGAGTATAAGAACACACGAAAATATTGGTATTGTTTGCCCACAGGTTATCGACAGGCGAAGAACATATCTACAGGCAGAAGATAATGAAGCGGAAGAGTATGTGAATTTCTGTATTACATCTGCATCGTGTACATCAATAGAAGCTTGGGAAAAATGTGGAAAGTTTGACGAATGGATGTTTATAGATCTTGTTGATAACGACTTTTGCAAGAGAATTACGCTAAGTGGATACAAAATTTTGAAACTCAACAAGTGGATTTTGGATCAGGAGTTTGGAAAAATAACTCCCAAAAGTGAGTGGAAACAAAAATTCTGGGTTGGCGTGAGCAAAATTTTGCATAATCAGAATTTTGTAAAATTTTCCTATAAAAAGTTTGTAAGTCCTTTAAGAGTCTATTATACGAATAGAAATATTATTTATGCAAACAAAAAAATGAAGAAATATGGCCGCGTTGGGTATGAAAATTATAATTGCAAAGGATATTTTGGATTTATTATTTCATTTATGATTCCGAGCATTTTAAGGGCACAGAATAAAATTGCTGTGATAAAGGCAACCTTCGATGGAATTGTAGATGGAGCAAAATCGAATCCAGAACAATGGACAGTAAAGAGTGGGAAAAAGTATGCGTAAAATATTGATCGTTAATACTTCTGGACTTGGAATGGGTGGGATTACTACGCATATGTTGAACTATATCCAAGCGTTGAAGCAGAAGGATTATGAGGGAACATTTACGATTGTTGTGACAGGCGTGAGAGATGAGAAAATTCTGAAAAGTTTCGTTGATCTGGGATGTGCACTTGAATATCTTCCAGATAGAAAAAAAGAAATGTTGCGTTATATCTTTTCTTTGAAATCACTTATGCAACGCCAAAAGTTTGACGTGGTTCATGTCCATGGAAACAGCAGCACCATGGGACTAGAACTTTCCCTTGCCAAAATAGAAAAAGTGCCTGTCAGAATTGCACATTGCCACAATTCAAGATGTGAGCACCCAAAGGTACATAAGTTATTGTATCCGTTGTTACGGGCGAGCTATACACAAGCAGTAGCTTGTTCAACCTTGGCAGGGGATTGGATTTTTGGCTGTGGAAATTATACTGTTTTGCCCAATGCAATAGATCTGCAAAAATTTCAGTACAATCCCGAAATCAGAAAACGCTATCGAGAAATGCTGAATATTGACGAGAAAACGCTGCTACTTGGTCATGTTGGAAACTTTAATGAGCAAAAAAATCATGAATTTCTGGTAAATGTTTTTTACGAAGTGCAAAAACAAAGAAAAGCCAAACTGATATTGCTTGGAGCAGGTCCACTGCAGGATACAGTAAAAAAACAGGTGAGCAGCTTGCAAATGGATGACCAGGTATACTTTTTGGGGATTAGAGATGATGTGAATTGCTGGATGCAGGCGATGGATGTGTTTGTCTTCCCCTCTCGATGGGAAGGCTTGCCGGTTACATTGATAGAAGCGCAGGCGAGCGGATTGCATTGCGTAGTTTCTAAAAAAATATCAGGAGAAGTTGTTATCAATTTTAACCAGATGTGTATGCTTAGCCTTAGTGATACTAAAAACTGGATCAAAAAAATTTGCAATATATATTTCAATGCAGACAGAGAACAAGGATACGAAAAAATTCAAAACGCAGGGTATGATATAAATTTCGCGGTAAGACGATTAAAGAATATTTACGACAAAGAGGAAAGATGTAATGAAAATAAAATATAGAAAAGATGCCCTGATATTATTTCTGATTTTATTCTTCCATATTGCAGATTGTTTTTCAAAAGAAGTGTACAGCATCGCATTTTTTAATTATATGAAAAATCTGATGATGCTGTTTTTCATTATAAACTGTTTGATTCAAAAGAAAATAAAAAACACATGGTTTTGCAGAGATGATGCGAAAGAAATTCTTCTCATGTCAGCGGCATTTTTGCTGATTTCGATATATCAAATGGTGCGAAATGATACATTTAATATAGTGCCATTTGTGGGAGTATTTAGAATATTGATTCCCCTCGCAGGTGCTTTTTATTCGGTAAATATATTTAAGCTAGAAGACATTACACGGATATTAAAAGTCATCCTCTGTATTTCTTTTGCAGCATACATATTGGATTTGCTATTGACACATCGATTTAGTATAGACGCTTTTTTTAGACTGACACTATCAGGTTTTAATGATGTTTCAACAGAATCTGATATGTTTTCACCATTATCAATGGGGCTTTGCATTTATCTGTGTGCAAACGAAAGAAAAAACAAATGGAAATTATTGTCATTGATATTTGTTATAATGACGAATAAAAGAATAATGATTCTCTATGCATTTATTCTTTTTTTCTTGGGACAATATTTATTGAAAAATACGGTAAAAAAACGATTAGTAATTGTAACGGCGATAGGGACGGTAATTGTAACAGCAATTTATATTCAAATGAATTTGCAAATTATCGATGATACGATTATAAGAAAATTGTTTAATGTGAACTTGGATTCATTTGGAATGGGCCGCGCATGGCTATACAGAAACATATACAATAGTAATTATAAAAGTGCGGGATTTCAAACATTAAACTCTACAAAATTTGTATTGCGTGGAGCAGAAATGGACTTTCCTAATATGTACCTTGAAATGGGGATTCTGGCAGTTCTGGTATGCGTGTATACGATATTTAAATTGATAAGAGCAAATGCATATAACTATATTATTGTGACGTTTGTAATGGCAGAAATGGTGACATCTCATTTTATAGATATTACATATTTTTGGATTTTTTTCTATTTAACAATTATGGAAATAAATAAAAGCCAAAAAATTTCAATAAGAGAAGATTACGAATCGGGAGAAAAAAATGAATGGACAGGAAAAAATATCAGTCATTATTCCGGTATACAATGCTGAAAAATATCTGAAGTTTTGTATAGAGTCTGTGTTGGATCCGGAAATAGAATTGATTTTAATTGATGATGGCTCGACAGATCAAAGTGCTAAAATAATAGAAGAGTATAGAAATACATACCCCCATAATATAAAAACTGTTTTCCAACAAAATGGAGGTGTGAGCAAAGCACGAAATGCAGGAATCCAAATAAGCACGGGAAGATGGATTCTCTTTCTAGATGCCGATGACTATTTGACAGAGGACGGTGTGAAAACAATAAAGGCATATGCGAAATCTGACAAGAATATAGTCATTTTTTCAAGCCAACGTGTATTGGATCATCAACCCAAAATATCACAGGGAAGTCATGCTGAAAAAAATTGTATAACTTCGCAAGAACTTATGAATCACGCGCTGAGAGCGGATGGATATAGTGAGTTTTGTTCGCAGCATGATTTCCGCTCGTCGTGTGCAAAACTAATAAAAAAGGAGCTGCTTATTAACTATCGCTTTGATACAAATATCTATATCGGAGAAGATTTTGTATTTATGCTGGAGCTTTATGCTGCTTCAATAAGCAATATGGTTGTCGATAGCGCAGTATATTGTTATTACGTTAATGTGAATTCTGCAGTACACAGTTATCATAAGGGATATTCACAAAATGTTATGCGCGTTAATAAGCGAATTGAACAAATTCTACGTTCAAATAAGTCTTTAGAATGTAATGATATAAAAGAATCATTCGATTTATATAAAATGAATGATTTGATTTTGCTGCTAAAATATGACTATTTTAACAGCAAAAATGATATGGTATGGAAAGCTAGAAAAAAAACAGTTGAGGACATAATAAATCTATTTGACTTTGAACGACTGTATCAAACGATTCAACGAGAAGGAAATCTTACCCGAATCCCAAAAGAGAAACGAATAATATATCGTTTGCTGTTTTTAAAAATCTATTATCCTGTATATGCTATTTTTAGAATTAAATATGGTGAAAAATAATATGAAAAAAGAAATAACGCAGTCAGTAATATGGACAATGTGGTGGCAGGGGGAAAGCAATGCGCCGCCTACTGTAAAGGCCTGTATACATAGTATGAGAAAAAACTCTGGAAATCACCCAGTGATTGTCCTTGATCAATCTAACTATAAAAAGTATGTTGCACTGCCCCAATATATTGAAAAGAAAAGAGAAAAGGGGGTAATTTCACTAACGCACTTCTCAGATATAATTAGAATTAATTTGTTAAATGCATATGGTGGACTATGGCTTGATAGTACGATATATGTAAATAGACAAATTTCAGAGGAAGTTTTTGAAAAAAATTTTTATACAGTAAAAATGAATATGCCCAATAAAGGCGTATCAAATAATCAATGGTGCGGTTTTTTGCTGGGCGGGACTGCACATAATGTTATTTTTGAAAAGCAAGCTGAACTTTTATGTCGATACTGGAAGAACGAAGACGAACTAGTGGACTATTTGCTTATTGATTATTTCTTCTACATTATTTTTAATGAAATTAAGCAGGCAAATAGAGAATTGGATGAAGTGACTGAATATGCAGGAAATGTTTTGAAGATGCAGGAAAAAATGGCAGAAACGACATATGAAGTTTCTGATTTTCCGATATTCAGTAAGTTGAATTGGAAGAGTTCGGTAGAACTCTCAAATAACAGGAAATTGACTCTATACCAAAAGATTTTATTGGATAGCGGAATTGTGGATGATTCGCAGGAGGTCTATTGTAAAGATAAAAAATATAAGAGAAAGATAAAGTCGGCACTTCGACATTTTCGTAAATTTATAGATAAGAAGCGAATAAAAAAATACGGATTTGGAATACAATTTTACGGATTAGCAAATGACTTGCTGCGAACATCTAATGGAAAATGCGCATATTTTTTTGCTAAACAATATCAAAATCTTGTGTTGAAGTATCTTGGAAGGTATTGTGGAGCTTTATAAATGAATAAGATAAAATCAAATTTTTTCTATCAAACCTTATATCAAATTTTGTCTATGATCCTTCCGTTGATCACTTCTCCTATCCTTTCTAGAGCGTTAGGGGCAAATGGGCTTGGGGTTTATTCCTATACAACAACAATTCTAAATTATTTTGTTCTTATTGCAAATTTGGGAATTTATCGATACGGCATAAGATGCATTGCATCAGCTGGAGACGATAAAATAGAAAGAAGTAAAGTGTTTTGGGAAATTTTTTTGTCTCATATCTTGATCAGTGTCGTTATTTTTGGATTATATATTTTATTTGTAGTTAACTTTCAGGGCGAGTATCTCCAGTATTATATAGTGCTTACTTTAATGTATTTAGGTGGAACACTTAATATTAACTGGTTCTTTTTTGGAATAGAAGAATATAAAGGTGTTGCCATTCGAGATATGGTAATAAAGATTGCAACATTTGTTCTTATAGTGCTATGTGTTAACAATGAACATGATTTATATACATACTTTATTATAATGGCGGCCAGCAGCTTTATAAGCAATGCAACGTATTATGTCATGATTCGCGGAAAAATCAGTCGTCCTCAAGTTTGCTGGTGCAATATGTGGACGCATTTGAAGCATATGTTGATTTTGTTTGTCCCGACACTATTGGAAACAATGTATATTTCAATCGATAAGGTTATACTGGGCAGTGTTTCTGATAAAGCAAATGTTGGCTACTATGAGAATGCAGATAAAGCACTGATTTCTAAAACACTGATTTATTCATTGACCAATGTTATGTTTCCACGCATGACTTATCTTTTGGCGAATAAAGAAGTCAAAGGGTTTGAAAAGTTGATGAATAAATCGATTAAATTTGTGGTATTTGCATCGATTGCATTTTCCTTTGGAACAGCTGCAATTGCAAAAGAATTTTCGGTCGTTTTCTGGGGAGAAGCTTTTCTGCCGTGTGCGGCGCTAATTACGATATTGGCATTTACAATTCCTGCCAATACGTTGTCACGGGCGATTCGTGATCAGTATCTCATACCGGCAGGGCGGGATAAAGACTATATTGTAGTTATGGCTTGGGGGGCCTTTTGTGACATTATTCTTGATTTTGTACTGATACCATTCTGTGGTGCTGCGGGAGCGGCAATTGCAACCCTGTTTACAGAGTATTTGATGCTCTTTATACAGATAAAATTCGTAAAAAGGCAAATTGATTTTATGAAGTATTTGAATAGAAGAAATATTAGAGTATACATTTTTATTGGCCTAATAATGCTTTTTACTTGCAAGAGTATTGGAAGGCTGCTAGGAATGCATCCGTATACATTAGTTGCACAGATCTTTATTGGAATGATGGTTTTTATGTTACCATGTGTTGTTTATTGGAATAAGACAAATGACGATACGATGCTTAGCATACTGAAAACTTTTGGGAGGCAAAAATGAATTCAAGAGAAAATATAGCATATTTGAAATATTTCGGCCCTGCTGTGACGCTTTGGAAAACAATAAACCATATATTTGTTGGATATAGGCAGGGTGGTAAAATTGTATGGATGCTTCATGATGTAAATAATAATGTGATTGAAAAATATTTAAAACGGGTTTGCCCGATTTCTTATAAGGGATTGCAAGCTGGAGATTATGATGGAATTGATGATGTCTCGCCAATGACTTCATATCGCTGTGAGAATTCGGAAGAACTTATAAATAATGTGATTTGGACAATGTGGTGGCAAGGTGAAGAAAATGCACCACCTATTGTGAAAAAATGCATTGAGAGCATGAGAAAGCACAGCAATGGTCATCAAGTAGTAGTTTTAAGCGAGGATAATTTTCAGCAGTATGTAAAATTGCCTAAGGCTATCATTGATAGATTTACAGAACACAAAGCAGATAAAACTGATTTGAAAAATATAACATTAGATCAAACCCAAATTAGTGACGTGGTTAGGACATATTTGCTGTATTATTATGGAGGCGTTTGGTCTGATGCAACAATGTTTTTTACCAAAGATATTGATGAACTATTTTTCAACGATAAATGGGAAACATTAGGCCAAGATAACACATGGTATATTGGCAGAGGCCGGTGGAGCACCTTTTTTATGAGTGCAAAAGCGGGAAATGCCTTTTGCAAGTTTAATTATGATATGCATATTGAATATTGGACAAACAGAAAGTACTATGTAAATTATCTGATGACAGATCATATGTTTGATATTGCATATAAAGAACGAAGTAAAATCCGAAATATGGTTGATAGTGTTCGTTGTGGCAACAATGAATGCTTAACGATTAATAGAAAGTATGATCAACCTGTAAACAGAGGAGAAGCAGAAGCTTTTTTGGAGAAACAATATCTGCATAAGTTGTCATGGAAGTGGTGGGGACGAGATTCGGATGCGATTCTTGTATTAAAAACATCAAAAGGCGATCAGACATGGTTGGGCTATCTTCTGGAAAACTTTTGTAAAGAGGATTGAAAAATGAATACTGCATTGCTTATTATGGCGGCTGGAATCGGCAGCCGATTTGGAACAGGAATTAAACAGTTGGAGCCGGTGGATGCTTCCAACCACATCATTATGGACTACTCGATCCATGATGCAATCAAGGCAGGCTTCAACCATGTGGTATTTATTATCCGGAAGGATATCGAAAAAGAATTCAAAGAGGTTATCGTAGATCGTATTGCTAAAATCTGCGCTTCCCACAATGTGACCGTTGATTATGCTTTCCAGGAGATTAACGATATTCCGGGAATTCTGCCGGAAGGCCGGACAAAGCCGTGGGGAACCGGTCAGGCAGTGCTTGCAGCAAAGAACGTAATCAATACCCCGTTCATCGTAATCAACGCAGACGATTATTATGGTAAAGAGGGCTTCAAAGCCGTCCATGACTATCTGGTAAACGGCGGAAAGTCCTGCATGGCAGGTTTTGTGCTGAAGAACACACTGTCCGATAATGGTGGTGTGACCCGCGGCATCTGCAAGATGGATGCGGAAAATAACTTGACTGAGGTCGTAGAGACCAAGAACATCGTAAAAACAGCGGATGGGGCAGAAGCGGACGGAAAAGTGATTGATGTGAATTCTCTGGTTTCTATGAATATGTGGGGATTGACTCCTGATTTTCTGGATGTTCTGGAGGAAGGCTTCAAAGAGTTTTTCGAGAAGGAAGTTCCGGGCAATCCTCTGAAAGCGGAATACTTGATTCCCATCTTCATCGGTGAATTGCTGGAGCAGGGTAAAATGTCCGTGAAGGTTCTAAAGACCAACGATACCTGGTATGGTATGACCTACCATGAGGACGTTGCAGCTGTAAAGGATAGCTTCAAGAAGATGCTGGAGAATGGCGTGTATAAAGCTGGCTTGTTCAGTGATTTGTAATATGATTAAAGTATTATCCAAACTCCTTATGAACATCTTAACCGCCCTCTACGAACCGTTCGACTTCTCAATCTTACTGTCTTTCTTTGCCATGCTTTTCTACCTATATGCTTATGAGCCTATCTCAACAGGTAGAGACTGGAACAATTCCATAATTACATGGCATCAGAAATTCACAGAGAGTATAATCGCAGATTTTCCAATGTAAAAATACAAACGGACAGTGGCGAGCGGCAGGCGTTTATGGAAACAAAGCAAGGTTTGAAAAAATGCCTGACGGAATTTTTTGAATGGAGAAAGAAGATTTCGGTTCCGGAACTGGAAAGAAGAAGCTGGCCCGGATCGAATCTGCGAAGATAAAAGTCGGCTGAAAGAAATTTCGGGCATAAAAAACAAAGTGAAGTATGTAGTATACCGATACATGAAGTGATAATTGGGAGGTAATATCTATGGCAAAGCATTTCTATGCACCTGTTGTTGTACGGACGGATGACCACAGTGGCCACGACGTGATCCCGGCACCGGAGATTATTGACCGTGCCTGCAAATGTCAAGAATTGAGAGCGTGCCCAGTTAGAGCATGTATTGAATTTATTGGCAGCAAACAGGAAGGTTTTGGAAGTTGCCTTGCTCGCGGAAAACGGTATCTTCGCCAAAATTGTAAATGCAGTGGCGTGGAAGTGAAAATGACCTACCTCATATACTATAAGCGAAACTCTGAGTTTGCAGAGCTTTATGGACTTAATGTGGTTAAATATAGTAAAGATGCCACAGCAAAAATCTTAAAAGAAATTGTGAAATTCTTAAAAGATAATGCATCCGAGGAAGATTTGAATAAACTATTTGGATTAAGCAACCATGAGCATGGAAAAAAATATGTAGATGAGCTTTATGCTGTTCAGCGTGGATGTTTGAAATGGCTTGGAAATGAAACTATAAGAGAAAAGGGACAGTATGCGCCCAACCCGGCCGCAAATCTTGACAGAAACATTGAGGCAATTGGTGTAACATTCTAAAAAACGCTACATACAAATATGGAAGGAGGATAACTCTATGAATTATGATATTAAGTTTAATGAATGGCAAGAAATGAGCCTAAAAAAAGATGTTGAAAAGATAGTAAGTATTTTGGATAAGAAGAAAACACTGGAAATATCTGTATTGTGGGAAGCATTTTTAGCCTTTCTTGCAATGGCATTAGACCACGCCGATATTATGGACATAATTCCAAAGGGTAAGGTACTTCTGACGATTGCAGCGGCCGCACCATTGGCGTTGATGGGATACCGCATGGCAAAACATCGAATACAGGAAATAAAGGAACATAAAACTTTTGGTCGAGCCAAAAGTGAATTTGTAGATGAGTTTGACAATAAAGTATGTTATTGGGTAATGACTGCGACTTCCTTTTGCGATATTTTGTCCGGGAAAAAAGTAGGGCTTGGCAAGGATAAACAGGATGAAAGTATCCCATTCATATTTCAAGAGGCAAACTTCTATGTAAATAAGTCAATCGACAAATTAGATGTTATGAAGCCGTGCGCAGAAGTGATTTTTAACAAAGGTGTGGCGTACTCTAAACTGATTGATGCTTATCGCTTGGAAACTGTCATATATATCTTGAAAGAAGTAAGAAAAAAGAGTTATTCTTTAGAAAAGGAACTTGAGGAGAATGGAAATTTGAGTCAAGAGGGAATCCAAATGGTAGCTAAGCAAAAAGAGAGTGATGAAGAATATAATCAGAGAATGCGAGATATATTGGGTTCAGGAGAAATAAAGAATGTGCTCGAAAAGGAGGTGAAATGGATAGATTAAGATATTGACAGGTGTTAGCACCGCTATATGCTGTCGGGAAAGGGGCGGCACTAACACAGGGGGCTCCGATTTCATAGGACGTCAATTATTGGTCACTCACAAAACTGAAATAAAGCAATACGCCGTGTGGACTGAACTCCAGAAGTTCACACGGCATATTCTTGAGCACGATATATAGTTTGTGACGGAAATAAAAAACGAGGTGAAAACTAGTGAGTAATACACGTGCGCGTAAGCCCGGCGGTGGGCGGAAGCCATCAAAGCCAGAGTATAGTGCATCCAAGAACCTAGCACAGCAGATGAAAGCAGCTGCTGACCTTTATACGGACAAAATGAGTCTGCAAGCCATCGCAGACGCACTGTCCCTCAACCCCATCAAGGTTCGGAAGCTGCTCATCACAGTCGGGGTCTACGAGTCGGACACGGCAAAGCTCGTCCAGCAGACGTTCTGTTCTTTTAGAAGCACACAAAGTTATTCTGCTGCTGTCACCTCCACCATGTCTGCTTTGCAGTTGTCCCGTCCCTCTGTGACCTCTTATTTGCCGTATGAGAAAGGCGTGTATTTCCCGGAGGAGGCTGAAGCTTCCAATATCAGTGCCGGGGCAGAGCGGCAGCGTCACTATCGAGCTGTGGTTGCGCTGAAGAAGAATCCCTGCGAAGTAAATCTCTGGAAGTGCGTGGTGGCTTTTCAGGGATACAAATTCAAGACGATGTCCGGCTTGCCCTTTACATATACGCTGAAGAAGGGCAGGGGAGATGAGTTCACCAAGGAGCTGTGGATCGACCGCAGAGAGGACAGCAAGAGCCTTGCTTGGAGTTCTGCGCTGCTGGCGTATCACAATATCGGTAAAATTGGAGAGGTAGTGGACAGACCCAAGGCGCTGGGGGATATCCGGGGAGTGACTTACATTTATGGCATGTTCTATCGGTTCGGATTGATCGATGTGCCGGATGAAGTGAAGGAGAAGATGAAGAGATCGTTCAGTGAATCGTCCTGACACGGATGTGTCAAGGTTGCCCGTGTAGGAACATCGATAACAGTTACACAACGTTAAAATAGCAATATGTCCACGATGAACAGGCACGCCACCTGCTTATCGTGGGCGTTTCGTTTTATACAGTGTCTTTATGAATGACGGTAAGGTTCGATTTTGAACTTTGCCGTTTTTCTTTTTGCACGAAATTGTGAAATTTTCAAAACTGTATTCAAAAACGGTCCTGAGGATTCCTATTAGTGTAGGGACTTTCAAAATCTTTTGCAAAACTGCTTTCCTCTAGTTCTATAAGTGGGAAATGAACAAAATCTATGTTCTAAAATTAGGCAGTTCGACAAAATTTGAAAATCTGGTTGCCAAACACCCATTTTAGATTGTTATAGGTAGAGGGGAACGTTGGAAAAATGAATTTTCTTTGAACTTTTAAAAGACCCAGTTTAAAAACACCCCTTAAAGTTTGTATAGGGTATAGGAAGTATTTTCAAAAGTAAGCCAATTCGCTACGGCATCACTTCTGAAAATCCCTAATTCCTTACAAAGTCACATCGCACCTTGAAAATCGCATGAGCCACCCCAGCAGGATACCTCTGGTACTGAATGCGCATTCTGCGCGTCTTACCGGAAAATACGCCGGAGAAAATCGGGCAGGAACGGGCTAGGACAGAGTGGACGGTAGTTAAGAGCAAGATTCGCCTTTGTATACGAAATCGCTCCTACGGGCGATTTCTCCACGCGGCATCTTGATGGGGATTGTGCTCCCCATACCCTCACATCGTGCAAAATCACATGATTTTGCCTGTTGGTGACCTGCAGAAGCAGGCCACAGCCGGAGTGCAGATGCACTGCCGGGAAAATCAAACTCTTGATTTTGGAAAGGAGACCCCATGCCACGAACGAAGAAAAAAGTGAAATCTATCGTAAAGACAAAAGTAATCTCCGCACGAGTTACAGAAGTAGTACATGAACTTTTACACCAGCAGGCCGAAGATGCCGGAATGACGCTCTCTGAATTTGCAGCGCAGATGCTGATGAAAGGCCGAGTGAATACCTCGTATGTGTTCTATGTTCACCCGGACGAGATCGAAGCAATTACACGGGAGTTTGCCGCCATCGGGAACAACTTGAACCAGATCGCAGCGTTCTTCAACAGTGGAGGCCTTCCATCATATGTCATGCGTGAAAACATCAACCATGCGATTTCCTGCATTTTTGAAATGCGGGAGCAGGTCGCAGAAATGGCAGGAAAGAACTATGGCAATCTTAAAGCATATCGCAAGTAAGAACTCCAACTATGGTGCTGCGCTGGAGTACCTGATTTTCAAGCATGACGAGCTTCGGAAAGCTCCGATCCTTGACCAGAAAGGAAATCGTATCATGCGGGATGAGTTTTATCTGGACGGTCTGAACTGTGAACCCTATTCTTTCGATGCAGCCTGCCAGCAGCTGAACCGCGAGTACCAGAAAAACAAAAACAAGAATGAAATCAAAAGCCACCATTACATCATCAGCTTTGATCCACGGGACAGCACAGAAAATTGTTTGACGGGTAAACGGGCGCAGGAGCTTGGACTGGAATACGCAAAAGCAAATTTTCCGGGGCATCAGGCATTGGTCTGTACGCACATAGACGGTCATAATGGCAGCGGCAATATTCATGTACATATCGTAATCAACAGTTTGCGAAAACTGGATGTGCCTAAGCAGCCCTTTATGGAGCGGCCCATTGACTGCAAGGCAGGGTACAAGCACCATGTGACGAACGAATACCTGAAACACCTGCAGAAATCCCTCATGGATTTGTGCCGCCGCGAGTTTCTGCATCAGGTCGATTTACTGTCACCATCCAGAACGGGTGTGACCGAAGCGGAGTATTGGGCACAGCGGCGGCTGGATGAGAAAAAACAGAAAATCGAAACGGAAGGATTTACGCCCAATCCGACAAAGTTTCAAACACAGAAGCAGCTTATCCGGGATGCCGTTGCCGCTGCTCGTGAGAAAGCAATCTCGTATGAAGATTTTCAAGACATCCTGCAGGATGAATACAACATTTTCGTCAAAACCCAACGTGGGCGTTATAGCTATCTGCCGCCGGAACGGAACAAGTTCATATCGGAGCGTTCTTTGGGGGATAGCTGCAAAAGAGAATGTCTGGAAGGATTCTTTGTTCAGAACGCCGAGAAGAATCTGCGGTACAAGGAAGATCCCATACTGATCTTTACGACCAGAACTAGGCTGCGGCTTGTTGTGGACCTGCAGGAGAATGTTAGGGCACAGGAAAATCTGGCCTATGCACTAAAGGTCAAAATCAGCAATTTGCAGAAAATGGCTGAAACGCTGGTATGGGTGCAGGAAAACAACATCAACGACCTGACAGAACTGAATGATCTGTGTAAGACAGCACAGGCCAATGCGCAGGCTGCGTATGAACGGCTGTCACAGGCAGAGGATGAACTGTACAAAACCAATGAACAGATTCATTATGCGGGGCAGTATCTTTCTACAAAAGATGTCCAGCAGCAATTTACGAAGGCGATTTTTAAGAAAAAATTCCGTGCAGAGCATTCCAAGGAATTGGATGCCTATGCAGAATCCGTGAAATATTTCCGAGAAGAAAATGATGGAAAGCTACCATCGCTGAAATCTTTGAAAAAACGGAAAGAAGAACTGACCAAAGAAATCGCGGAGAGGAAAAAGGCATACGCTCCCCTGAGAGAAGAATCCCGGCGTCTGGAAATTGCATCGGATAACGTGTACAGCATCTTCCGAAAGACCGATGAAATGAAATCCGACCTTGCATGGAAACGCGAGTGGGAGGCTAGAGTCCGCGAAAAGGCAAGGCAGGAGCAGGCTCGACAGGAACAGCGTGAGCGTCAACCGAAACGCAAGAAGCGCAGCTATGATATGAGCCTGTAAATCAGCAGGGTCTTCCACCCCGCACCCCGGAACCCTGCCGGATGCGTAAGCCCGTGCAGGACTTTCCCATTCGGCAGGGACTTTTGAAAACGATTAGGAGGAAGTTTGAGTAAAGAGTACATCAAGGCACAAACCCCACTGCCCGCTTATTTCCCTTATCCGAAATTTCTGCTGCAGATGAGCCTTTCACATACGGCACGATTGACGTATGTTTTGCTGCTGGACCGCATGACCCTTTCGCAGAAGAACGGCTGGGTGGATGTGCAGGGCCGGGCATATGTGCTCTATCCGTTGGCAGGGCTGGCGGAAGATCTTCAGAGCAGCATTTCCAGTGTCACCCGTGCCCTGCGGGAACTGGAAGCCGCACGGCTGATCGAACGGCGGTCCAATGGCTTTTCCAAGCCAAACCAGGTGTTCCTAAGCTTCCCATCTACTGCGCAGAAATGCACAGTCGAGATGGTCAAAAATGAGCAGCCTGATTGCTCAAAAGTGAGCAATACGATTGCGCAAAACTGCACACCTAACCAAATAAATAAGAACAACCTAAGATTGAACCAACTGAGTAGAACCAAAGAAGCATATGGGCGTTATCGGAATGTCTATCTGGAAGATTATTCAGAACTGAAAATGGAAATTGCAGAGTTAGATTCCCTGATTGATGACCTTTCAATCTATATGCAGTCTACAGGCAGGAAGTACGCAGACCATGCGGCGACCCTGCGTAGCTGGTCAGCACGGAAGAAAAGACAACAGAAACCGGGAGCAGGTATCCCGGACTATACCTACAACAAGGAGGAAAGTTTATGACGGAAACGATCCAGACAGCGATGGACAGGCTTATGACGATCTCTGTGGAACCGCAGGACTATGTTGCAGAAGATGGGCTGCTGTACTGCGGCACTTGCAATACACCAAAAGAAGCATTTTTCCCGAACGGCAGAAAGTTGTTTGGGCGTGACCGCCATCCGGCTGAATGCCAGTGCAGGCAGGCTACAAGGGAAAAGCAAGAGAAAGAAGAACATGCAAGGCTGCATTACGAGAAAGTGCAGCGGCTGAAGCTGCAGGGCTTTACCGACTGGGCGATGCAGCACTGGACATTTGCAAACGATCACGGGCAAAATCCACAGATGCAGCTGGCACAGCGGTATGTGGCCCACTGGCCGGAAATGCGGGAAAAGAATGTGGGGCTGCTGCTCTGGGGCGGTGTTGGTACAGGCAAGAGTTTTATGGCGGGTTGCATTGCCAATGCCCTGATGGAACAGGAAGTGGCCGTCTGCATGACGAATTTTGCCCGAATCATGAATGAACTGAATAACGCCTTTTCCGGGCGAAATGAAGTCGTGGACAGGCTCTGCGGCTATCCGTTGCTTGTCATTGACGATTTCGGCATGGAGCGGGGCACGGAATATGCGCTGGAGCAAATTTATAACATCATCGACAGCCGTTACCGCAGCAGGAAACCACTGATCGTTACCACGAACCTGACCCTGACGGAGTTGAAGAATCCGCAGGATACCGCCCACGCCCGTATCTATGACCGTCTGCTGGAACTGTGTACCCCGATTGCCTGCACAGGCCCCAGCATGAGAAAGGATATAGGACAGGCAAAATTGGATTTACTGAAAACACTTCTGGCTTGAATGGGAGGAACGCGATTGCAAGAAAACGGCAGAATGAATTGGTTGGAGCAGATCTACCAGATGAAGAACCGGGACATCCGCACGATTGAACAGTCTGAACTGGAGGAACTGCCGCAGGATGCAGTGGAACACGGACTGCCACAGGAGGAAAGGCTGAAAAATCTGCTGGATAAGGTCCGAAATCCTTATTGCTATCTGGACAACGGAATTATTGTGAAGCTGAATTTCGCACCGAGAGGGAGCAGCACACTGTCTGAGCGCGTTGGCCGATGCTTTCAGTCTGCCAGCTGAAAAGGCAGATAAGACTTCGGCAAGCTGCTGAAAAATCACACAGAAAATTTCACACTTTAATGCGATAAAGCACTGGACAAAAGATGATGATTCTGGTAAGCTGTTTGTGGGTAAGAAAATAGGAATGTGCCGGCTGAGTAAAGTTTGCTCGGCAGGCTTGTTCTACATAGAAAAATGTGGAGCCTTTCGCTTCTCTGACGAACAGTATTGCCGATTCGTTAAGGAGGTGGAAGGCTTTTGTTATACCCTGATGTGAATTTGCAGAAGAGAACACAGCAAAATACAACCCGATACCGTACAGCCTTGTACTTGCGTTTGTCTCGTGAGGATGGCGATAAGACAGAGAGCGACAGTATTGCAAACCAGCGCACACTACTGGAAGCCTATGCCATAGACCACCCGGAACTGTGCATCGTGGATGAGTTTGTGGACGATGGTTACTCCGGCTCGAACTTTGAACGGCCTGCGTTCCAAAACCTGTTCAGGGAACTGGAACAAGGGACTATCAACTGCATTCTGGTGAAAGATCTGTCCCGCTTTGGACGGAATTACATTGAAGTGGGACGCTATCTGGAACGGATTTTCCCGGTCATGCGGGTCCGGCTGATTGCTGTGACAGACAACTATGACAGTCAATCTGCGTGGAAAACCAGCGATTCCATCATGGTTCCGATGCGGAACTTGCTCAACGATGCCTACTGCCGGGATATTTCCGTCAAAATCAAGAGCCAGCTTGCGGTTAAGCGCAAGCGCGGCGATTTTGTGGGGAGCTTTGCAGCGTTTGGATACCGGAAGGATCCTGCCAATCATACCAGGCTAATTGTGGATGAACTGGCAGCGGAAACGGTGCAAGATATTTTCCGCTGGAAGATCAGCGGCATGAATAATCAGGGTATTGCAGACCGCTTGAATGCGGAAAAGGTGCCGTCTCCAGCCGCGCGAAAGCTGCAGAGCGGCGCAAAGCTGAGCCTGCATTTCCGCAAGAGCGATGAGCCGCCGTGGTCTGCCAAGGCAGTGGACCGTATTCTGCACAATGAGGTCTATACCGGGAAGCTGGTGCAGGGAAAGACCCGGCGACTGGATTATCGCTCCAAAAAGAAAATGAATGTGCCGATGCGGGACTGGACAATCGTGGACAACACCCATGAAGCAATCATTCCGGCAGAGCAGTTTGAACTGGTGCAGCGGATTCTGGAAACCGAAACCCGCAGGCCGAACGATGCCGAAACGGTGGCCCTGTTTGCAGGCTTTCTCTACTGTGGGGACTGCGGCAGCCGGCTAGTGCGCAGGTCGGCCAGCTATAAAGGAAAGCGGTATATCTATTATCAGTGCTCCGGCAGCAAGCAGAACAAGGGCAGCTGCACGAGCCATAACCTGCGGGATGAAAAGCTCTACAACATCGTGCGGAACGCGCTCCAGATGCAGATTCAAATCGTGATGGAGGAAGCAAAGTTTGTAGAAAGCATCCGGCAGGCCCAGCAGGAACCCTACCGTGTGCGGTGCATCGAACGGCAGATTCGGCAGCTGACCGCAGAAAAGGCTCATACACAAGGCATTAAGGAAAAGCTGTACGGGGATTACGCAGACGAAATCCTCACACGGGAGGATTTTCTGAACTACAACGAACTGTACAGCAAGCGGATTGAAGAGTATGACCACAAAATCACAGAACTGGAAGCGGAACAACGAAATTTACAGACTGCTCCAAATGCTTATCCGTTTCTGGATGTGTACCGTAAGTATCGAAAATTGGAAGAAATCACCCGCCCGATGGTCGTGGAACTGATTGAGAAAATCGAAGTGTATGAGGGCAATCGGGTAGAAATTACGTTCCGATTCCACGATGAAATTGCGGACCTGCTGGAAGAACTGCATCAGAAGCAGCAGACACAGCATGAAGTATCTGCATGAAAGGAGAGGCTGGACATATGGCAAGAGTAAGCAAGAAGGTAAGTGCGGCGCAGCGGGAAGCGGAGAACGCACCGCACCGTATCTGGAAAACCGCAATTTACGCACGACTGTCTGATTTTGATGATGTACTTCGGGATACGGAATCGCTGGAAGTGCAGATTTCTTACATCAAAGAGTATATCAACCACCGGGATGATTTGATGCTGCTGGATGTGTTTGCGGACAAGCGGTGCACAGGGATGAACTTTGACCGCCCGGAATTTGAGAGGCTTCTAAAATCACTGCAGGAGCGGAAAATCGACTGCATCGTGGTAAAGGACTTCTCGCGTTTGGGCCGCAATTTCGTGGAAACAGGCCAGTATCTGGAACAGGTGTTTCCGCTGTTTGGCGTAAGATTTATAGCCATCAACGATAACTATGACAGCCTGAACAACCAGAGCCGTGACGGGATGCTGGTGCCGATCAAGAGCATGATCAACGAAATGTACTCGAAAGACCTGTCCCAGAAGATCCAGTCGTGCTTTCGCTCCAAGGAAGCGCGGGGAGAAATCTATACCCCGGTTCCGTTCGGTTACAAGAGAAATCAGCAGAATCATTTGGTTCTGGATGAGAAAGTCAGCGATGTGGTGATACAGATTTTCCTCTGGAAGAAATCCGGCATGAAAGAGCGCGAGATTGCAAAGAAGCTGTCTGCGCAGGGAATCCAGACACCTTTTACACGCCGCTGTCAGCTGGGATACCTGAAAAACACCTTGCGGGTAAAGGACCCAGCATGGCAGACCGTTTTCGTGACAAAGGTGCTGGAAAATCCAATCTACACAGGAACAATGGTCTATAACCGCATCGCCTACGATGAAACGAATCGGAAAATCGGGCAGAATCCACGGGAAAGCTGGCGGATGGTGCCGGACAGCCATCCGGCGATTATCAGCTGGGAACTGTTTGATGAAGTTTCCGCATTACGGGAAGCCGAGCAAGCAGTCAAGGAAGAGCGAAAAAAGTGGTGCAGACAGCGCAGAAAGAACAATCCGAACATCTTCAAAGGCAGAATCTTTTGCAAAAAGTGCGGAGAAAAATTGGTTTGTCATTGGCAAAGTGATGGTACGCTGTATTTTTACTGTGCATCTTGCCATGTTTCAATTTCAGAGAAAGACCTCTGGAACGGCATCCATAAGGAACTGTACCAGCGGTTAGAAGAACATAAGTACTTGAAAAAGCTGATGCAGAAGAATTCGGGAAAAAGCAATCTTGAAACAAAGAAAGTTGCATTGAGCCGTGAAATGGAACAGGTGTCGGGCAATATCGTTCGGCTGGAATCGCAGAAGCGCAGCGGCTATGAGCGGTATGTTCTCGGAAAACTTTCAAAGGAGAAATTTCTGGAACTGAAGCAGGATGCAGAAAATGAAATTGAGACATTCAGACAGACAAAAGCTGAAAAAGAGAAAGAACTGGCCGTCGTTCAAGAAAAATTGCAGCAGAAAAAGCAGATCGCAGGAAACACCGAAGTCCTTTTGACGGTAGATAATCTGCTGCAGTATGTAAAGAAAATTGAAGTGGACCGCAGGAAAATAACTTATACGGAATTTGTGTTTTAACGAAAAAGGAGAACAGACAATGAAAGAGAAAATCTATGATGCCCGGACAGGAATGGAATATGTCTTGGTGGGTGATTATTATCTGCCAGCCTTGAAACTGCCACGGACCCGTCCGATTGGCCGATGGGGAATGCTGCACAAGGCGTACCTGAAACTACGAAAACCAGCCAATTACCAGAGTTTGCTGCTGAGCGGAAAACTGGATACTGTTTTAGCAAATGTGGAAGAGCAGGCAGCGGAACGATATGAGGTTTTGATCGAGCAACTGAGCCAGCGGGAGGGTGTCTCGGAAAAACTGAAAGAAGAAAATCAGATGGAGTGGGTGCGCCGCATGAGCAATCTGGAAAATCGTGCAGCGGAAATCGTAAAGACGGAATTGATCTACACGTTTGAAAGGCGGTGAGCAGCAGATGATCGGAACCTATTACCGGCTTTCCCTTGCGGACGAGGATGTGGGGGCTGATAAGGTCGAAAGCAACAGCATTCAGGGCCAGCGCGGACTGGTAGAGGGGTACATCATGGCCCGCCCCGAACTGGCAAAAGAGCCGCTTCAGGAGTACGTGGACGACGGCTATTCTGGAACCTCTACAAGCCGCCCGGCGTTTCAGAGGCTGATTCAAGATGCGCAGGATGGAAAGCTGAAAACGATTATCGTAAAGGACTTTTCCCGGTTTGCCCGTGACTACATCGAAGCAGGCGATTATATGGAGCGGATCTTCCCATTGCTGGGCGTTCGCTTCATCTCCGTCAACGATGGTTATGACAGTGGAATGCAGATCGGAAACGATGTACGCGGACTGGAAGTAGCCATTAAGAACATCATCAACGCATCCTACAGCCGGGACCTTTCTGCCAAAATCGCAGCAGCAGACCATGTGATGCAGAGAAAAGGAATGTATCTCGGAGGATACCGCCCGTTTGGATTCCTGCCGGACCCAAATGACTGCCATAAGCTGATCCTAGACCCGGTAGCCAGCCAGTATGTGCGCCTGATTTTTGAACTGGCATTGCAGGGAAACAGGACGGGGACCATCGCAAAAATCCTGAACGAAAAGCAGATTCCAACCCCGGCAGTGTATCATGTGTCGGAAAACCATGTGTACAGCGAGCAGAAAGCATGGGACTTGCAGCGCAGCCACTGGACAAGCGGAATGGTTTACCATATATTGAAAAATGAGAAGTATAAGGGAACCTACGTGGGCGCGAAATTCATTATGCCTGTTCCGTGCAAACATCGGGTCCTGCGCGCTCCCTTGGAACAGCAGGTACGAATCGAGGACAGCCATGCCGCTATTGTGACCCCAGAAGAATTTGCACAGGCGCAAAAGGTCATTATGCTGCAGCATGGAAATCATCAGGCAGGGAACTACACAAAACGCCAGTATCCGCTGAAGGGAAAGGTCTACTGTGGCTATTGCCGGAAATTGATGAAATATCGTGTTCTCAAGAAACTTGATCCCTCGTTTAACTGCAGATTTTCAGCCACGGCGGTGGACAGCCCCTGCAAGCGAATCCCGATTTCTGAGAAAATGCTGGAAGAGATTGTCCGAAACGCGCTGACAGTGCAGATAAAGCAGGCGGAGCATATGCTGGAAATCCTGCACGAACGGGAACGCAAAGCGTTGATCATCTTTTCCGCACTGGAACGGCAGGAAGAAAAGCTGAGTGCAGAAAAGGCAGAGCTCGTAAAACTTCGTGTTGCACTGTATGAGCAGTATGCCGACGGAAATATGAGCAAGGAAGAATTCATCCGGCAGAGAGATGCCTACAGAGTGCAGGAAGATGAAAGAATGGAGCAGATTCAAAGGCTGCGTACCGAGAAAGATCAAATTTTCCAGCCTGTGAAAAAGGATACGGATAATTTGCAAGCCATGATGAATACGGTGGGAGAAGCAGGCGATGTGATGCATTTGTCACAGAATGTGGTGGAAGCCTTTATTGACCGCATCGAGGTTTTCAACGATGAACGTGTGAAAATCCATTTTACATTTGAAGATGTGCTGGCAGACCATGCAGAATGAGCCGTAGGCAAAACTAACGCGGCAATTAGAGTTTTTCTTGTAAGAACACGAGATTCATGGTATCATAGAAGCAACGAAAAGTCTGTGCATGGCTACGTGAAAGGGGCAGCAGAGATGAAAGAAATGAATATTCCCGTTGGAGTTTCGGATTTTGAAGAAATTCGTAAAAATGGGTATTACTATATTGATAAATCGGGACTGATTAGCGAACTGCTCAGTAGAACCGGAACGAAAGTGACGCTTATTACTCGCCCCAGACGATTCGGTAAGACATTGGGCATGAGTATGCTGGAAAACTTCTTCGACATCCGAAAGAACAGCAGAAAACTGTTTGAAGGGCTAGAAATTGCAGAGCATCAGGCATTATGTGATGCGTGGATGAACCAGTATCCGACAATCTCTATTTCATTCCGGCAGATAGATGGTCTGAATTTTATGGATGCATATCAGCAGCTTGTCTATGAAATTACTCTTCTGTATCAGAATCACACGTATTTGTTGGATAGTCAGGTGATAAGCAAACAAGAAAAATTTCTTTTTCAGCAGATAAGTGATCGAAAAGCGGAAAAGACGGATGTGCTGCGCTCGATTCAATTTTTAACATTGCTGCTAAATAAGCATTACAACAAAAAAGTAATTCTTCTTATAGATGAGTATGATGTTCCTGTAGCGAAAGCAAACAATAACGGTTACTATACTGAAATGCTCGATATTATGAAAGGCTTAATGCAGGCCCTAAAAGACAATCAAGCACTTCAATTCGCAGTTGTTACGGGTTGCTTAAAGATTGCGAAAGAGAGCATCTTTACAGGAACCAACAATTTTGTATCGGATACTATTACAAATTCTCGTCTGAACGAGTATTTCGGATTTGTACAGAGCGAGGTTGACCAGCTGCTAAAGGATGCCGACCTGACAGAGCAGGCTGAGAATATCAAAAAATGGTATGATGGATACCATTTCGGAGCCTTTGATGTTTACTGCCCGTGGGATGTAATGAACTATATGCTGGAATTACAGCGCAACCCGAAGGCTAAGCCTATCAGCTACTGGAAGAACACCAGCGACAATGCAATCATCCGTTCCTTTATTGACTATGCGGGGAGTACAATCACAAATAAACTTGAAACCCTGATGGCTGGCGGCTACATTGTTCAGCGTGTGGATGAAAACCTGACCTATGACTACCTGCATTCCTCAGAAGATAATCTCTGGAGTACGCTGTATCTGACAGGGTACTTGACCAAAGCTCGTGAAGGCGATTATAAAGGCGAATTGTCGGATGGCATGGTTGCCCTTATGATTCCTAATGCAGAAATCAAAGAGATTTTTGAAACAACAGTCATCAAATGGTTCGATGACAGTACGAAGAAGTGGAATCGAAATGCTTTGTTTGATGCAGTCTGGAACGGTGACAGCGAAGGCATTACCAAGGAAATGAATGCTCTGCTCCGGCGCACCATTAGCTACCATGACTATCGGGAGGACTTCTACCACGCATTCCTTGCGGGCATCTTCACAGGTGCAGGATACATGGTGGATTCCAATAAGGAACATGGCGAAGGACGAAGCGATGTGGTCGTCTACGATTCCATCAATGCCCGCGTTGCAATCTTTGAGGCGAAGTATACGAAGGTTTTGGAAAATCTGGAGAGTGAGTGCGATACAGCGTTGCAGCAAATTGATGATCGGATGTATGCAAAAGAGTATGAGGATGACTACGATCAAATCCTTTGCTACGGTATTTCGTTCTTTAAAAAACGCTGCATGGTAAAGAAAAAGTGATTCACAGCAAAGCTTAACTTGAATTTTGTATTATAACTTAAAATAAGTTAAAACGCAGAAAAAGAGTTATAAAGCGAAGCCCGCATAAGCCACAGACGGCACCCAGGAGGATTCGAGGGTGCGTCTGCAGCTTATGCGGGCTTTTTTATTTTGCGATTTTAATACGGATAGGTGCTAAATTCCAAGGCTGACAAGAGCGGCCTTTAACTCTTTTGCCATGCGAATAATGACAGTCTGTTCAGTTTCATCGCAGTCTAATAAGAGACGATGTAAATTGGAATCAGAGGAAGAAAGAGAATAATCGAGGCTGTCAACCAGTAGCGCATCGACAGAAATATGTAGAGCATTGGCGAGATCAACCAAGATTGGCAAACTGGGAGTCTTGACTCCGTTTTCAAGATAGGCAATACGCATGAGTTCCAAACGAATGCAGAGCGCATCTTAATAGGAAATTCTGAATTTACTCCTGCGCTGGATTCTCCGATTTCGGTGGGCGTTAAGTCAAATGACTTTGTTTTGTGCCAGATGTATCGTGAGGGAGTCTTGACTTTGGATGCGGTGCGGCAACTTCGCCGCAATGATAGAAAATTGACTTATACACGGCAGCAAGCGGATAAGTCGATTATCTGCCGTAAAGAAGTTATAACGAAAGATCAGTTTATTGATTTGATTCGGGATGCGACAGTTCAAATCATGTTCTAACAGTGATATGGTAGAACAGGGTCAGCCCTAGTCTTTCTTGCGAAAGACAAGGCTGTTTTTTTGTTTTATCCTCGACTGCTATGAGTCTTTTTATACTTACTTGTATTCAGAAAGCTCAGAAGAGTATCTATTTATCGCAGTTCGGTAAAGATTTACCTTTTCATCCTCGAAACTTACCCTATGCAATCTGATATCTTCAAATTTCTGATAGATATTTTTGTAAATAATTTGGTGTGCTGCATTGTGAACAGATTCGGTGCTGTAGGGATCCATTTCGAAGGATTCTTCAGAAATAGATAGTTTCAAAAGTATAAGCAAATCGTCCTTGCTAATCTGGTCGATTGGCTTTTTGCTTGCTGCACTTCCGTCCAAAGAATAGAATACTCTTCCATTATCAACCATTAAGTATTTCATAAGAATTCCTCCGATCCATATAGGCTGCTTCACCAGCCTCAAGACAATCCAACAATACCGATTTTCGTGGTATATGATTGCCTTTTAAATCAACCAGATCCTCACTTGAAGGATAACCCGAATACAAATGATATTCAAGTTTTCCGTCACTTAAGACCTCTTTGCAGGCATAAACGATGTAATCTGGGTGAACAGAAACACCAATTGTATTATTATGCGTTGCAATAATTACCGGAATAGTTTTTGATATGTCTTTAAGCAGGCTATCTACTCCATCTCTAAGGAATATATTGTCAAACGAAGACTCTGGCTCATCAAGAATCAAAATGTTGTTTTTAACTCCATCTGACAGTTCTTGAAGCAAATTATACTCGGAACGTTCTCCGCCGGACGCAGGACTTCCATACTGGTTAAATACTTCATAGGTAATGTTAACAAAGTACTTATAATACTCCGAAGCTGGAATATCCTTCCCTTTCAGAACTTGTAGGAATTTGTACGGATCATAGTACTCCTTAAATGCATCGGAGAAGCCGGTCCTGGTTCGGCTAACTTTCTGCATCGCCAGCGCACCCGAAAATGGACTACTTTGGGCAACTACTCTGTAAGAATACAAATTCTGCGCTTGAATAACACGAGGCTCTTTTATCATTTTCACCACATCACGGAAGACCTGTACCTTGTGCTGGTTCATGAGGATTTGGTACAAATCTATATCTGGCACAGCGGTTGTAGAAGAGCGAACACTTAGTTCCTTCTTTACCGATGTGATAAGACTATTTACATATTCTTTGTGCAGCGAATCCGTCTTTTCTTGAATATATTGCTCTCTTAATGCAATGGCTAAACGCAAAAGCGAACGCCTGCCAACATACTTTTCAACTAACTCCTTGTATTCAATTGAGCCCAGTAAAGTCTCTGCGGCTTCAATCATTTCGACAAGGGAGGATAAATTTTTGATGCTAAAATTTGATTCTTGATAGAGATTTGCCTTGGAGAAGATGTCTTGCCGCTGTGCATCTTCTCCGGCCTTTTTCAGCGCCTCTAAATATTCGTCTATTTCTTTCGCATCTTGCTCCAGATTGACGGATTGCACATCATCAACAACCGTTTTGAACGGCCCCAAATAGCTTTCTGTTACAGAGTTTCCCCTATTTTTTAATGCCGCCTCGAATTTTCGCTGAGATTGCTCATCATCCGTCGATAACAACGAAAATTGTTTGATGTACTTGCCGCCGGGGAATTGCGCATTGATTTGATCGAGCGTGTAAGTCTTGCCAGACGAACGCTTTCCTAAAAGTACAGTTAATCCAGTTGAGATTTGCAAACCATTGTCGAGGATTTGGAATAGAGAGTTTCCATCTTCCGGTTTCAGTGATACTTTCGCCTTATCGGTTAATGCATATTTAAGTGACATCATATTAATGTCATCTATATCGATATAGGTCTGCCTTCCTGAAGGAAACTGTGCTTTTTCTTCAACTCTCCAATCGCTAAATAGTACAGGAACTAATTTTTCACTTTTAGACTGCATATAGATGAATTTCTTTGCACTGCATGCCTCCCCACACTTAATATATGGGCTGATTTGAGGAACCCTCTCGAACGAGAGCTTTGGATCTTTCTCGTAATGAGGAATAAGGATATATTTTCCGAGATTATTAAATATTTCCATAAATTGTGCTTCGGAAATATATGAATCTTCACTTGTTCCGTTAAGGCGATAAACTTTCGCGCACTTTTCTGTAAAATCATCTATGTCAGATGGATCGGTAATGACAATCAGGTGGCCAGCTTCTATATCTACTTCGATGCCAGGAAAGACTTTAATGGGTAGGGCATTCGTGATATCGCTGAATTGCTGGGCATCAAACAGATTGTGATTGGTTATCGCAATCAAATCTACTTTTTCCTGTATGACATAGCCTTTTAGCTTTTCTATCGAAAACTCAAATGGTTTGTCCCTTTTGGTGGAAACCGTATGGATATGAAGATCCGACTTTTTCATGTTTAACATCTCCAATCTTTTCCGTGCCTGTTTAGAACGCTCTTCTGCTAATAATTATGTGTCCAATTAATCTTTAGTGTAATTATAGCAACTCTATTCCTTTATTGCAAATATTTGAGGCCACTTTAGTTTTAGCTCGTTTACTACACGAGCTAAAACAGAATACTATTTCTGTATTATTGAAAAAATCGAATGGTTACTGCAACACAGACAGTGAGGTGTTGCAAATATAAGCATAACTGCTATAATAGGAATTTGTACGGATGATCTTTATCATTAAAACATTGCAACCATTTACACTTGCACTAATTGGGCGAACATGTTCACCTCGTACAACATCGTCAACTCGCCCAACAAGAACATGCGGCGATTTCCTGATTTAAGGTGAATACAGTGTTCCGGCAATAAAAGCGAAGCCCGCATAAATCACAGACAGCACCCAGGAGGATTCGAGGGTGCGTCTGCAGCTTATGCGGGCTTTTTTATTTTGCAAATTTAATACGGATAGGTGTTAAATTCCAAGGCTGACAAGAGCGGCCTTTAACTCTTTTGCCATGCGAATAATGACAGTCTGTTCAGTTTCATTGCAGTCCAGCAGTAAGCGGTGAAATTCGGAGTTTGCAGAGGAAGAAGAATGTTCAAGACAGTCGAGCAAAAGCTCATCTGCGGAAACGGATAATGTGTTGGCAATTTCAACAAGAACAGAAAGGCTTGGAACCTTTGTGCCATTTTCGATTTGGACAATGTATTCACGACTGCAGTTGACTTTTGCGGCAAGATCTTCCTGTGTCAGATTCGATTTTGAACGGTAGAAGCTGATTCGTTTTCCTAGAGAAGTACGATTTACGGACATATAGTGATCTTCCTTTCAAATGCCCGCATAAGATACTTTAATTATTTGACTTATGAAAAAATGTATCAAGAAAAACCAAAAGATCGATCCGCATAGAAATCAGAATTTTTCTTTTCCCTTTTAGCGGAGGTGGCTTCTGAGGCAAAAATGTGAACCAGTAGTTCACATTTTAGGGTACAAGTGAACTGCTGGTTCACAGAAAAATATATCTGACAAGCGTATAATAAAAGCGTGAAACCAAACTACAAAAAAGTGAGGAAAACGAAATGGAAAGGCTGCTGACACTGTATAGCGAAGTTCAGTCAACGGATGTACGGTGGCTGTGGTATCCCTTTATTGCAATCGGGAAAATCACACTGCTGCAGGGTGATCCCGGCGATGGAAAGTCTAGCATGATGATGAATCTGATTGCGGAACTTTCAACAGGAGGTAAGACCCCGGATGGCTGTAAGATCGGTGCGCCGCAAAAGGTGATTTATCAGTGCTCCGAGGATGGCGTTTCAGACACGATAAAGCCCCGTCTGGAACGCTGCGGAGCAGATTGCGGGAAGATCGCTTTCATCAATGAAGAAGTCTATAACGGCCTTACATTGGACGATGAGCGCATCCGTCAGGCAATCATTGAATTCCGGCCGCGCTTGGTCGTGATCGATCCAATTCAGGCCTATCTTGGCAGTGATTCAGATTTGCAGATCGCAGGCAGGGCACGGAAACTTATGCGCCGCCTTGGAATGTGGGCTGTTGGCTACGACTGCGCTATTGTTCTGATTGGGCACCTCAATAAAAAAGAAGGCTCCAAAGGGCTGTACCGCAGCCTTGGCAGCATTGATGTTGTGGCAGCAGCACGAAGCGTCCTGCAGGTGGAGCGAGATACAGAGAACCCTGATATAAGAATCGTACATCAAATCAAAAACAGTCTTGCGCCTACGGCAGAAGACATCCGTTTCTCTATTTCTGCCGAAAGTGGTTTTCAGTGGCTTGAATGTAGGCCACAGCTCTTTGAAAAACAACAGCCGGACACCGAACCTGAATTTGATACCGAGCAACAGAAAGCTGTCTACTGGATTAAGCATTTCCTTGAAAAAGGCGATATGAGCGCAAATGAAATGTATTGTCGCTTAGATAATGAAGGTGTCAGCAAACGAGTAGCGCGGATGGTAAAAACAGAAATGGGAATCCACTGCTACCAGAAAAAGCGGAAATGGTATTGGAGCGTTCAGCCGGAAGAAGGTGCTATGAATGGATCGCAAGTATAAGGTTGGCGGCTATGTGAAACTTGCAAAACTGTGGGAACGCGCTAAGGATGCAGCAGTAGCCTATCACAGTTCCTACTATGCTGAAAAGTTTAAAACTGATAGCGATAAAAAGCTGGTTGGTGTTTATATTGACATCACAGGGAATAAGGAAATTTATAAACGCCCGGAAATGGTGCATCTGCTCAAAGATTGCAAAAAGGGTGCCGTCAATCTGATTTTTTCACAGACAAGGGCCTACCTTGCAGCGAATACCTGTGATTTCTGTTTTCTGCTGAAATATCTGTTTGATATGCCGATGCGGGTGGACATTGTTACAGATGATGACGACCAGAGAATCGACACGATTCTTGATGTTGAAAATCAGCGTCAGAACCTGAAAGAGTTGGCCGAAAAATATACATCAATCCGAAGGAAATATTATCTTGAGTGGAGAATTCGACTGGAAGATGAAATGACAAAGGCTGAAGAAAAATGAACGTAGAACATATCCCAGCAGAAGATGTGGACATGCTGCCGTGTGGAGCAGACTGGCAGAGTAGGCATTTGGAGTCCGAAAAGAGAAAAGCTGAAATTCGTGACAGAATCCATAAGCAGGCAGAACAGGGCCAGAAAACGGCAAAAGACTACTTTCGTCCGGCGAAACCGACACCGTCGATTTATGACAGCGACCTGAAGCGTGTGGCCGTTTATGCCCGTGTCAGCACTTCCAGCGAAGAACAGATTTCTTCCATTGAAAACCAGACTCTATATTACACCAAAAAGATTGCAGAAACAGAAAACTGGAATTTGCAGGATATTTACAGCGATGAAGGAAAATCGGGTACTTCACTGCGGAAACGGGATGCGTTTAAGCGCATGATGCGGGATGCCAAAGACCAGAAGATGGATTTGATTATCTGTGCCAGCATTTCACGTTTTGCCCGGAATTTTTCGGATTGCATGACACAGATCGCAGCTTTGAAAACTATGCATCCTGCACATCCCATCGGTGTGTACTTTGAAACAGAGAATATCTACACGCTGAATCCAAGTAGCCAATACAGCCTTGACATTCAGGCGCTTCTGGCGGACTGGGAATCGGGCAATAAGAGCCGCCGCATGATCCTTTCGTATGACCAGCGCATTATGACAGGCCAGTACCCGGTGGCCGACCTGATGGGGTATCGGCATACCAAAGATGGACAGTTGGTAATTGAGCCGGAAGAAGCAAAGACGGTGCGTTTTATCTTTCTGGCGTTTATCTATGGTTATAACTGCGATCAAATTGCGGCAGTGCTGACGCAGAAGAAGCGTAGCACCCTGCGTGGCAAGCAGGAGTGGAATGGCATGATGGTGGCAAATATCATGAAAAATGAACGCCGCTGGGGTGATCTGGAAGCCCGGAAGAGCATCGTGGTGGACTACAAGCTGGGCAAGGTTACAAAGAATAATGGGAATCGCTGCTCTGCCTATGTTCCGGAACACCATGAAGCAATCGTTTCGCCGGAAATTGCACGGGCTGCACATCTGGTGGCATCCAGCAGGAAGAAGTGCGGTGTGCAGGATATTGTGGTGATCCAGCAGGGAACATTGAAAGGCTTTGTTGGCATCCATCCGAATTGGAGCGGCATCAGTGTTGAAAGCATCCGCTGCCTTTGCCTGAGCACCTATCTGCCGGAAGAGGTGATGAAACTGAACGATATAGCAGAGATGAGGGCTGGGGCAACACTGGGAAAGGCACTTCAATCTGAATATATGACGGTTTCAGGTGCTTGCTTTATCAACCAGAGCAGCCCGGTTATGACGATTTCTAAAAATGGAATCCGTTTCAGCAAGGCCTGCCATAGCCGGTTGGACGACTGCGAGTATGTGGAACTGCTCTATCATCCGGTTCTGCAGGTCGTGATTTTGCGAAAGAGCAATCACGGCTTTTCAACGACGATGCACTGGCAAGATGACAATGACGTTCATAGTGCCTTTTCAGCCAGAGCGTTTTCTGGCCTGATCCTTCAAACGTTGAACTGGAAAATGAATTGCCGTTACCAGTGCCGTGGTATCTGCCGGGGTCAGGGAAATGCAAAATTCCTGCTTTTTGAGTTGGATGAGTCCCGGATTTTGACTGGGAAAAATCAGTATGAGCAGGCTGAAGAGTGTTCGATGAATCTGAAATGTCGGTTATATCGGAGTAAATGGGTTCAGAGCATTACAGTTAGTGATGTGATGGAATCCGGCCAAGTCGTAGAAAATCCCATGATTGGTGCAATTCCGAGCAGAAACGAAGTTCAGCGTGAATTGGACGAACTTTTGATGTCAATGTAATGGAGGTCTCAGGAAATGACTGAAGTAGATAAGCGGCAGGAGTTATCCCTGCGCGAAGTAGAGTTGATTCGTGAACTGGCGCAGATTCGTAAGGAAAGGAGCGAAGAACTGGAATTTGAAAAGTTCGATGGGTACGAACTGCCGCCTCGGACGCAGTTTTCTATGGTTAAAAAGCCTGCTGTCAGTATCAAATACGGCGAAATGACATTCAATATGGCCTGCATCCGGCTGTTTGAGGGTATAAAGTACATTTTGCCTATTGTCAATACAGCAAAGAAGCGGATGGCCTTGATTATGTGCCCCGAAGAAGATAGTGCGTCTGTAGAATGGGCACGGCAAAAGAATGGCGTATGGGTAAACAAGTCTATTTCGTCACTGGAGTTTCTGGAAAAGATGTTCCGCATGATGAACTGGAATCGGGAGTGCCGCTATAAAGTGCTTGGACGGGTGGCTAATTCAGATCAGGGACTGGTCATGCTTTTTGATTTGGAAGAAGCTATTATGTTTACTCCGCAGCCGCAGGAGTTTACAGACCCAATGACGGGAGAAGTGAAGAAGAAACAGGTCAAATTCTTCCCGGATATTTATAAAGGCAGAATTGGACGGTCTTACAATGACTACGTGGCAACACACCAGATGAGTATGTTTGAAAATATCGTCAGCTATCAAGGCGATGAGCAAGCACAAGCGGCGATCATGGCAGAAAAAATGAAGAAGTAGAGGGAAAAAAGGAAGCCGAAGACGTGGAACCAACTGCTTCTGCAGCGACTGAAACAGAACGGATAGACCACGAAATCAATTCATCAGGCCCATCATCAACACAAACGATAAATACGGAAAAAGGTCAATATCTGTATGAGAAGAGAGGGGCGACTACATGAGCAATGAGAGAGTGATGCGCCTTGGATTGACGATTTCTGCAAAACAGAGCCAGTTGACAATCAGCAAAGATGTGATTCGTATTTTGGGGAGTCCAAGCTATGTTTGTGTGCTGCAGGGAAAGGATAAACAATCTGTTGCAGTGGCGTGTTGCGAAGCATCTCATCCGATGTCGTTTAAGGTGCCGGAAAATCTTCTGATGGATAACAGGTGCAATATGCGAATTTGCAGCCAGCAGTTCATCGATCGCTTGGTTGAGGCAAACAATTTTTCTCCGTTAGAATTTCATAGGGTAGAGGGTAAGTATCTACCTGAGCTTAATGCAGTTGTGTTTCCAATAAAAGTAATGTGAAAAATGAACAGGTGGTTTCGCACTGGATGCAGAACCGCCTATTCAGTGTGGATTTTTCAGAATGGCTCTTTGCATGCGCTTCTGGAAACAAATGGTCTAGCTGTAGAAAAAGACCATCAATTTAAAGGACGGTATGATGCTGAGAAAAATGCGGTTGTTATTTCGCTCGAAGAAAATGAATTTGAGAACGAATGTTAATCGAAAATAGGCTTGAACCTCTAAAAGTATTTGACTTGACATTACGTCCGATTGGTTGTACAATATGACCAAATGGACGTAATGGAGGGGGCGATTCCTATGAGTGGTGGAATTTTAGATGGTTTTCAAACGATAATTCCAACAGCAGCGGCTGTCTTATCGGAAAGACGACAAATGTTAAGGATGACGCAACAAGAGGTTGCTGATCGAGCCAATATAACTTTACGTCAATATCAAAGGCTGGAATCTGGGGAAAGAAACATTTTGACTTCTTCTTTTGGCTTGGCGTGTCGGGTAATTGAAGCGCTTGATATGGATGTTTCTAAATTCTATCATGGCGACTATTACCTTGAAGAACTGAAAACTATTGAAGGCAAATGATTGGTGGCAGGGTAAAATGCCAATTTAGGGGATGATATGACGCGGAGAAAATGCTGCTATAATTTCGCTCGAAAAGATGAAAGGGAATGTTAGTACAGACAAAGAAAAAAGAGCCTGCTGAATGAAGCAGACTCCGTGATAAGAAATTACACGGTAGGATTGACGGGAGAAACAGTAAGCGTTAATCCGAGGTGCTGGAAAATATTCAAGAGGGTTCCGAGATTAGGCGTTGTTTTGCAGGACTCAATTCTTGCAACAGAGGATTGCGGCAGACCGCACATGGCGGCAAGTTCGCGTTGGCTTAGGCCAAGCGCATTCCGCTGCTCAACCATGGCAGTGACAATTGCAGCCACTTCCTCTGTTTCTTTGATGTCCTTTGCTGTTTCAGGGTCTACAGTACGAACGTATTCTTTGTAATCATTCCATGTTTTCATAATTTAGCAGTCTCCTTTCTGCGAAGATAGTCGTTGCGCTCTGCTTTTGCTTTCTCAATTTCGCGTTTAGGCGTTTTTTGAGATTTCTTTCGAAACTGATGAAGTAGTACATAAGTATCATTTTGACAGAAAAAGTAGAATATGTGATTGTTTCCAGGCCGAAGCTCCCAAATGCCATCGTCAAGATGCTTCGTAATCTCTGCATTCATGTGGGTTCCATTTTGCTGAAGTAGTTCAATGTAGAGGCTTGCCTGTTTGTGCTGTATCCGTGCATCTTTATTGGTAGGAGCCTTGAGGCGTAAAGCTTCAAGAAAATCCCAGATAGGACACTTTCCATCTTCTGTTTCGTAAAATTCAATCTCATACATTAGAATATTGTCTCCAAAGTGGCAATGTGATTTTCTATTTATATGATAGCACAAATGCTATCACGCGTCAAGAAGGAGAGAAAAGCTCAAATCAAAAAAATAACAAGAGAAGTCTTTCCGAGTTTGAAACCGTATCGGTTTCGGCTTGGAAAGGCTTATTTTTTTGCAAAAATTTTTGTTCCTTACTTGACAACCGCATATGGGCAACCAGAGAAAAGCCTGATTTTATGCGGGTTTACGCGGCTTGACCTTTTTACCTCAACCTGTTTCTGCCTGTCATGGTGCGTTACGGCCAGCGTGATTTCAGGTGCTAATGGCTTCTGGTTGCGCTCTATACTTAACCCACCACAGCGAAAGCTGATAGAGCAGAAAACAGAATAAGGAGGTACGAAGGCAAGCCTGCGTATAGATTGTTGCTGCAATCTGTATATAAGACATATTTTTGATGGGATTCTATTGTATTTTCAGGAAAGAAATTCGTATCAACCTGCCGCAGCACGATGACTGATGCGCAGGAAAATGAAAAATGATCCGGAAAAAACGATACATACGAATATCAACTTCACATGGCGGAGGAGTAGCTCCGGGAAGGCGAACGCCCCGGCGGGAGCCTAGGGCCCCGGGTGCTCCGAACAAAAACAACAGTAAAAGTTCATCTTTGAAAGGCAAAAAATGGACTCTAGAGAAAAACTTCGCAAAACCTTGCAAATGACGCTAAAACGTGATATAATTTTGGTACGAACAAGCCGGTTTTGGTACGACAACGGTATGTTGTGGTACTGTAACTGTTGTTTCGAAATTATGAACGATCACAAAAAAATCGTGAAAATTTAGCGTAGATACGATGACACCTATCAGGTTCAGGTCGTGTCCTGGTACGACAACGAGAACTCCTACACCTTTCAGATGGTCCGTACCATTAAGTACTTCGCTGAGAACTGCTAATCACAGCTCTACGCTCAAAAGTGCTTGAGGTGCCGTGCTGAATGACAGCTAGTACCGGCTTTGCTGGTACGAACATGCTGTGATAGGTGCGACAACAGGAACTTGAGTTCTACACCCTTCCTTTTGCGGGTCTCCGTGAGAGGAAGGGTGTTTTTGTTATGTGAGCTCCATCATAAACCAAGCGCCCCTTCCGATGTGGTCTGCCACAGGGAAGGGGCGCGTTTGAATGCGGGATATTTTATTTTTTGCTATTTCCCACCCGCATCTTGAAATCCTCATACCCGAACTTTACAAGCTCGCGGCAGGTGCCGGCGGCGTCCATCGTCCAGATGGGCGGAAGGGGCATACCGTTGAAGGTGTTGTTCTTGCAGGTGGTGTAGATGGCCATATCCCCGAAGAGGAGACGGTCGCCCTCGGTGAGGGGGGCGTCGAAGCTGTAGTCGCCGATGACATCCCCGGCCAGGCAGGTCGGGCCGCCGAGCCGGAAGGTGACGGTTTTTTCGCCGGGGTCGCCCGCGTTCAGCAGGGGCGGGCGGTAGGGCATCTCGATGACGTCCGGCGTGTGGCAGGCAGCGGACAGATCCAAGATGGCAAGGCTGGTATCGCCGTTGCGCAGGGTGTCCAGTACCGTGGTGACGAGATAGCCTGCGTTCAGCGCCCAGGCCTCGCCGGGCTCCAGATAGACCTGTACGCTGTACTTTGTCTGTGTCTCGGTGATGCAGCGCTCCAGCGTGGGCAGGTCGTAGCCGGGGCGGGTGATGTGGTGTCCGCCGCCAAAGTTCAGCCACTGCATCCGGGGCAGCAGGTCGCCGAAGCGGTCTTCCACGGCGGCCAGCGTCAGGGCCAGCGCGTCGGAATCCTGCTCACACAGGGTGTGGAAGTGCAGGCCGTCCAGCAGACCCGGCAGGGCCGGGTCTGCCTGCACAGCGGCGTCCCACTGGGCACGGGTGGTGCCCAGGCGGCTGCCGGGGGCGCAGGGGTCGTAGATCGCGTGGCCTTCCTGGGTCGAGCATTCTGGGTTGATGCGCAGACCGACGCTCTTGCCCGCCGCTTTGGCTGTCGGGCCGAATCTGGCCAGCTGGCGGGGCGAGTTGAAGACGATGTGGTCGGCGTAGTGCAGCAGCTCGTCGAATGCGTCGGCCCGGTAGGCGGCGCAGAACACGTGGTTCTCCTTGTCGGGCAGCGTTTCCCGGCCGAGGCGGCTCTCATAGAGGCCGCTGGCCTCGGTGCCCGCCAGATAAGGGGCCAGCAGGGGATAGAGGTCGAAGTTCGAGAACGCCTTCTGTGCCAGCAGGATCTTGCAGCCGGTGCGCTGCTGCACCCCCAGCAGAAGTTCGCCGTTGCGGCGCAGCTGGGCTTCGTCCAGCAGATAGCAGGGGGTGGGCAGGGCAGACAGCGCGGTCTCGGAGAGGTTCGCCAGCCCGGCAAAGGGCGGGCGCGTGTCCCGCAGCCGCATCAGTCCACCAGAGCCGGGGCGTGGCTCTCAGAACGGGGCAGGCCGTACTTGTCCAGAGCGTCCAGATACGGGTCCGGATCGAACTCTTCCACCGTGTGGACACCCTTGGTGGTCCACTTGCCGGTCAGCAGCATGAGGGCACCGCACATGGCAGGCACACCGGTGGTGTAGCTGATGGCCTGCGAGCCGACCTCGCGGTAGCACTCCTGATGGTCGCAGACATTGTAGATATAGTAGGTCTTTTCCTTGCCGTCCTTCTTGCCGGTGAAGATGCAGCCGATGTTGGTCTTGCCCTTGGTGCGGGGGCCGAGGCTGGCGGGGTCGGGCAGGAGGGCCTTGAGGAACTGGATGGGCACGATCTCCTGCCCATTGAATTCGATGGGCGTGGTGGACAGCATCCCCACGTCCTCCAGGCAGCGCATGTGGTCGAGGTAGCTCTGGCCGAAGGTCATGAAGAAGCGGATGCGCTTGGCCTCCGGGATGTTCTTGGCCAGAGACTCGATCTCCTCGTGGTGGAGCAGGTACATGTCCTTTTCACCCACCTGATCGAAGTTGTACTCCCGCTTGATGCTCATGGCCGGGATCTCGACCCAGTGGCCGTTCTCCCAGTAGCTGCCGGGGGCCGAGACCTCGCGCAGGTTGATCTCCGGGTTGAAGTTGGTGGCGAAGGCGTAGCCGTGGTCGCCGCCGTTGCAGTCGAGGATGTCGATGGTGTCGATGGTGTCGAACTCGTGCTTCTTGGCATAGGCGCAGTAAGCCTGGGTCACACCCGGATCGAAGCCGCTGCCCAGCAGCGCGGTCAGGCCGGCTTCCTCAAACTTTTTGGCATAGGCCCACTGCCAGCTGTAATCGAAGTAGGCAGAGAAACCGGCCTCCTTGCAGCGCTTCTCGTAGATGGCGCGCCACTCCGGGTCGTCCGTGTTCTCCGGCTCGTAGTTGGCGGTGTCCATGTAGTTGACGCCGCAGGCCAGGCAGGCGTCCATGATGGTCAGATCCTGATAGGGCAGGGCGATGTTCATCACGAGGTCGGGCTGGTAGCTCTTGATGAGGGCGATCACTTCGTCCACCTTGTCGGCGTCCACCTGGGCGGTGGTGATCTGGGTGGCAGTCTTGGGGGCCAGTTCAGCCGCGAGTTTGTCGCACTTGGACTTGGTGCGGCTGGCGATGCAGATCTCGGTGAACACTTCGGGGACCTGGCAGCACTTGTGGATGGCGACGGAAGCCACGCCGCCGCAGCCGATGATCAGAACTTTGCTCATGGTAGGTTTCTCCTTTGTTATCATATATCGCAGCGCAGAGCGAACGCCTGCGCGTGGTTTCATCAGACCTGGAAGCCGGGCCAGCCCTTGTCGAGCGCGATCAGCAGCTCCCGCAGGACTTTGCAGGCCGTGGCCGTGGAAACACCGGTGGTGTCCAGCGTGGGGGCCAGCTCGTTGAGGTCGGCACCGACGATGTTTGCGCTGGTCACGGTGCGGATGGCATCCAGCAACTGCAAAAAGCTCACGCCGCCCGCTTCGGGGGTGCCGGTGCCGGGGAAGCAGGAGGGGTCCAGACAGTCGAGGTCGATGGTCAGGTAGACCGGGGCCTTGCTGGCACAGAGCTGCTCGGTCAGTTCGGCAAGGCCGGTGAAGTCGAACTTGTGCATCTCGGTGTGCTGGGCTGCAAACTCGAACTCGGTGCGGTCGCCGCTGCGGATGCAGAACTGGTGGATGTGCCCGTCGCCGACCAGCTCGTGGCAGCGGCGGAGGACACAGGCATGGCTGAGCCGGGCACCGAGGTAGTCGTCCCGCAGGTCGGCGTGTGCGTCGAAGTGGACGATGTGCAGGTCCGGGTACTTCTTCACGGCGGCCCGCACGGCCCCCAGCGTGACAAGATGTTCGCCGCCCAGCAGGAGCGGGAACTTGCCGTCCTTCAGGACCTCTTCGGCGCGGGCTTCGATGTCGGCCAGCGCCGATTCGCTGGAGCCGAAGCAAAGCTCCAGATCGCCGCTGTCGAAAATGTCGAAGTCGGTCAGGTCGGCGTTCTGATAGGGGCTGTAAGTCTCCAGACCATAGCTCTCGTGCCGGATGGCGGCCGGGCCGAACCGGGCACCGGGGCGGTAGCTGGTGGTGGAATCATAAGGCGCACCGTACAGCACGATGCTGGCGGCGCGGTAGCTGCTGTCGCAGCCGATAAAGGTCTCAACGTTGGGTTGCATCAGTGTTCCTCCACTTCCCGCAGCATCTCTTCGAGGAAGGCGGGCAGATAAAATGCGCCGACATGGAGCCGGGCAGTGTAATAGCGGGTGCGCATGTTCAGCGCCTTCCATGCGTCGGCGTCGAGGTCGTCGATGGGGTGATATTTCTTGCTGGCAAAGCCGAACAGCCAGTACCCGGCGGCAAAGGTGGGGATGTGTGCCTGATACACCCGGCTGATGGGGAAGGTGGACGCGATGCGCTTGTGGCTGCGCTGCATGGCGCTGGCGTCCTCGGCGTAGAAGGGGCTGCCCTGCTGGTTGACCATGATGCCGTCGGCCCGCAGCGCATTGAAGCAGCTGCCGTAGAACTCGCGGGTGAACAGGCCCTCGGACGGGCCGAACGGGTCGGAGGAGTCCACGATGATGAGGTCGTATTCTTCTTCGCACCGGCGGATAAACTTGAGCGCGTTCTCAAAGTAGATGTGCACCCGGCGGTCGTCCATCCGGCAGGCGTTGCCGGGCAGATAGGCGCGGCAGGCCTCCACGACCTGCGGGTCCATCTCCACCAGGTCGATCCGCTCCACCCGGTCATAGCGGGTCAGCTCCCGCACCACGCCGCCGTCGCCTGCGCCGATGACGAGGATGTCCTTGGCCTCCTTGTGCACGGCCATGGGCACATGGACGATCATCTCATCGTAGATGAACTCGTCCCGCTCGGTCAGCATGACGTTGCCGTCCAGCGTGAGCACCCGGCCGAACTCCGGGGTCTCGAAGATGTCGATGCGCTGATAGTCGCTCTGCTTGGAATAGAGCTGCTTATTCACCCGGATGCTGTGTTTCACATCCGGGGTGTGAAATTCCGAAAACCAAAATTCCATGTTTTCCTCCTCAGGCCAGAACGTTCAGGTGTAAAATGTCGGGGTCTTCCGGGCCGGTCATACTGCAGCCCTTGGCCTTGGCGTACTCGATGTAGTTCAGGATCTCCTTCGTGATGCGCTCGCCGGGGGCCAGAATGGGGATGCCCGGCGGGTAGCACATGACGAACTCGCTGCAGACCATGCCTACGGTCTCGCGCAGAGGCAGGCTCTTTTTGGGCGCATAGAAGGCCTCCTGCGGGCTGGTGGCCACCACGGGGTCGATGTATTCCTGGCTGAGCAGGCCGGTGCCGTCGGTGCGGTAGCGGCGCTTGATCTCGGCCAGTGCGCTGACCAGCCGCTCCACTTCCTGCGGGCGGTCGCCGATGGAGAGGTAGGCCAGGATGTTGCCGATGTCGCCGAACTCGATCTGGATGTCGTATTCGTCGCGGAGGATGTCATAGACCTCGATGCCCGCCAGGCCGATGTCCAGCGTGTGGACGCTGAGCTTGGTGGTGTCGAAGTCGAAGACCGAGTTGCCGTTGCACAGCTCCTTGCCGAAGGCGTAGTAGCCGCCCACCGCGTTGATCTCCTCGCGGGCATACTCGGCCATGTCGGCCACCTGGTGGAAGACCTGCCGCCCCCGCTGGGCCAGATTGCGGCGGGAGATGTCCAGGCTGGACATCAGCAGATAGCTGCCAGAGGTGGTCTGGGTCAGGTTGATGATCTGCCGCACATAGCCGGGGTGGACGTTCGGTCCGATGAGCAGCAGGCTCGACTGGGTCAGGCTGCCGCCGCTTTTGTGCATCGAGACGGAGGCCATGTCGGCCCCTGCGGCCATGGCCGAGACCGGCAGCCCGCCGCCAAAGTAGAAATGGGTGCCGTGGGCTTCGTCCGCCAGGCAGAGCATCCCGGCGTCATGGGCCATCTTGACGATGGCGCGCAGGTCGCTGCAGATGCCGTAGTAGGTGGGGTTGTTCACCAGAACGGCCACGGCGTTGGGGTGCTCCCGGATGGCCTTTTCCACCTGCTCCCGCTTCATGCCCAGTGAGATGCCCAGGCGCTTGTCCACCTCTGGGTTCACGTAAACGGGCACAGCGCCGCAGAGCACCAGCGCGTTCAGCACGCTGCGGTGCACGTTGCGGGGCAGGATGATCTCATCGCCCCGCTTGCAGGCGGTCAGCACCATGCTCTGCACCGAGCTGGTGGTGCCGCCCACCATCAAAAAGGCGTGGGCCGCGCCAAAGGCATCGGCGGCCAGTTCTTCGGCCTCCCGGATGACCGATACCGGGTGGCAGAGGTTGTCCAGCGGTTTCATGCTGTTCACATCCACGCCCACGCACTGCTGGCCCAGAAAGGCGGTCAGCTCCGGGTTGCCCCGGCCGCGCTTGTGGCCCGGCACGTCAAAGGGCACCACCCGCATCTGCCGGAACTGTTCCAGCGCTTCGTAGATGGGTGCCCGGCGCTGGTCCAGCCGGAACCGTGTACGGTTCTCACTCATGTTCTTTTCCTCCGTCCCTGATCCCCTGACAAACAAAAAAGCGCAGGACCAACACCCAAAGGTGCAGACCTGCGCTTTGCAAAAAGCGTTTGAATGTGCGCACAAAGCCCCCAGCGGCGAGCCGGAACCGGACGGTGTGCAGGATCCAAAAGACGGGATGAGGAGAGTCTATATAGCAATTACACTTTTACTACTCTTATTGACCGTTTCACAAGTCTGCGCAGCGGGTGCGCAATTTCATGGCTGTAAAGGAACCAACTTATAAAATTCGAGATCTTAACTCGATCAATAATGGCGGCGATGCCGCCGGTCGGCAGTGGACCCGGCTGTCCGTATGGCCTTAGCCCCGATGGGCGGTCCCAGGTAAATTGCTTTGAAAAGACTCCGACATGCTTTGTCTCTCAAAATCAAATGTTATCTTATCATGCCGGTTTCACGCTGTCAATCCTTTTTTGAAAAAATGTAAAAAAGGAATGAAAAAACACAGATTCTGGAGAAGGCGGCGGGAAGCGGGCAGACCAGACGGATTCGATGTTTTCCGACACGCTTTGGCGGCGCAGATGGGGCAATTCTGCGTGAAAGGGGGTGTTTCGCGCGTGAAAGGCAGGTGCAGGGGGCGGAAAAATGTGGTACAATCAAGTTGCAAGGGGGGAGCGTAGCGATGGAGCTGCGGATCGCGATCGTTGAAGACCAGAAGTTTGAAGCCCAGCGGCTGGAGCGGCTGCTGCGGCAGACGTGGGAGGATCCTGTCGTCTGCGACCTGTACGAGAGCGGCGACGCATTTTTGCACAGAGCCGCCGCCGGGCCGTATGCTGTGGTGTTTCTGGATATCTGCATGGAGGGCACGAACGGCATCGGGACGGCCCGGCAGCTGCGGGAAAAGGACCCGCATCTCCTCATCGTCTTTGTGACCTCGTCGCCGGAATACGTGTGGGAAGCCTTTCCGGTGCATCCGTTCGATTATCTGCTCAAGCCGTATAAAGAGGAAAAGATCCGGCAGCTGACCGCCGAACTGCGGCGGGTGCTCTGCCGCCAGGAGCCGGAGCTGGAGGTGCGCATCGCACGCCAGACCGTGCAGCTGCCGCTGAATAAGATCCTGTATGCGGAATCCCAGAACCACTTCGTCCGGATCGTGACCGACGACGGCGAATGCCGGGCCGCTGCCACCTTTGCGCAGGTGGAGCAGCAGCTGGAGACGCAGGAGAACTTTCTTGTCTGCAACCGGGGCCTGCTGCTGAACATGGATAAGGTGCTGCGGTTCGAGGGCGACTGCATCGAGATGCTGGACGGTGCCCGGCTGCCCGTCCGCCTGAAGGATAAAAACAGCCTGTTTGCGCAATTCACACAATATCAATTCCGCCACATGCAGCGGGAGTTCTGAGAGGAGAAAAACGCCGTGGATGCTGTGTTGTTCGGACGCTACTTTCTCGAATTTGCATTGTTGTATCCGGGGGCCTATCTCTGCCTGGCCCCGCTGCGGGACCACCTGAAGGCCCCAAAAACGACCTGCTGGATCGCGGGCGGTGCCCTCACGGCGCTGTGCCTTGGGTGTGCAGCACTGTGCACGATCTTTGAACTGCCCAGCAACGTTTTCCTGCTCCCCATTCTCATCGTCTCGTTCTGGCTGCTGCGATGGCGGACGGAGGGAGTGACCGTCAGCCAGACGGCCTTCCTGTTCTCGGTCTCCGCTGTCATGCTGGCGGTCTGTTCGCTGATGGCCGTGGTGCTGAACGCCCGCGCCGAGACCGGCAACCAGCAGGAGGCCAATCTGGTCTCCACAGCGCTGCTGGCGCTGTGTCTCTCGGCGGTGCTGAGCGTCCTCTTCCATTTCACGGCCGTCCGATGGAGCGCATGGCTCTTGCAGGAATACCACGGCGAAGCGTTCTGGCAGTCGGCGTGGCCGCTGCCGGCCATCTATGCGGCCTTCCTCATCTTCTGCATCCCGCTGGACCCGTCGGTCGTCCTGCTCAACCGGATCATGATCATTGCGGTGCTGGCGGTGTCCATCTCGCTGCTGGGCATCTTCCTGCTGCTGTACGAGATGTACCGGGTGGCGCAGGAGTACACCCGGAACACCCAGTTGGACCGGGAAAACCAGCTGCTGGGCGTGGAATCCCGCCGTTATATGGAGCTGCGGGAATACATGGAGCAGACCCGCAGCCTGCGGCATGATTTCCGCCAGCACCTGCACGTCATCTCCGGCCTGACCGAGGCCGGGCAGCTGGACGAGCTGAAACACTACCTCAGCCAGTACGAGAGCGAGCTCAGCGAGGCCCGCCCCACCCTGTGCGCCAACCCCGCAGTGGATGCGCTGGCGGGCCACTACGACCACGAGGCCCGGCAGAAGGGGGTGCCCATCGAATGGAAGCTGGAGCTGCCCGTTCTGCTGCCCATGCCGGAAGCCGACCTGTGCATGATCCTGGGCAACCTGCTGGAAAATGCGCTCGACGCCAGCCGGAAGCTGACGCCGGACCAGCGGCAGATCCGGGTGATGGCCCGGATGCTCAGCCCGGCCATGCTGGGCATCGTGGTGGAGAACCGCTACGACGGTGTGCTGAAAAAGCAGAGCGGCATCCTGCACTCCACCAAGCACGAGGGGATCGGCATCGGGCTGGTCTCCATCGAGACCGCCGTCCGCAAGTACAACGGCGATCTGACCGTAGAAACGAAGAACAACGTCTTCCGAGCCAATGTGCTCCTGAATTTATAACGAATCGACAACGCATCAATGGAAAATTGGAGGATCGACACGATGAAAATGACACGACGCAGCTTTCTCAGCGCATCTGCATTCACCCTGCTGGCCTGCGGCCTTGCACCTGCCGCCCATGCGGAGGAGACCAACAGCCTGTTGACCGGGCTGCTGGGCAGCAAGGCGGAGACCGCCCTTCCGCCCAAGCCTCTGACCGCCAAGGTCGTGGATGCCAACCCCTTTATGGGCTTCAGCGAGTCCAACATCCACCACGACTGCTACAACACCGACTCCACAGATGCCGTGCTGCCCATCGGCATCTGCCCGGAAGTCAATGTAGCGATGGAAAAGGTCAACCCCAATGCCTCTCCGGCCATCTTCTTTGACAATTTCGACAACCCCATCAGCCCGTTCCTGGGCGGCCTCGCCATCCGGGACCTGGATGCGGAAGAGGTGACCACGCGGGGCTTCTTTTCGCCCACCAGGCACGACGGCGGCGGGTATGTCATCCAGAGCTCCTATTCGTTCGTGGACGGGCGGAACCTCATCGTCTGCCCCACCAGCCACAACCACGTCCTGATGCTCCGCGCCGCCGACGAGAACGGCACCCCGCTGCCGGTGTTCGAAAAGATGCTGGACATCGACATCAAGGCCGCAGCCGAAAAGGTGCTGGGCAGAACGCTGGACCAGAAGCTCCTTTCCGTCGTCTTTGACTACGAGGGCAACCTCTGGTTCGTGACGGGCGGTTTCCGCATCTACCCCAGCCGGGGCCAGCAGGGCGCGATGGGCTATGTCTCCCATGCCGCCATCGAGGCCATCCTGGCGGGCGGCACGGCCGACCTCGACCACGAAGTCCACGTCTATGCGCCCATCGCCGGGGAAGGTGCCGAAAACGGCATCGCCGCCTGCAAGGAAGGCGCGGTCATCCTGACGAACCTGGCCTGCTACCTGCTGCGGGCCAACAACGGCGTGGAGGTCGTCTGGCACACCGGCTACAACAGCGTGGGTGCCAAGGACAGCCATGAGGGCGACGCCACCACCGGCGGCGGTCTGGCCTGGGGCAGCGGCTGCTCGCCCTCCCTCAGCCGGGACCTGGTCTTCTTCACCGACAATCTGGACACCGTGAGCCTGCTGGCGCTGGATATCCACACCGGTGCCATCGTGGCCAGTCTGCCCGTCATCGACGAACTGCCCGCCAATATGCCGGTCTCGGTGGAAAACTCTGCCATCGTCTACGACCACGGCACCGGCACCATCAGCACCATCGTCTGCAACTGGTTCGGCGCCGGCAGCCCGAACCTCGCCAAACCCGACAACGATTCCTCCATCCAGAGCTACGAGAACATCTACGACCGCAACTGGCTGATGAAGGGCAACAGCATGATCATGCCAGGCATCGAGCGGGTGGATACCATCCGGACCGACGACGGCTGGACCATGAAGAGCGTCTGGTGCCGCGACGACCTCAGCGACACCTCCATGATGAAGCTCTCCACGGCCACCGGTTATATTTACGGCTTCGTGCAGGATGTGGACAGCGGTATGTGGCAGTACATCGTGCTGGATTTTGAGACGGGCAGGACCGTGCTCACCGTGGACGTCGCGTCGCTGTACGGCTACAACAACATGGCCATCGGCATGTATGCCGGGCGGGACGGCAACAAGCTGTACTGCCCCACCGGCTACAAGGAGCTGCTCCGTTTGCAGGACCGCTTCGTCTACCTGCCGGAGATGCCCTACCGCAAGGTGGACCTGGATAAGACCCGCCGCACCGTCGTTTCGGCGGCAGAATTTGCCGCAGCAGGCGGGCAGGGCACCCCGGCGACCTGGCTGCACACCGTCACCTTCGACAACCTCCACCCCCAGACCATTGCCGCCATCCGGGTCAACGGCCTGACCGGCAAGGCCTCCGACTACAAGCTCTACGCCAAGGGCACCGACGGGCAGTATCACGCCTTTACGGGCAGCTGGTCGCTGGAAAATGCCTCCGGTCGTCTCCGCGCGCAGAAGGTGTACGAGATCCGCTTCACCCTGCAGGACGGCGGCGACTTTGACCTGAGCCCGGACGCAAAAGAAGTGACCGCATCCATCCTGCTGGCCCGCTGATCTCCCGAAAGCTGTCTTTCTCTCTTCTCTTTTGAAAACCGCCGTCTGCCTTTGGATTCGTTTGGGCAGACGGCGGTTCTTTTTGGTTGCACTTTGGCGGCAGAGCCTTTGAACGCTGCGTCCGGGAACCCTCGCGGACCGGCCCGAAACGAAAATCAAACAGAAATTTCACGATTTAGGGGTTGTGTTCCGGGGTGTGAAATGGTATGCTTGAGATACTTTGCAGCCTCCTGCGGGAAATTCCAGAGGAAGGGAGCGTCTGATAGAAGATGCAGAAACACACAAAACAGTTGATCGCAGCCGTTGCGCTGCTTCTCATTGCAGCGGTGCCGCTCGCACTGCACATCGCAAACGCAGACCCCACCGACGAGGCTGTGGCCAGCGCTGCGGCCAGCAGTTCGGAAGCGCAGGCAGAAGCGCCGGTGTCCTCCAGTGCGGCCAGTGCCGCAGACTCCACCAGTGAGCCGGAGCCGCAGCCGGAAGAGGAGCCGGACGCATCCTCGGAGGAAGTGGACAGCAGCGCAGAGAGCGGGGACGCAAGTGCGTCCTCGTCCGAAGCAGCCGCTTCCTCGAAGCCCGCATCGAGCCACGCCGCTTCTTCGAAGCCCGCTGCACATTCGGCGGCGTCGTCCCACGCGGCATCGTCCTCGCATTCGGCCGCTTCGTCTCATGCGGCGTCGTCCTCGCATTCGGCGTCGTCTTCGACATCGGCCTCGTCTGGCAGCTCGCATACAACGGAGACCACGGATGCAAAGGTCAATGCGTATGTGCGACGGCTCCGGAACCTGCAAAAACGCAGCAGCAAAAAACTGTATCAGACCGCAAGCAGTGCGTACAGTGAATATATGGAGCACCCCGTAGAAGAACGGAATCTGGCGTTGAAGGTCTCCATCGTGCTGGGGAAGACGATGGAATTGACCAAACTGCAGAGCGAATGCGACAAGGAGTTCAAGGAGATCGTCACGGAGCTGCGCCAATATCTGCGGGAAAATGGTTACGACCAGAGCATTGCAGATGCTGCGGAAAAAGAGTACAAAGAAGAAAAAGATGCGATGATCAAAGAGCTGACGAATGTGACCTACAGCCAGGTGACCGGCAAGGGCGAAGGCGGCAAGTGGCTTCAGGAACACGCGGACATGGGCCAGTAAGACCGAACATCAAACAAACGCGCAGAGCGTGCTTCCCGAAGCGGGGAAAGCGGCTCTGCGCGTTTTTCTGTACCTGGCACTCACAGCAGCTCCGGCAGCTGCCGGAGCACGAAGTGGTTCTTGCGGAAGGTGAGCAGCCCTTCGTCCCGCATCCGGCACAGCTCCTTGGAGAGGGCGCTGCGGTCAAGGTTGAGGTAGTCGGCCAGCTGCTGGCGGTTGAAGGGAAGGTCGAACTCCATGCCGCCCGCCTGAACGGCCTGGCCGGACAGGTAGGTCAGCAGCCGCCCCCGCACGGTCTTGGGGGCGGTGCAGAGGATGCGGCGGGAGAGGGTAAGGTTCTTTTTCATGGAGACACGGAGCAGATTCCGCAGCAGGCGGTCCTGCCAGCTGTGCTCGGCGTGGGGGCGGGCAAGAGCAGCCGTGTCCAGAAACAGCACCTCGCAGTCTGCCGCCGCGAGGACATCCACCATCAGCGGCTCTCCGCAGAACGCATAGGTCTCGGCAAAGGCCTGCCCCTCGCCCACCTCGCTGAGGATGCTTTTGCTGCCCCAGAGGTCGATGCTCTCGATGTGGACGGCACCCCGCAGTACGATGCCGATCTCATGCACGGTGTCGCCGGTGTGGAAGATGGTCTGGCGGCGGGCAAAGGCTTTCCGCCGCAGGCAGCGGCCGCGTTCCATCTGGTCGATGTCGGCCTCGGTCAGGCCCTGAAACAGAAAAATCGAGTGATAGTCCATAAAAATCCCTCTTTGTGGTTACAACAACCGAATCTTTGCTGTCATTATAGTATACTGTGCACAGAAAAAGCAAGGAGGATTCTCTTATGATCCGAAAAATCATTCACATAGACGAGGAAAAGTGCAATGGCTGCGGTGCGTGTGTCACGGCCTGCCACGAAGGGGCCATCGGCCTGGTCAACGGCAAGGCCAAACTCATGCGGGACGATTACTGCGACGGCTTTGGCGACTGCCTGCCCGGCTGCCCCACCGGTGCCATCACCTTTGAAGAGCGCGAGGCTGCGGCGTATGACGAGCAGGCCGTGCTGGAGAACAAGCAGAAAAAGGCCGCTGCCGCTGCTGCCCCGGCACACTCCGGCTGCCCCGGCCACCAGATGCACCAGTTCGACCGCAAAGCGGCACCGGCCTCTGCGGCAGGTACCGCGATGCCCTCCCAGCTGGGCCAGTGGCCCTGCCAGATCAAGCTCGTGCCCGTGAACGCGCCCTACTTCAACGGGGCAAAGCTGCTCATCGCGGCAGACTGCACGGCCTACGCCTATGCGAACATCCATCAGGAGTTCATGCAGGGCAGGATCACCCTCATCGGATGCCCCAAGCTGGACGCCGTGGAGTACAGCGAGAAGCTGACGGCCATCCTCTCCCAGAACGACATCCGGAGCGTGACGGTGCTGCGCATGGAGGTGCCCTGCTGCGGCGGCATCGAACACGCTGCCGTGACGGCTCTGAAGAACAGCGGCAAGTTCATTCCCTGGCAGGTGGTGACCTTCTCCATCGACGGCCGCATCCTGGACCGATAAGATAAAAAGAGAAAGCAAGAGCTGCTGCACGGCGGGTGCAGCAGCTCTTGCTGTTTAAGAGGCGGCTTTCTGAAGCATTTCTGCAAATTTTTCCAGTGCCTGACGGAGCTGGACGAAGTTGTCCACATCGGCGTCGCTCATCCGGGAGGTGGGGGCCACCACGGCAGTCTCAGCGGCGGTAACGGTGCCGCTGAGCGAGATGCGCACTTCGTGTTCGGGGATAGTCAGCAGGATGTGGAGCGGCGTCGTGCCGGAGAACAATTCCTTCAGCGGCAGGCCGACGATGCAGGTGAGGCCGGTCTCCCCGGCGGGCAGCTGGTAGTAGGTGTAGCCGTCCAGCGCCCCGGCGGGTGTGACCTTTTGCAGGGCTCCAAGCCCCAGTGTCAGGTTCGTCATGTCCTGCATCTCCACGGCGGAAAGCTCCACGCCCAGCAGGGAAGCCAGCTGGGTCTGGGAGATGTAGCTGCCCATGGACCAGTTGGGCAGCACCAGCCCGGCCAGAGGGGCCGCAGCCACGATCTCCCCGCGCAGGTAGGTGTAGAGCTGCCCGGCGTCGTACAGCGTCTCGTTCGCGTCGATGTACACCCGCGTGAAGGCGGAACCGCTCTTCTGGGAGGTCAGCGCGAACTGAAATCTGCCGGGCGCATACTGGCCGGAGACGGTGCCCTGCGTGGCCCCGACCTGTTCCAGCACCCCGTACAGCGCAGGCGTCCGGGAAGCCGTGGAGGTGACGGTGTAGCGGAAATCGAAGTCCGCCCCGGCCTGAATGGCCTTGACCTTGCGGGACAGCAGGCCGTACACCGTGCCGCCTGCCGCCAGGCAGAGCGCCAGCAGGCAGAGAACCACCACGAGGGCGGCACGGCCCCGCTTGTTGTTTTTGGGAGCAGTCATGGAAAAACCTCCTTTATTTCGAGCAGGCGTTCACGAACGCATCGAACAGGCTCTGCATGGCGGGATCTGCATCGCTGAGCCACTCCGGGTGCCACTGGACGCCGAGGCAGAACCCTGCGTCCGGCTTTTCGATGGCCTCCACGATGCCGTCCTCGCTCAGCGCGGCGAGGGTGAAGCCGGGGGCGACCCGGTCCACGGCCTGATGGTGCTGGCTGTTGACGAGCACGGTGTCCTGCCCCAAAATGCGGGAAAGCAGGGTGCCCCGGCGGACGGTGACGGTGTGGACTTTGGCCCAGTGGCCGTTGTGCGGCAGATGTTCGAAGGGCTTGATGTCCTGATACAGGTCGCCGCCCAGCACGGCATTCATGACCTGGATGCCCCGGCAGATGCCCAGCACCGGTTTGTCTGCGGCCAGAAAGGCGCGCAGCAGCAGCGGCTCGGCTGCATCGCGGAGAAGATTCGGCTCGCCGCAGGCGGGGATGCGCTCCTGCCCGTAGAACTTTGGGTCCATGTCGCCGCCGCCGGGCAGCAGCAGGCCGTCGCAGGTCAGGGCGTCCTGCACCGCCTGTTCGGGGTCATTCAGCTCGACCCAGCGCATCCCGGCTCCGGCGCGGGCCAGACTTTCCATGTATTTGGATTGTGCCACGGTCGGCTCCGGGTCGGTGCTCATCCGCGGCATGGCGATCACAACACGCATATTCAACTGCCTCATTGTTTGCAGCCGCCGCCCGCGAACGCGGAGTCCGGCTGCCTTTGTAAAAAGCGGGGGATTGCCCGGTCTGCCAGGGGCTCTCCCTTTGAGAGAACGGTCTGCGAAGCGGACGAAGAGGGCAGGTCCGCTGACCGATAAAACAAAAACCCGGAACCATCGGTTCCGGGCATTTTGGCGGAAAGATGGGGATTCGAACCCCAGAACGCTTTTGACACGTTACACGATTTCCAGTCGTGCGCCTTAGACCAACTCAGCCATCTTTCCACATCTTCGGTTTTCAGCGTTTCGGGCCGTGGCCCTCAGCGCTCCACTATAATACCTGAAAGAAGCACTTTTGTCAAGGATTTTTTTGAAAAAATTTCAGAAAATCAAAAAATGACACAGGCTCGAAGAAGAAATTCTGAAGGAAATGCCGCTGCCCGATAAATCCTCTTGACGCAAGCCCCAAACGGGACTATGATGAGGGCAGAGAGTGCGCGGAATGGGAAATTCCGCAGGGATTGGAATGGAAATAGGAGGACGATCACAATGAATTATTCAGACGTTTTGAGCAATGCCCGGCAGAACATCGGCAAGTATTGCAAGGCCTGCCCGGTGTGCAACGGCGTGGCCTGCAAAAACCAGATCCCCGGCCCCGGTGCCAAGGGCGTGGGTGACACGGCCATCCGCAATTATAATAAGTGGGCCGACATCCGGGTCAACATGGATACCCTGTGCGAGAACGGCACCCCCGACACCCATGTGGAGCTGTTCGGCAAGAGCTTCCGCCTGCCCTTCTTCGCAGGCCCGGTCGGCGCGGTGAACCTCCACTACTCGGACGCCTACACCGACATGACCTATAACGATGTGCTGGTCCGCGCCTGCGCGGAGAACGGCATCGCTGCCTTTACCGGCGACGGCACCAACCCCGACGTCATGACCATGGCCACCCAGGCCATCGGCGCGGCAGGTGGCTGCGGTGTACCCACCATCAAGCCCTGGAACATCGACACGGTCAAGGCCAAGATGGACCAGGCCAAAGCCAGCGGCTGCTTTGCCGTTGCCATGGATGTGGATGCTGCCGGTCTGCCCTTCCTGAAGAACATGACCCCTCCGGCGGGCAGCAAGAGCGTGGCCGAGCTGAAGGAGATCGTTGCACTGGCGGGCCGTCCCTTCATCGTCAAGGGCGTCATGACCGTCAAGGGTGCGCTCAAGGCGAAGGAAGCCGGAGCGGCCGCCATCGTCGTTTCCAACCACGGCGGCCGTGTGCTGGATCAGTGCCCGGCAACGGCAGAAGTCCTGCCGGAGATCGCAGATGCCCTCAAGGGCAGCGGCGTGAAAGTTCTGGTCGATGGCGGCATCCGCTCCGGCGTGGACGTCTTCAAGGCACTGGCTCTGGGCGCGGACGGTGTGCTCATCTGCCGTCCCTTCGTCACGGCGGTCTACGGCGGCGGCGAAGAGGGTGTCAAGTGCTACATCGACAAGATCGCCGGGGAACTGGCTGATACGATGCAGATGTGCGGTGCACACTCCATCAGCGAGATCACCCGCGAGATGGTGCGCATCTAAAGGGAGAACTGTACTCTTTTGCGCGCCAAAAGAGTACCAGAAAAGCGCCCGCTACTTCCGAAGCGCGGGAGGCACGGCCAAGGGGCTGCTCGCCCCTTGGAACCCCAAAGAAGTAGACAAACCCCTGAAAAATCGGGAGATTCCCGCCTGCGGCGTGAAGATCTCTTTCCGATTTTCAGGGGTTTGTTAATTTGCGGCGCTGCCGCAGATGTGTGGACAGAGCAGCGTTATTTCAGCGTCCCATCCAGCACCTGCTGGTAGTACCACGGTTTCGGGGCACGGAAGACTTTGCCGGAAAGGTCGGCGAAGTCGGGCTGGGTGAAGCGGGGGAGGGCAAGCTCCCAGGCGCAAAGGGCCTGATACTTCAGCTTCAGTTCGCGGTTGGCGGAATTGTTGCCGTACTTGCTGTCGCCGAGGATGGGGCAGCCGATGCTGGCCATGTGGGCGCGGATCTGGTGGGTGCGGCCGGTGATGAGCCGGACTTTGAGCAGGGCCAGACGGCCGGAGACAGCGATGGTCTCATACTGGGTCTCCACATCCTTGGCACCGGGCTGCTTGTCCTCCACGATCTTGACGATGCCGCGGTCGGCGTCTTTGAGCAGATAGCCGCCGAGGGTGCCGTCCGGCGGCACGGGGCGGCCGAAGGTGACGCAGAGATAGGTCTTTTTGACCTCGCGGTTCTTGATGACCTCCAGGAACAGCTGCTCGGCCTCCGGCGTCTTTGCGAGGATGACCAGACCGCTGGTGCCGGTATCCAGCCGGTGGCAGAGGGCGGGGGTGTAGAGGTCATTTTCTTTATACTCGCCCTGCTGGTTGAGGTAGAGCAGCGCGCGGTTGAGCAGAGTGTCGTCCTCCGGGCCGTCCACGGCCAGACCGGCGGGCTTGTTCACCACCAGGATCTGCGGGCAGTCGTAGATGACCTGCGCCGGGCCGCGTGCGTTCTTCCAGGCCGGGCCTTCCACCCGCTTGTCGGCGTCCAGCACCTCGTCCAGAATGAACAGCTTGATCTCGTCGCCTGCCATCACACGGGTGGAAAGCGGCTGCTTTTTGCCGTTCAGCTTGATCTTGTTCTCGCGCAGGGCTTTGTTCAGGCGGCCCGGATTCAGCGCCGGGAACTGCTGCATCAGATAATTGTCGAGCCGGGTGGGGGCAAGACATTTTACTTTTACGATCTTCACGGAAATTTTCCTCTCTATCTTGAAATAGAATGCGTCTTTGAATCGTTTTTATTGTAGCGGAACCGGGCCGTTCCGTCAAGCGAGCGGAACGGAAAAATTCCGGGTTGCTTTTTTTGTGAAAAGCGTGTATCATCGGATGCACAGAAAGAAGGGGTTCGTATGAGATTCTATTATAAAGTATGGATGCTTGCTGCGGCTCTGGCCGTCGGCGTGGGGCTGGCAGGCTGCGGGGCGTCCGCTTCTACGGCCAGCAGCCCGGCGGCTTCGAACAGTGCTGTGCCCGCTTCGTCCCGTGTGCAGGAAGAAGGCGTTGTGGAACCTGTCGGCCGTTTTACCATAGAAGACGTGACGAAAACACCGGACACGATCACATTCGTTTCGGCGGATATTGCTTCTGAGGTCAAGGACGGAACCGTCACAGCCCGGATCTACAGCTATGATGCCTACGAGAAAGCCGACATCGATGAGCTGAAAGCAGGCGATAAAATTCGGCTCCACGTAGAATATATGACGGGAAATCAGTATGCCGAAGTGGAAGTGACCAGCATCGAGAAGAACGATCCGTATCATACGGTAACGATCAACGGTGGAATCGAACAGGAGGGAGGTCTGGACCTGATTTTAATGGATGGTTCGGAGTATTACCGTACCATAACATTTGATGACTATCCGGTTTACTATGAAGTCGGTGAAACAGAACTGAGTCTGGCAGACGATGTGGTGCTGAAAGACAGCTCCGCTGACCCGCAGGCCGACGCGGTGGAGACGACTGGTGCGCAGGCTGTGGCGGCTGCAATCAATGCAGACCCGGACAACTGGACGGTGTACAATACGACCCTTGCAGTACAGGAGGGCAAAATCGTGGAAGTGCGCCGCATCTGGGTGCCGTAAGGGGACGCGCAGCCTGCCCGACCTGCCAAGGACTCTCCCTTTGGGAGAGCTGGCGCGAAAGCACCTGAGAGGGGCTTGACAAATGCCGCAACCATGCTATAATCTGAATTGAACGCAAAGGGGAGATTTGCCCGTTTGTGTGGAAAAACAGATTATGACAGATGGCAACGATGGGGTCAGAAAAACAGACGATGCCGCCCAGAGAGAACGCCCGCTTCGGGCTGCAAGGCGTTCCGGCAGAGGGTTTTTCAAGCCGCCCCGGAGCTTCCGGCGAAAAAAGCCGGACGCAGCGCAGCGTTACCGCGCACAAAGCGGCAGGGGGACAGAATCTCCTGCAATTTGGGTGGTACCACGGAGCCTTCACACAGCCTTCGTCCCTTTGTTGGGGCGGAGGCTGTTTTTGTTTTCGCCTGTCATAAAAATACTGCGTCCGGAGGAGGACGCCGGAAAAACCACGAGGAGAGATACAGTTATGCAATGGACCGGTTTGAACGAACTGCGCGAAAAGTACCTGAGCTTCTTTGAAAGCAAGGGCCACCTGCGCCTCGACAGCTTCCCGCTTGTCCCGAAAGATGACCCCAGCCTGCTGCTCATCAACAGCGGCATGGCCCCGATGAAGAAGTGGTTTCTCGCACAGGAGGAGCCGCCCCGCCACCGCGTGACCACCTGCCAGAAGTGCATCCGCACCCCGGATATCGAGCGCGTCGGCATCACCGCCCGCCACGGCACCTTCTTCGAGATGCTGGGCAACTTCTCTTTCCAGGATTACTTCAAGGAAGAGGTCATCCCCTGGGCATGGGAGTTCCTGACCAGCGACGAGTGGATGGCCATCCCCAAGGATAAGCTCCACATCTCTGTCTACGAAGAGGACGATGAGGCTTACGACATCTGGACCAAGAAGGTGGGCATTGCCCCCGACCACATGGTCCGTCTGGGCAAGGAAGATAACTTCTGGGAGCATGGCTCCGGCCCGTGCGGCCCCTGCTCGGAGATCTACTTCGACCGCGGCCCGGAGTACGGCTGCGGCAAGCCGACCTGCGGCGTGGGCTGCGACTGCGACCGCTATATGGAGATCTGGAACCTGGTGTTCAGCCAGTTCGATGCCGACGGCAAGGGCCACTACGAGCGCCTGGCACGGCCCAACATTGATACCGGCATGGGCCTGGAGCGTCTGGCCTGCGTGATGCAGGGCGTCGGCAACCTGTTCGAGGTCGATACCGTCCAGAGTGTGCTGCACCATGTGGAGCACATCGCGGGCAAGACCTACGGTGCCAATGCAAAGGATGACATCTCCATCCGCGTCATCACCGACCACATCCGCAGCTGCACCTTCATGGTGTCCGACGGCATCCTGCCCTCCAACGAGGGCCGCGGCTATGTGCTGCGCCGTCTGCTGCGCCGTGCCGCCCGCCATGGCCGGATGCTGGGCATCAGCCGCCCCTTCCTGGTGGAGCTGGCCGAGACCGTCATCCAGTCCAGCGAGTCTGCTTACCCCGAACTGCGTGAGCACGACGCCTATATCAAGAAGGTCATCGGCACCGAGGAGGCAAACTTTGCCCGCACCATCGACGCCGGCATGACCATCCTGAACAACATGATCGACGGCCTGGAAAAGGCCCACGAGCATCTGCTGAAGGGTCTGGACGTCTTCAAGCTGAACGATACCTTCGGCTTCCCCCTCGACCTGACCAAGGAGATCGCAGCGGAGCAGGGCATCGACATCGACGAGGAAGGCTTCCACACGGAGATGAAGAAGCAGAAGGAGCGCGCCCGCGCCGAGCGTCTGAAGAAGAACATCTCCGGCTGGAGCGAGGACCTGTTCGGCAGCCTGAACACGGAGCCGACCGTCTTCACCGGCTACGAGACCCTGAACGACACCGGCGTCGTGGTCGCCCTGAGCGACGAGGAGACCCTGACCGATGCCATCGCTACCGATGAGCAGGCCAAGGAAGACGTTCTGGTCGTGCTGGACAAGACCCCGTTCTACGCCGAGATGGGCGGCCAGGTGGCCGACCAGGGTGTGCTGACCAGTGCAGACTGCTCCCTGCGTGTGCTGGACGTCAAGAAGACCCCCAAGGGCTACTACGTCCACACCTGTGTACTGGAGAGCGGCATCGTCAAGGTCGGCGACCATCTGACCGCCAAGGTCGACAAGGAATACCGCATGGCTGTCTGCCGCAACCACACGGCTACCCACCTGCTGCAGGCTGCTCTGCGCGAAGTGCTGGGCGACCATGTGCACCAGGCTGGTTCTTATCAGGACGGCGAGATTACCCACTTCGACTTCACCCACTTCAGCGCAGTCACCGCAGAGGAGCTGGCCCGCGTGGAGAAGATCGTCAACGACCGCATCTTTGATGCCATGGATGTCACCGTGAAGGAGATGCCCATCGACGAGGCAAAGAAGCTGGGCGCAATGGCTCTGTTCGGCGAGAAGTACGGCAAGGTCGTGCGCGTCGTCGATATCGAGGGCTGGTCCACCGAGTTCTGCGGCGGCACCCATGTCCGGAACACTGCCCAGATCGGATGCTTCAAGATCGTCAGCGAGTCCTCTGTGGCGGCCGGTATCCGCCGCATCGAGGCCGTGACCGGCAAGAACCTGCTGCTGCGCGCCAACAAGCAGGAAACGATGCTGCACACCGTGGCGGCTGCCCTCAAGGCCAACAATGTGGCCGGTCTGCCTGCCCGCGCCGAGGCTGTCATGGCCGAGAACAAGGCCATGAGCAAGGAGCTGGACGATATGAAGGCGAAGATCGCTGCCTCCAAGGTCACCAGCCTGTTCGACGACGCAGAGGAAGTGGGCGGCGTGAAGATCGCTTCCGCTTACTTCACCGGCACCTCCGGCGACACCCTGCGCGGCATGTGCGATACTGTCCGCGACAAGGCCGTCAACCCTGTGGTGGCCGTTCTGGTCGGCAAGGCCGAGGATAAGATCACCATGGCCGTCACCGTCAACAAGATGGCACAGGAAAAGGGCCTGAAGGCGGGCGTTCTGGTCAAGGAGATCAGCGCCATCGCCGGCGGCAAGGGCGGCGGCAAGCCCGACTTTGCAATGGCCGGTCTGAAGGACGAGACCAGGATCGACGAAGCTCTGGCAGCCGTCAAGGGCATCGTCGAGAAGCAGCTGGGCTGAACATGAAAAATAACCTCTTCGTCAGCGCCCCTGAAAAGGGGGGCTGTGCAGAGGAATAAAAAAGATCCGAAAGGAGCAATTCCCATGGAAGATTGTCTGTTTTGCATGATCGCTGAGGGCAAGATCCCCTCGAAAAAGCTGTACGAGGACGATCAGGTCGTTGCTTTTTACGACATCAACCCGCAGGCGAAGGTGCATTTCCTGGTCGTGCCCAAAAAGCACATCGTTTCCGCCGCTGCGCTGACCGAAGAAGATGGTGCCCTGCTGGGCCACATCTTTGCCGTCATCGCAAAGCTCGCCAGGGAGCAGGGCCTCGACAACGGCTACCGCGTCATCTCCAATGTCGGCGAGGACGCCGGTCAGACCGTGAAGCACCTGCACTTCCATGTGCTGGGCGGCGAAAAACTGCCCGTCTGAGCCAAAACCAAACGGAACTACAAAGAGAAGGGGAATTGTTATGGCTGAAACCTATACGCTGAACGTCGCGGGCCTGACCCGTGAACTGACCATCTGCAAAGTCAATGACCACATGGACATCGCTGCCTTCATCATGCTGGGCGATACCGAACTGACCGTGGCCGCTGCCGCCGAGCTGCTGAAGAAATGCCCGGAGTTTGACATCCTGCTCACCGCCGAGGCCAAGGGCATCCCGCTGGCCCACGAGATGAGCCGCCAGAGCGGCAAGCCCTACGTCTGCGCACGCAAGGGCATCAAGCTCTATATGAAGGAGCCGGTCGTCGTCGAGGACCAGTCCATCACCACTGCGGGCAAGCAGAAGCTCGTCATCGACCGCAAAGAGCTGGATAAGATGAACGGCAAGCGGGTGCTGGTCGTGGACGATGTCATCTCCACCGGCGGTTCGCTGAAGGCGCTGGATGCGCTGGCCGAGCAGACCAAATGCACCATCGTGGGTCAGGCTGCTGTTCTGGCCGAGGGTGATGCAGCGGAGCGCAAGGATATCATCTTCCTGGAGCCGCTGCCCCTCTTCCTGCACTAAATCATGAGACGCCCGCTCTGCCTCTTTTGCGCCGGTGCGCTGGGGGTGGAGTTGGTGTGCGCCTTTTTGCCGCAAGCATGGCTTTTGCCGCTGCTTGCGGCAATTTTTGTTTGCGGGCTCCTTGCCGCTGTGCTGGGCCGAAAGCCCCTGAAACTGGGCGGCATTCTGCTGCTGGCAGGGGCCGTGCTGGGCCTTGGGGCGGTGCTGCACACCCACGCCCGGCTGAACGCTCTGCAGGCCGCCTATGACGGGACCTCTGTCACGCTGACCGCCGAGGTGGAGCAGGTCCGCACCTCCTTTTATCCGGGCGTCGTGGATGCCGTTCTCCGTGTGGAAACAGTGGACGGCGAAGCAGCGGACTTCCGGGTGGAATGCGCCGCCCTGCCGAGATGCAGCGCCGGGGAGCGGGTGCGCGGGACCTTTGCGCTGGAAGCACTGCCGGAAGGAGAACAATGTTCCGCCTATGCCGACGGCATTGCGCTGAATGCGGAGCTTGCCGGGGGCACCAAGCTGGAACATCTGGGAGAAAGCCGCTCGTTCCGCGCCCGGACGGCCCGCCTGCAAAGCCGATTGAGCGCTGCGCTGCGGCGCGGCATGGCGGAGGGCCCGGCGGGTGTTCTGGCCGCAATGGTCACGGGCGACCGCACCCATCTCTCCACCCGCCTCCGGAATGCGTACCGCGGGGCTGGGCTTTCCCATGTGCTGGTCGTCAGCGGAATGCACGTCTCCATCCTCTGCGGAAGTGTGCTGGCCCGGTTCCAACCAAAACGCAGAAAACTGCGCAGCTATGCCAGCTGCCGCCGGAATGCTCTGCTTCGGGCCGGGATGGCGGTGCTGCTGGTGGGAGTGACCGGCTTCACGCCGTCCGTCCTCCGGGCCGGGGCGGCCGTGTGGATCAGCGCGCTGGGCGTCTGGGTCTACGGCCCGGCGGATGCGCTGACCTCCCTTGGCGTAGCAGGTGTGCTGATGACCGCAGGCAACAGCTACGCGGTCTGCGACATCGGGTTTGAGCTTTCCTATGCGGCGGTGCTGGGAACGCTGGCGGGTGTCGCACTGGCCCGCCGCAGTGCAGAGCGGCGGGAAGAAAAACGCCGCCGCAACAAAAAAACCGCCGGCAAATGCGGCGGAGTCCTTGCAAACTGTCTGCGGCAGCAGGGGGCAGCGGTGTGGGAGACGCTCTGCGTCTCCGGCTGTGCCTGTATGGCGACCTTTCCGGTGCTGGTGCTGCGGGGCCTGAGCACCAGCCTGTATGCGCTGGTCTCCAGCGTGGCCGTGCTCTGGCTGGTCGAACCGATCCTCTTGCTGGGGCTGGCGGCAGCACTCACCGGGCTGGCCCCGGCGCTGGAGCCGCTGCACCGGGCCACGGCGTTCGGGGCAGAAGTTCTGGTGGACCTGCTCGACCACTGGGCCCTGTGGGTGTCCGGCTGGCCGGGTGCGCAGATCTATTTTGATACGGCCTACGCGGCGCTCGTCTGCCTGCTGCTGGCTGCGCTGCTGGGGCTGGCCTGGCATTGGAACATCCGGCTGCGGGCGGCGGTGCCTGCTGTGCTGCTCACAGCGGCGCTTGCCATCGGGGCCGGAAACGCCTTCAGCCGGGACGTGGTCCGCGTGGAACTGGTGGGCAGTAAAATGGCTCCGGCGGTCATCCTCTCGCAGAACGACCGGGCCGTCGTGCTCTACCGGGGCGGGCAGACCACCCGGAAAGCCGTGGAGACGGCGCTGGAACGCCGCAGCATCCGGACGGTGGAAGCGCTCATCGACCTGCGGATGGACCCGCAGGAACCCTGCACTCTCCGTGCAGAGCAGATCGTCCGGGCAGCCCGGCTGGCCGCGAATACGACCCAAACGCTCCGGACCGACACGGCGTCGCTGGAAGTCCTGCGCACACAGACCGGCTGTGCAGTGCGGTTCACCATCGAGGGGCAGTCGTTTGTGACCCTGAGCGGCACGGTGCGGTTTGCCCAGCCGCTGGAGGTGGACTGGCTGCTGGCGTCGATGGCCAGACCGGATGGCGTGCGCTATCAGAGCCTTCTCACCCGCAGCACAGACTATCGCTGGATGGACGAGGACGGCGGCGGGCAGGAGAAAACACTGCTGTCCTTCCGGCCTGCAGCGGCCTGGAAGAGCAGCCGCTCGCCCAGCGCAGGCAGGGCGAAACAGGCGGCGGGGTCCAGCTGACGCAGGGCCGCAGCGAACCGCAGCGGGTCCACGGTGTTGCCCTGCACCATGTCGTAATGGGTGGGGATGGTGCAGGCCGCGCCCAGCCGGACGGCCAGCTGAGCGGCCTCCTCGGCTTCCAAATTGCCGATGCAGTTGCGCTGGGTGCGGAAGAAGTCCTGCCCGTTGATGGGGGCCAGCAGCAGGTCGGGGCGGGGGAGCGCCTGCAGCGTTTCATACAGATGGGGCGTCAGGTAGGTGTCGCCCAGGTGCACGACCGTAAAGCCGCCGAAGGTAAGCTGATACCCCAGCGCCATGCCGGGGGCGCCCGCATCCAGAATGTGCTCCGGGTGGGCGGCGGAAAAGGCCCGGACGGTGACCCCGCCCAGCGGCAGGATGGAACCTTCCTGCACCGTTGTGATGCGGTCTGCCGGGATGCCGTATTCGGCGGCGAGGGCAGAGCACCCGGCGGGCAGAACGAACCGGGCGGCGGGATGCCGGGTCAGCCCGCGCAGGGTATCTTTTGCCATGTGGTCGGCGTGGCCGTGGGTGCAGAGCACGAGGTCTGCCCGCAGTGCCTCCGGTGCAAAGGGGGCCGGTCAGGTCGCTGAGCACCGGGTCAATGCAGACGACGGTGTCCTCGTACTTGAAAATGAACCCGCACTGGCCGATAGACCAGACGGCCAGCTGGCTGGCGGGGAGCCGGGTGGTGGAAATTTCGTTGAGCAGGGCCTGCCCGCTGCGGTGCCAATGTTCCATGGTGCTTCTCCTTTTTTGAAATCGACAGCTTGAGATTTTATTATAGAGGAGCGGACGGCACTTTGCAAGGAAAACAGAGCAGGCCCCGCCCCAAAAAGAACATCCGGCGGGGGCAGCATCTTGCAAAGAGGCGCGGCTTCGTGCTAGAATGAAAGCGCAATACAAAACGAGGGGGAACGAAGAATGAAGATGCAAACTGTGGCGGTGCTGGGAGCCGGTGCCGTGGGTTCGTATGTGATCTGGGGTCTGGCGGACAAGCCGGGCATCCGGCTGGGGGTGCTGGCCGAGGGCGAACGCGCCGCGCGGCTGAGGGCAAACGGCATTGGCATCAACGGCAGGACCTACCGCCCGGAGGTCTGGGCACCGGAGGAGGCCCACGGGGTGGACTTTCTCGTGGTCTGCCTGAAATACGGTGCGCTGCCCGGCGCAATGGACAGCATCCGAAAGGCCGTGGGAGCGCACACGGTGGTCATGAGCCTGATGAACGGCGTGGACAGCGAGGAGCGCATCGCTGCTGAGGTGGGGGATGCGCATGTCATCCGCTCGCTCATCAAGGTGGCGTCTCATAAGGAGGCCGACGGCTTCCACTTTGACCCGGACGCCACGCTGGGCATCATCTTCGGCGAACAGGAGGCGCCGTTCCAGAGCGAACGGGTGCAGGCCATCGTGGAACTGTTCGAGGGGAGCGGCATCCACTACCGGGTCACGGAGCACATCCGGGAAGAGATGTGGGCTAAGTTCCGTCTGAACGTCTGCAACAACCTGCCACAGGCCATCCTGGGCGCGGGCGTGGGCTGCTACCGGGACAGCGTACACATGCAGGCCATCAGCGACGGTCTGCGCCGGGAGCTGGAAGCCATTGCAGCGGCCAAAGGCATCGACCTGCGCATCGCCGATGCCGCTGCCGGGCGGGGCAGTGCCGTGCCGCCCACGGCCCGTTACTCCACATTGCAGGATCTGGACGCCGGACGCCACACCGAGATCGACATGTTCTCCGGTGCCCTGATGCGGATGGGCGCAGAGCTGGGCATCCAGACGCCTTACAACGAATACACCTACCACATGATCAAGGCGCTGGAAGAAAAGAACGACGGCCGGTTCGACTATACCGGCAACGAGGCGGTCACCTGGGCAAAATAACGCAGACCGAAGCCCCCATCCCTGCACCGCAGGGATGGGGGCTTCGTGCCGTTTAATCGAGGAAGAGTTTGTGCATGTGGTTCATGGGGCCAGAACCGCGGCCGAGGTCCAGCATGGCGGACAGACAGCCGGAAATGTATTCCTTGGCCCGCTCGACCGAGGTGTCGAGGTCATAGCCTTTGGCCAGATTGGAGGCGATGGCGCTGGACAGGGTGCAGCCGGTGCCGTGGGTGTTGGGGTTGTGGATGCGCTCCCCACGGAACCACTTCCCGCTGCCGTTCCGCCAGAGCAGGTCGTCGGCATCGTTGACCTTGTGCCCGCCCTTGCAGAGGACGGAACAGCCGTACTGCTCGCTGATCTTCCGGGCGGCGGCTTCCATCCCGGCGGCGTCGGTGATGACTAGGCCGGAAAGGATCTCGGCCTCCGGGATGTTGGGCGTGACGACCTCTGCCAGCGGGAGCAGCTGCTCCGTGAGGGCCTGCATGGCGTCGTCCCGCAGCAGCCGGGAGCCGGAGGTGGCCACCATCACCGGGTCCACCACGATGTGCTTTGCCTCATAGAAGCGCAGCCGCTCGGCGATGGTGCGGATGAGCGGTGCCGAGGAGACCATGCCGATCTTCACGGCGTCGGGGTAGATGTCGGTGAACACGGCGTCCAGCTGAGCGGCCAGAAACTCCGGCGTCGTCTCAAAGATGCCGGTCACACCGGTGGTGTTCTGTGCGGTCAGGGCCGTGATGGCACTCATGGCAAAGACGCCGTTGGCCGCCATGGTCTTGATGTCGGCCTGGATGCCGGCACCGCCACTGGAATCACTGCCCGCAATGGTCAATGCGGTTTTCATGAAATAAGACCTCTTTTCTGTAACATCAGGTGTCTGTGTTCAGTATACCATGCCGCGCGAAGAAAGAGAAGAGCTGCGCCGCTTTCTGCACAGAGATCCAATCTCTGCGGGCGGAGTGATTCTTGACAGGCGGGCGGCAGGGCGATATAGTAAGGAGGCGTGGAATAATCAAACGATTTGTTTTTGGGAGGGAACTGAAATGAAAAAAATTTCGACCCTGTTCTGGACATTCCTGAAGATCGGCGCGTTTACCTTTGGCGGCGGCTATGCCATGGTCGCCCTGCTGGAGCACGAATTCGTCGAGGAAAAACAGTGGGTGTCCAGAGAGGAATTTCTGGATATGGTCGCCATCGCCGAGTCAACGCCCGGCCCCGTGGCGGTGAACAGCGCCACCTACATCGGCTATAAGATCGACGGCACCGCCGGAGCGGCAGCTTCCACGGTGGCCGTCTGCATCCCGTCCTTTGTGGTCATCTACTGCATCTCGCTGTTTTTTGACCGCTTTCTGAGCCTGACGGTGGTGGCCCATGCGTTCCGGGGCATCCAGGTCTGCGTCATCTACCTCATCCTCTCAGCGGGGCTGAAGATGCTGCGCCAGCTGGAACGGAATGCGTTCAACGTCTGCATCCTGGCGGCGGTCATCGCGGCCATGGTGGGCTGTTCGGTCGCGGCGGTGTCATTTTCGTCCATCTACTACATCCTGCTCAGCGGGGCAGCGGGAGTGCTGCTCTATCTTGTGAAGAAAGCGGGTGCGGGAAGATGATCTATGTGCAGCTGTTCCTGAACTTTCTCATGATCGGGGCGCTCTCCTTTGGCGGCGGCTACGGGATGATCTCGCTGGTGCGGGAGACTGTGCTTTCGCATGGCTGGCTGACCGAGAGCGATTTTTTGAGCTTCATCGCAGTGTCGGAGTCCACCCCCGGCCCGCTGGCTGTCAACATGGCAACTTTCGTCGGCTCCTCGCAAGGAGGGCTGCTGGGTGCGTTTTTCGCCACGCTGGGCGTGGTGCTGCCTTCGTTCGTCATCATTCTGCTCATCGCAGCGGTGCTGCAAAACCTGATGAAGTATGCAGGGGTGGAAGCCTTCCTCTCCGGGGTGCGGCCCTGCGTTGTGGCGATGATCCTGGCCACGGCCCTGACCATGGCGCTCTCCACGTTGGCGGGCTTCACGACCGTGGGCGGCGGGGTCTCCGTTTCGGCCCGGTCGGCGGCGGTGTTTGCCCTTTTGTGGGCGGTGCACTTCGCCTACAAAAAGGTAATAAAAAAAGCCCCCTCGCCGATCGGAATGATCGTTCTGGCGGCAGGGCTGGGTATCCTGTTCTGGGGCGTCTGACCCATTCGGGAGAAGTGGCAGTAAAAAAACAGAATGCCGCCCCACAGGTGAGAGCCTGCAGGGCGGCATTCTGCTATTTGCAACGGGACAAGATCAGAACTTAGGCGGCAGTGGAAGAAGCAGCCACAGAGGAAGCAGCCTCGCTGGAAGCTGCCTCAGAAGAAGCTGCCTCAGAAGATGCAGCTTCAGAGGATGCGGCTTCGCTGGAAGCTGCCTCAGAGGAAGCAGAAACCGAAGCAACGGAAGAAGCCGCAGACTCTGCGGTAGAAGAAGCGGCAGTGGAAGAAGAGCCGCCGCAGGCAGTCATACCAACAGCCAGAACCAGAGCAGCAACGACAACAGCAACATTCTTGAGTTTCATATTCCAAAATCTCCTTACGATCCAAAAAATTCACAGCCGACCCCTCACAGGCGGGATCGTTCTGCAAAATGATATTCTAGTCCGTTTGTCAAAAAAATCAAGGGCTTTTCGGCAAAGATTGCATTCGCAAAGGAAAATCTGCACATTTGTTAGAAATATTGCCCAAAAGTCAAGGCTTTTTTAGCAGGCTGTCATTTTCACAAAATCTGCAAAACCAGGCAAAAGAAGGACGCACAAAAGCCGCTGCGCCAATGGTGCAGAATCATAGTTTGAATATCCGGTTTATGGGATGGCAAAAGTGTATAATGGGAAACAGAACAGAGAAGACCGTTCACCACATTCCTCTTTCCTGCATAGAACGGCGGGAAGGGGGAATGCGTTTTGAACGGGATCTTTTTTCTGTTGGCGACGGTCCTGTTGCTGCCAGCCTGCTGCACGACGGTGGGGGCGGCCGGTGTCTTTCTGATGCGGCCGACGCAGGAGCCGAAGACGCGGCGGATGCTCTGCGGCATGGCGGCGGGCATCATGCTGGCGGCCAGTGTGTGGAGCCTGCTGCTGCCGGCCATCCAGCGGGCGGAGGAAGGGCCGCTGCCTGCATGGCTCCCGCCCACGGCGGGGCTGGTCATCGGAGCAGTGGGCCTGCTGCGGCTGGAACAGGCGGCGGGGACGCTGCTGACAGGTGCCGGGGCCGGGCACTGCGGCCGGATGGTGCTGGCCGTGACCCTGCACAACCTGCCGGAAGGCATGGTGGTGGGTCTGGCGGCTGCGCTGGCGCTGTCCGGGGAGGTGGACGCCATGAGCGGCGCGCTGGCTCTGGCGCTGGGCATCGGGCTGCAGAACATTCCGGAGGGCGCAGCGGTCAGCCTGCCGCTGCTGCAAAACGGGGAGAGCCGGAAGCGGGCGTTCGGGGCAGGGCTGGCCTCCGGGCTGGTGGAGCCGCTGGGGGCGCTGCTGGCGCTGGCTCTGGCGGGCTGGGTGCAGGCCGCTCTGCCCTGGCTGATGAGCGCTGCCGCCGGGTGCATGGTCTGCGTGACGGCGCAGGAGATGATCCCCGAAGCCGTGGAGGCTGATGAGCCTGCCGGGGTCATCAGTGTGGTGCTGGGCTTTGCGCTGATGATGGCGCTGGATGTGGCATTGTGAGTGCGATGCACGAAAACTCCATCTTCCCGCAAACAAAAAACTCCCTCGTGAGAGGGAGCGGAAGGGTGCAGCTCAGGAGCCGGATTTTTCGATGTAGACGCTGGTGGAGGGGAAGGCGAAGTCCACGCCGTCGGCCTGCATGATGTCCATGATGTTCAGGTTCAGGTCGTTCTGCTCTTCGAGGAAGACGGCATAGGCGTTCGTCTGAAGATAGGCGGAAACCAGAATGTTGATGCTGGAATCGCCAAAGCTGGTCAGCCGGACGATGTTGCTGCCATTCTGGGTGTAGGGGCTTTCGTCCAGCATGGTCTTGAGGTCAGCCATCAGCTTTTCCAGCTGGGGGCGGGTGGTGTTGTAGGTGACGCCCAGCGTGAACCGATAGGGCCGCATGGTGCGCATCGCAGCGTTCTGCACCGTGGAAGAACAGATCTTGCTGTTGGTGACGATGCTGACCGTTTTGTCCATGGCGCGGATGCGGGTGGAGCGGAAGTTGATATCGATGACTTCGCCCTCGATCTCGCCCACGGTGATCCAGTCGCCCACCGAGAAGGGCTTGTCGAGCAGGATGACCAGACCGCCGAACAGGTTGCTGGCGCTCTCCTGTGCGGCCAGCGAAATGGTCAGACCGACAAGACCGGCACCGGCGACGATGCTGCCGATGGGAAAGCCGATGACCTGCGCGATGGTGGCAACGCCGAGCACGACCACCAGCACCTTGTAGGTCGTGTTCAGCAGGGCGAGCAGGGTCTTGTTGGAGCGGATCTCCAGGCTGCAGGAGGCTAGCAGCAGGTCAGCCACATCCGAGGCCTGATACAGACCCTCGCAGAACAGAAAGCTCATCACGACCTTGTAGGCCACGAGCAGGAATCTGGGCAGGCCGGTGATGGCCCACGGCAGGCTGGTCAGCGCAAGGTAGAGGCCGGTGAAGACGGCCATCCGTTCCAGCGGGCGCTCCAGACTGCGCAGCAGGATGGGGGTGGCGGCAAAATGCCAGCTGCGGGCCTGCAGGATGGGGAAGAGCTTCCTGCGCAGCAGCAGGGAGACCAGCGCCCCGGCGGCAAAGAGCAGCAGCGCACAGACACAGCGCGCCGCCAGGGCAAGCCAGCCTTCCAGATAGAGGGAACCAATCTCGAACGCGAGATCGCGGATGGAAAAGATCATGGCAAAAACTCCTCGGAAATAAAATATTACGCCCCAGTATACCATAAAGCGCGCGGAAAGGGCAACCGAAATTGGGGGTTGACAAGTGCAGCCCGGCGCGTTATACTCTGCCCAGAAAGTTCGTTTCAGGGCGGGGTGCGATTCCCCACTGGCGGTACAGCCCGCGACCACTCCCAAAGAGTGCTGACCCGGTGTGACTCCGGGGCCAACGGTATAGTCCGGATGCAAGAAACGGCAGACAAATCGAATTGTTTGCGCGCCCTGTTGCAGTGTTTGCTGCGGCAGGGCGCGTTTTTGGTTGTCTTCCCGGTTCCGGTACGGCGCGAAAAGGGCTTTCCAGTTCAATTGAGCGGGGCCATGCGCCCCACGGGAGGAAATTACCATGAAAAAAAACACGACCCACAACTTGACCGTAGCCGCCATGCTCAGCGCGGTGGCCTTCATCCTGATGTTCATCGAGTTCCCCATCCCGATGCTCATCCCGTCCTTCGTCAAGATGGACTTCTCCGATCTGCCTGCCCTGCTGGGTGCGTTTGCGCTGGGCCCGGTGTACGGCGCCGTCATCAGCTTCATGAAGAACCTGCTCCACATCGTCATCAAGGGCACCAGCACCGCGTGTGTCGGCGAGCTGTGCAACTTCATGCTTGGCGCGGTCTTCTCGGTCACGGCGGGCTGCATTTACAAGCACCGCAAGAGCCGCAAAACGGCCATCCTCGGTGCGCTGATCGGTGCAGCGGCCATGGCGGTGTTCAGTGTGCCGTCCAACTACTTCATCACCTATCCGGCCTATGTGCAGTTCTACCACATGCCGCTGGAAGCCATCCTCGGCATGTACCAGGCCATCCTGCCCTCGGCAGACAGCCTCATCAAGTGCCTCGTCATCTTCAACATGCCCTTCACGCTGGTCAAGGGCCTGCTGGATGCAGTGCTCTGCATGGTGATCTATAAGCCGCTGTCGCCCATCCTGCACGGCAGAAAGTAAAAAAAGGAAAAGACCCTCTCCGGCATTGCTTCGCAATGCCGGAGAGGGTCTTTTTTAAGCTAAGGCTCCTTTTTCCAGCCACTTGCCGCGGGCAAGGCGGAAGAGGAAGAGCAGGCCGCGGATGCAGAGCTCACAGCACATGGAACCCCACACGCCCGCCAGCCCGAACCGGGGCGCAAAGAAGGATGCCAGCGTCAGCCGGATGCCCCACATGCTGACGAGGTTCAGCACAAAGCAGGCAGTGCTGTCGCCCGCGCCCTGCATGGCACCGCTGGCCACAATGCTGGCCCCGAACATCGGTTCGGCAAAGGCTTCGATGCGCAGCACCCGCGCACCCAGCGCGATGACGGCGGCGTCGGCGGTGAAGATGCCCATCAGCGCCGGGGCAAACACCCACAGCCCCATGCCGGACAGCGCCATGATGCCGATGCCGATGCCGGTGCAGAGCCAGGCGAACCGCTTGGCCATGTCCTTCCGGTTGGCACCCACAGCCTGCCCGATGAGGGCGATGGCGGCGTCCTGGATGCCGTAACCGGCCATGTAGCACAGTCCCTCGGCACTGACGCCGAGGCTGTTGGCGGCGATGGCCACCGTGCCCAGCCCCGACACGATGCGCACCAGCACCACCTGCGCCGAGGAGAGGGCTGCGCGCTCTGCGGCCAGCGGGGCACCCACCCGCCAGAGGTTGAGCAGACAGGCGCGGGTGATCTTCCAGGAGCCGGGCTTCCGGATGCAGAGGGGGCCGTCCCGCAGCAGCAGGATGGTCAGCGCCAGCAGCCCGCCGATCACGTTGGAAAGAGCGGTGCCCAGCGCCGCACCCGGAACGCCCAGCCCGGCACCCCAGACGGTGACGCGGGTGCCGAAGAGGGGCAGCGTCCGGGTGGGGTTGATGAGGAAAAAGTTGAACACGACGTCCAGCCCGCAGACGAGAACGCTGATGAGGCCGGGCGTCAGGGCGTCGCCGGTAGCGCGGAGCATGGCGGCGTACATGCCCATGGCCATGGTGAAGGGGAGGGCGGCCGACCAGATGGCAAAGTAGGCGGAAGCGTTGGCCTGCAGCGAGAGGTCAGCGCCCAGCCAGCCGGGCAGAAAGCGGCTGATGCCGATGCCGAACCCTGCCGCCGCCAGACCCAGGATGAGGTTGAAGAGCATGGCCTGCCGCAGCACACCGCGTGCGTCGGCCTGGCGGTCGGCGCCGAGATACTGCGCGATCTGGATGGAAAAGGCAGTGTACAGCCCCACCAGGATGCCGTGGAGCAGCCAGGTGCTGGAACTGACGATGCCGATGGCGGCCGTGGCTTCGGCCCCGATGTGGCCCACCATGGCGGCGTCGATGTATTCCATGGCGGTGACGACCATCTGCTGCAAAATGGAAGGGACGCTCAGCGCCAGCACGACCTGCGCTGTTTCCCGCAAGGGGATGTCCTCCCCCCGGCGCATCCGGGAGGAGAGCTGTTCGAGTGAAAGTGTCATGGCTTCTCCTGTTCGCATAAAAAATGCCCCGCACAGGGGGACAGAGTATACCTATTATATAAGGAAGCATGAAAAATGTCAAACCGGCGTGTTTTGTGCGCAGGAGATTGATTTTTTCAGCCGGGCGTGATACACTTTCCTTACCTATGAGTGAAACAACAGGAGCGGCGCTGTGTGCGGCTCCGGGAAAGAGGAAAATCGTATGCTCCAACTGTTATCGGGCAGTCAGCGCACCGTGGACGCGCTGGGATTTTTGCTGGCTTTTGCGCTGACGGCGCTGATGGATTCGGTCTTCCGGGAGAAGCTCCCCCACGACCATGGCCGCGCATTTGCGGTGAACGGCGAGCTTTCCAAAGGCAAGGCCCGCGGCTCCGGCCTCATCTTCGTGCTCTGCATCGCGCTGGTCACGCTGGCGGTGGTTCCGCTGCGCACCGAGTATATCATCTATACCGTGCTGCTCATTGCCTCCATGCTCTCCGGCTATTTTGACGATGCCTCCGAGGTGGCCTGGAACGAATACAAAAAAGGCCTCATCGACCTCGTCATCGCCATTGTGGCGGGTGTGACCTACCTGAACTTCAACAGCACCACCGTGAACTTTTTGCAGTGGAGCTTTGCCATCCCGTATCCGCTCTACCTCGTGCTCATCGTCGTCCTCATCTGGGCCAGCATCAACGTCGTCAACTGCACCGACGGTGTGGACGGCCTGTCGGCCAGCCTGGCGGTGGTCAGCATCGGCACCTTCCTGCTGGCTTACGGCGAGGAACTGGGGGACTACAGCACCGCTGCCATCGTCTTCATCGGCGCACTGCTGGCCTACCTGTGGATGAATGCCAAGCCCTCCACCCTGCTGATGGGGGACGCGGGCAGCCGCGCCATGGGCTTCTTTCTCGCGGTGCTGGCGCTCAAGAGCGGCCACCCGTTCTCCTTCCTGCTGGCAGCGCTGGTCTTCATCGTGGACGGCAGCCTGGGCATCCTGAAGATCAGCTTCAAGCGGTTTTTACACATCAGCATCCTCAAACACACCCTGACCCCGCTGCATGACCATGTGCGCAAGCGGATGGGCTGGAGTGATGAGCAGGTGGTGGCCCGCTGGCTCATCCTGCAGGCGGTGGCTTCGGCCTGGCTTCTTCTGCTGACCCGGTAATCGACAAAAATAAAGGTCTGACTTTGTGTAACTTTACAAAACACGGAAATCTGCGCGGAAAAAGTTGTTGCAGTTTTCAGATTGAAAGCGAACGGAAAAAACGCTATACTTTAAGCATCGAAAGCAAAGGCGCTTGGTGAACACTCACCGAGCGCCTTTTTTCGTACCCTGCAAAGGCAAGGAGGCTTTTGAGGGAGATGAAGTAGGGAAAGGCGGAATCTTCTGTGATCAAACTGGAACATGTGGATAAACAGTCATCTCCCAGTTTCCTCCTGTTTGCAATTCTGAAAAACAGAACACGCCCGGTCAGGCTGAGACAACCGCCGGGCGTGTTCTGTTTCTTTTTATAGCAATCCCATTTGAAAAGCACATTGGATCGCGTTCGGAAGAGCATCCAGCGTTCGTGCCTTGAATTTACGCAGGAAAAGCACCTCTCCACTGCATGAAATCATTGAGATACCGCTGCTTTATCCTCTGGCCACGATCTTCTGAGCGCCGCATAGGAAATAAGAAAGTTTGCAAGCCAACCTGCCGGGACTGCAAGCCAAACAAAAGCAATGCCAAAACGCGGTGCACAAATCAAAGCAACAGACAAGCGGATTGCAAGGTTTACCATATTTGCAATAAGAAACGGCCGCATGATCCCAAGTCCGCGAAGAACGCCATCCGTTGCCATCTTGATGCCCATGAAGATGAAAAAGTAACCAAGCCATCTCATATAATCACCGGACACCTGATAGGCCAACGCGGTTCCGTCTTTTCCCAAGAACAACGAGGAAATCTGTGTGTGCAGTGTTTCAATGACCACGAAAGCAAGAACTGCAAAGCATAGATCCAACACCAGTGCAGCATGATAACCTTTTTTGATGCGCTCAATTTTCTTTGCGCCAAGATTCTGGGATACAAACGGCGAAACTGCATTGCCGATGGATACGAAGATCAGCGAAAAAACATTTTCTACCCGCATCGTTGCCGCATACCCGGCAAGTGCCTGTGTGCCGAAGGGATTTACCACTGCCTGCACGATCATCATACCGATAGACACTGTGGACTGCTGCAAAACCGATGGTACCGCAATGCGAAGCATGGAATACAGCTCCTGCCGGTCGAACCTGCGAAAGGAGCTCTTGTATTGCCGCATCCGAGACAGAAAGATCAAAAACGAAAACACGGCAGAAATTCCTTGTGCGATCAAGGTCGCAAGGGCTGCACCAAACACTCCCAGCCCAAGACCAGCCACCATCCAGAGATCCATAAAAATATTCAGGATCGATGAGAATATCAGCAGTCCCAACGGAATTTTGGATTCACCGATGGAAGTGAACATGGTGGAAAGAATGTTGTACATGAATAGAAACGGGAAACCCACAAAGTAGACGCGCAGATACAATGCTGCTTCTTCCAATATATCGGCAGGGGTCTGTAATCCGCTCATCATGAAATGGGAAAAGCAAAAGCCAAAGACACCAAGGACAATGCTTAAGATCAAAAAGCTGATCAGGGACGTTGACACAATGGTTTTCATTCTACCATAATTTCTTGCACCAAAATAGCGGCTTACAAGCACACCTGCGCCCACACCAGCACCAAGCGCCACACAAATAAAAACATTGGTCAGTGCAGCACAAGCACCAACAGCCGCAAGTGCCGAGGAGCCAACAAATTGACCAACTATTATGGAATCGGCCATATTGTATACTTGTTGAAAAAAGCTGCCAAGGATCATCGGCATCGCAAAAACAGTCAGCGCTTTAAGGGGTGGATCTGTGATCAAATATTCATCTTTCGACATGATTACATTCCTTCAAAAAATCGTTTATCGCAAATTTTATCGCAAGTCAAGAAATGAGCGCAACATTCAAACGGCATCTTTGCGATATGCAGTTTGCGGGTGTTGCTTGTGCATTAAAAACGCAAACTGCTATAAGAAGTTGAATTGCTATCGTTTGTTACAGCGTTTTTTCTGCGGCATCCACCACATGGCCGACCAGCACGGAGGTGGTCACGGTGCCCACGCCGCCGGGTACCGGGGTAATGGCCTCGACGAGGGGTTCTGCCTCGTCAAAGCGGACGTCGCCGCAGAGCTTGCCCTCTGCGTTGACATGGATGCCCACATCGACCACGACCTGGCCTTCGCACAGGCAGTCGCTGCCGATAAAGCCCTGCCGCCCCATGGCAACGACCACGATGTCGGCCTCTTTGCAGAGGGCGGGCAGATCCTGGGTGCGGGAATTGCAGAGCGTCACCGTGGCGTTTTCACGGTCCAGCATCATGGCGGCGGGCTTGCCGACCACGAGGCTGCGGCCCACGACCACGGCCCGCCGACCAGAGAGCGGCACCTGATAATACTTCAGGATCTCCAGACAGGCCTGCGCGGTGCAGGGCGGGTAACCGATGGCGGTGTTGGTGAACACACCAGCCAGCGAACCGTCCGTGATGCCGTCGATGTCCTTTTCCGGGGCCAGCGCCGCGCGGACGGCGCGGTCATCGAACTGCCTGGGCAGAGGGCGGAAGAGCAGACAGCCGTGGATGGACGGGTCCGCGTTGATCTTCCGGATGACCTCCAGAAGCGCGTCCTGTGCAGCATCTTCGGGCAGAAGAAACTGCTTTACGACGACGCCCACCTTGCCGCAGCGGGTCAGGACGCCTTTTTCGTAGGATAGATCGTCTGGGCGGGCACCCACGCGCACCACGGCCAGCGTGGGCACGATGCCCTTTTCCTGCATTGCAGCACAGCGGGCGGCGTTTGCTTCGTTCATGGCGGCCACAACGGGCGCGCCCTTCAAAATCGTTGCCATCAGAATTACCCCCTCAATGAATGTGTGAGTTTCTCGTAGATCCGGTCGGCCTGCGGCACAAACTCCGCCAGCATGGCGTCGGCCTGTGCATTCAGGGCGGCGGCGCGGGCGTTGTCGGCCATCAGCCGGGTGTTGATGGAGACATTGAGCCCGGCGGCCTGCAGGGCGGCCTTGCAGAACAGTGCAGCGCACCCGGCATCCGATACGGCCATCACACTGCCCTTTTCGGCGTATTCCGCCGCCAGCGCGATGCCCTCACAGCAGGCGGACATGATCTCCAGCGGCACAGCACAGGCCCCTTCCAGCGCGGCCTCCAGCACAGCGGCTTTGTGGGCCTGCTGCTCCGGGGTCTCTTTGGGCAGCTTGTAGGCTGCGGCCAGCGGTGTAAAGGCGTCGGCGTCGGCCTGTACCAGCCATTCCAGCCGCTTGCGGAGGGCGGCGGCACGGCGGTTCAGGACAAGGATGTCCGCCTCCACGGCGGCATATTTTTTCTTGCCAACGGTCAGGCTGCCGACCATATTGCCAAGGGCGGCACCGGCGGCACCCACCAGAGCTGCGGCCCCGCCGCCGCCCGGTGCCGGGGCGCTGCCGGCAAGGTCTTCTAAAAACGCTTCACAGCTCAAATTCATCAGTTCCACGATAGATCCCCTCCTCTGTTACAAATCCGTCCAGCCGCTGGTCGTGCGCGTCCACAGCGGCCTGCTCCACCCGCTGCGCCTCAAAGGCAGCGCCAAGCAGTACGGCGTTCCGGCAGCGGGGCAGGTAGCGGTCATAGTAGCCTTTTCCCATCCCGACGCGGCGGCAGGCGGCATCAAAGGCCGTGCAGGGCACCAGCACCAGGTCGAGTGCTTCGGGCGGGAGCAGCTGCGCCCGCTCCGGGATGGGGGTCCGAATGCCGTATGCACCCACCTCCCAGCCGTCCGGGCCGGGCACAGCGGCCGTCAGGGTGAAGCCCGCACCGCAGATGGGGTAGGCGACGGTCTTGCCCTGCTGCACGGCCTCCGCCAGCAGAGCGGACAGATCTGCCTCCCCGCCGAAGGCGGCATAGGCAAGGAGCGTCCGGGCATTCTGAAAGCAGTGCAGTGCTGCGATGCGGCGGCACAGCGCGGCGTCTGCGGCAGAACGTGCGGCGGCGGGAAGCGCCCGCCTTGCTGCAATGCCCGCCTTGCGCTGGGCTGCTTTTTGCAGGGAATGATCCATCTGCGGTTTCCTCCTTCGTTTCCGTCGGAGTTTGTGTGGGTCGATTCTGAAAAGCTGCACAAACGCGGGAACGGATTTTTATACAGATATAATAAACGCTGGCCGCAAAAAAAGCAAGGGCTTAGGCGAAAATATGGTTGCGCATCGGGGCTGATTTTGTTATCATAAAGAGGAGGGGAGCAAGGCTCACTTCGGAGCCGCTCTGCCCGGAACGATCTGTCAGAAAGGGGTAGTAAAAATGTACGATGAAATGATGGATACCATCGGTCTGGTGGGCAAGGCTGACCCGGAGCTGGCTGCGGCGATGGGCCGCGAGCTGGCCCGCCAGCGGGAGAACATCGAGCTGATCGCCAGCGAGAACATCGTTTCGCCTGCCGTGATGGCTGCGATGGGCACGGTGCTGACCAACAAGTATGCCGAGGGTCTGCCGGGCAAGCGCTATTACGGCGGCTGTGCCTATGTGGATGAGGTGGAGAACATCGCCATCCAGCGCGCCTGCAAGCTGTTCGGGGCCAAGTATGCCAACGTGCAGCCGCACTCCGGTGCACAGGCCAACCTGGCCGTCTACTTTGCACTGCTGGACGTCGGCGATACCGTCATGGGCATGGACCTGTCGCAGGGCGGCCACCTGACCCACGGTTCGCCGGTGAACATGTCCGGCAAGAACTACCACTTTGTTTCCTACGGCGTCAACGAGGACGGCGTCATCGACTATGCGGCGCTGGAAAAGCAGGTCAGAACGGTGCGCCCGAAGCTCATCGTGGCGGGCGCGTCGGCTTACCCCCGCGCCATCGACTTTGAAAAGCTGGCCGAGATCGCCCACGGCTATGGCGCTTACCTGATGGTCGATATGGCCCACATCGCCGGTCTGGTGGCGGGCGGCTATCACCAGAGCCCGGTGCCCTATGCAGATGTTGTGACCACCACGACCCACAAGACCCTGCGCGGCCCGCGCGGCGGCCTGATCCTGACCAACAACGCGGTGCTGGCCAAGCGGATCAATTCCGCCGTCTTCCCCGGCACCCAGGGCGGCCCGTTGGAGCATGTCATCGCGGCAAAGGCCGTCTGCTTCGGGGAGGCACTGAAGCCGGAATTCAAGGAATATGCGCGCAAGATCGTGGAGAATGCACAGGCCATGGCGGCTGAGCTGCAGGCCCGCGGCGTGAAGCTGGTGTCCGGCGGCACCGACAACCACCTGATGCTCCTCGACCTGCGGGAGGAGGAGTGCACCGGCAAGGAGCTGGAAGCCCGCCTCGACAGTGTGCACATCACGGCCAACAAGAACACCGTGCCCGGCGAGACCCGCAGCCCCTTCGTGACCTCCGGCGTCCGTCTGGGCACCCCTGCTGTCACGACGCGCGGCATGGGCCCGGCAGAGATGAAGATCATCGCCGACTGCATTGCCGACTGCATCTGGCACTATGACGAGAAGCGGGACGACATCTCCGCCCGCGTTCTGGCGCTCACCAAGGCGTTCCCCCTGTACGAATAAGAATGGTCAAATTTCCGGCACCTGCTGCACATCCTGCGGCGGGTGCTTTTTGCGCTTGACAAAAGGCGCACGGGCATGCCATGCAGATACGCGTGGTTGGATATTGCAAACCAAAAAGAATGCTGTGGCAGGCGGGGGGAAGAATGAACCGTGAGCGGCTTGTATCTTTTGCGGAAATCGGCTATAATGGGGCGGCAAAAGGATGAAAAAAGGAGACAACACCATGTGGATCTATCTGCTGCGCCATGGCAGAACTGAATACAACGCCCAGAAACGGTATCAGGGCCAGCGGGACATCCCGCTTTCGCCCGAAAGCGCGGCCCAGCTGCGGCGGGCGGACTTTTCCCCAGAGGTCGTCTACGTGACGCCGCTGCAGCGCACGTCACAGACGGCAAAGATCCTCTTTCCGGATGCAAAACTGGTGCCGGTGGAGGGGCTGAAGGAGATGAACTTCGGCCGGTTCGAGGGGCGGAAGTTCGTCCGTGTGGAGCAGGACCCGGAGTATCTGGAGTGGGTCCGGCAGAACGAAGCCAGCGCTCACCCGGACGGGGAGCGGAAGAGCGATTTCTGTGACCGCGTCTGCGCGGCGTTTGCCGCTCTGGTGGACAAGGCACTTGCCGACGGCGAGGAGCGGCTGGTCATCGTGGCGCACGGCGGCACCCAGATGGCCGCAATGGAGCGGTTCGCGGTGCCGCACAAGACCTTCCACGCATGGTGCGGCCCCAACGCAGGCGGCTATGTGCTGGACGCCTGCGACTGGAAGGCGGAACACATCCTGCACGTGGTGAAAACCGTCCAGTACACGGAGGAAAACGCATGATGGAGCGCGGATTGCTGCATCTCTATTGGGGCGATGGAAAGGGCAAGACCACAGCCGCCATGGGCCTTGCGCTGCGCGCATTGGGCAGCGGGAAGCGTGTGGTCATCGTGCAGTTCCTGAAGGGCGGCAAAAGCGGCGAGATCCCGCTGTTGGAGCAGCTGGGGGCCAAAGTTTACCGCGGCAAGGCTGGGCAGAAGTTCGTCTTCCAGATGAACGACGCCGAAAAGGCGGCTACGCGGGCGCTGCAAAATGAGAACCTCCGGGCTGCCATGGCCGAGTCGGCCGATCTGCTTCTTCTGGATGAAGCCGGTTCCGCATGGGAACTGGATATGGTGGACAAAGAGCTGCTTCAGTCGGCCGTTCTGCACCGGCCGGATGGGCAGGAATGCGTTCTGACGGCACACGCTGCGCCGCAGTGGATGCTGGATGCGGCGGATTACAGCACCGAGATGAAGTGCTGCCGCCACCCTTACCAGAAGGGCATCGCCGCCCGGCAGGGGATCGAATATTGAAAAAGTGCCCCGCTCTCTGGAAAACCAGAGGGCGGGGCACTTTTGTCATACGGTGGCCAGCACCGCCAGGATGCTCTGCCAGTGGGGGTTCTGCGCGGCAGGGGCGGCGCGGCGCGGGGCCGGGCGCTGGGCCGGAGAACGGACGGCGTCCGCCGGGCGGGTGAAGGGCGAGCAAAGCTCCACCTGCCACTGCGCGGCCAGCTCCATGGCCTGCGGGCAGTTTTGCAGGGTGCGGCGCTCGCTCCCGGCCAGAAAATCACCCAGCCAGCAGAGCAGCGCGGCGAGAGGCAGGCAGTCAGCAGCCTGTGTGCTCCAATAGCACCAGTGCCCGCCGCGGCCCACAAAGCTGTCCACGGTGATGAGCGCCCCTTCGCGGGCCGACTGCGGCAGGGAAGGGCAGGAGGTGTCCGAAAGACGCCGGAGCTGGTTCACGAGAAATTCCGTGCGGGCCGGGTCAAAGGCATCGTCCCGGATGCAGGCGGAAAAGTCCGCTGCGTCCAGCAGGGCGTCCGCTTTGGTGGGGAAACGGCCGGTCATTTCGCCGGATGCGTTGTGGCACAACTGCCAGCCCTTGCGGAACAACTGGAAGTTGAGGTTGCGGCGGCCCATGGTGGAATAGAAGACCCGTGCGCGGCCGGATGCGTTCCGGCGCAGCTCGATGTAAGCATCCGCGCCGCCAAGGTCCTGCACCTTTACGCTCAAAATCAACGAGAAATCGCGCTTCTGTGCGGACATGACCTGGTGCATCTGCTCAAAGTAACGATTGGCATCCATAGCGGGTCTCCTTCCTCGTACAACCATTGATTCGTTCTTTTCTGGCTGTATTATAGCATAAGTTGTCACGAATTACAACTAAAAGTTTGAAGATTGCAAAAATATTTTTGCACATTGGGGGAAAAGACAAACACTATGGTTGTAACCAAAAGACCGGGGCCGCAAACATGCAGTCCCGGTCTTTTGGTGCGAGGAGTCAATCGCCCAGCTCGCGGATCTCGTTCTGGATGAGCTGCCCGGCCGCGCGGGCCAGCTGGTCCATGCCGCGGATGCGGGCCAGATCTTTGCCATAGATGCGCTCGGCATCAGGGATGGAACGGTCTTCGCCCATGAAGACAGCGGAGACCCGCAGCCCCTTGCGGCGAAGGGTGCGCACCTCGGCAGCGGCATCGTCCACACCGAAAGCTCCGCCGTAGTCGTGCCCCAGCGGGTTCTCCGAAGAGGGCGGCACACGGCGGCTGTCGTTGGGGGAGGCGTCCGTCAGCAGGATGAGCAGATGACGCGGCGCGGGGCCGGGCGCAAAGTCCAACAGATCGCCCGCAGCCCGCAGGGCCAGGCCGTCGCGGTTCCAGCCGGAGGCGAAATACTGGTGGATGTTTTGTAGGTTCTTGTCCGAAAAGCCTTTGAGCACCCGCAGGACCGTATAGCCTCGCAGGCTGGAAAAGCAGCTGACCCGCACAGGGATGCCGCAGGCGGTCAGGCTCTCGGCAAGGATGACGCCCTGCGCCGCGATGACCTCTTGACAGTGCAGGCGGGAGGCCGACGCATCCAGCAGCAGGTCTACGGTGAAGGCGGGCTGGTTCTCCTCCTCAGCGCAGCGGAAGACGCGGGCGTCGTCCAGCACAGGGGCCCGCCAGACCCGCACGGGGTCCAGACTGCCGCTGCGAGCCACCCGCGCATGGGGCTGCTGGTGCACGAGGATGCAGTTGCGGATCTGTTCGGTCAGCCGCAGCACGACGCTGCGGTGCAGCTCCCGGTTCTTGGCGTAGTAGGCGCGGTTCCGGTCGGCCTGCAGCTGCGCCTGTTCGGCCAGATGCTTTGCCTCCGGGGTGGGGGCCTGTTCGGGGCTGGGGACACCGGCGGCGAACCAGAGATGGCACCCCAGATGATCGCCGGTGCAAAGCTCCTGCTCGGCCTTGCGCAGCCGTTCCGGCGGGTAGAGGGAGCGCCCGAAACAGCTCTCGATGTAGGCGCGGTCTTCGGCGGCGTTCTGCCGGAGGGTGATGCGGGCCAGCCGCTTGTCCACCGTCAGCCCGCCGCTGCCTGCGGCATCCACCGCGCTGGAGTGCTCGACCATGACGCGGTCGGTCTTGATCATCTGGGTGGGGAGCGTTTTGGTGGCAAGCGAAGCCAGAAGCCCTTCGAGATGCAGGTGGAGCGCGGCCTTTTTGTGTACGGTGCCGTCAAACAGCTTCGCGCGGGCAAAGAGGGCCAGCAGGGCCGGTTTCAGCGCAGCCGGTTCCGGCGGCGTCTGCGGGGCCAGCGCGGCGGCAAGGTCGGCTTCGTAAGGGGTCATCACCGGCGGGCGGCGGCCCTGCACGGTGCGCCAGCGGTCTGCCTGCATGGTGTAGACGAGCTGGTTTTTGGCCATCCACTCCTGCCGGGAGAGCTTGTACTGGATGCCGAAAAAGTAGTCCGCATGGGCGCGGCGCAGCTCGGCCAGCACCGGGCGGCGGGGCAGCTCCAGCGCATAGGCTGCGCTTTCGAGGTAGAGCCAGGTCAGGTCGTCGAGTTCGGCCTCCCGGATGTCGCCATCCCAAAGCCCGAACAGGCTCCGGATGAGATCGTCGCCGTAATATTTGTGCACCAGGCCCACGATGCAGTTCATGTAAAAATCGATCGTGCCGTCGGTGTTGTGTGCAAGGAACAGCGGCTCAAACCCATAGGCACCGGCTGCCGCCCAGACCTGATTGGCTGCGCGCCGCTGTTCGGCGGTGTAGCTCTGCGCTTCCATCAGCGGAACAGCTTTGCGGCAGTGAGCTGCGCCGGGATGCGGGCGGCGATGACGTCCCGGATCAGCCCCTGCTCGTAGGAATCAAAGGCTTTGTTGGTGATGCCCATATCCAGCGCGGCCCCGGCCGGGACGCCCCGGCGGATCAGCCGCAGCGCATCCAGCATCCCGCGCAGATCGAGCGCCTTGGTGGAGATCTCCGCGCTGTCGCACTTTTTTTGCAGGTCGAGGAAGAGCAGGGCGAACTGGTGGACATAGTTTGCTTGCAGGTCGGGGAACTGGGCACGGAGCAGCTTTTCGAGGTTGTCCTGTGTGATGGTGGGCATCTGGATAACCACAAAGCGGGACGTCAGCGCCTCGTTCAGCTCACGGGTGCCCGCATAACCGTAGTTCATTGTGGCGATGAAGCGGGTCTCCTCGGCCAGCGGGATACGCTCATAGCCGGGCACGTCGATGGCGCGGCGGAAGTCCAGCACGGCGTGGAGGACGGCCAGCGCCTCGTTTTTGGCCATGTTGATCTCGTCCAGCACGCCAAACCCGCCGCACTGGGCGCAGCGGTAGACCGGGCCGGGCCGGAACTTGACCGCGCCGCCCTCAAACGTATCCATGCCGATGAGGGAGGCAGCGTCCATGTTCACATGGAACGAGATGTCCCACGCAGGGCGGCCGAAGGCGGCGGAGAGGTTCTCGGCCAGCACGTTTTTGCCGGTGGCCTTGCCGCCTGCCAGCAGCAGGTTCTCGCCGCAGAGCAGCGCGGCCAGAGCCTGCTCCCAGACGTCCTTACCATAATAGGTAAAAGCCGACACCGGGATGCGGGGGCGCAGCGCCTCGGCCAGCGGGTGGGCTGCGCGGTATTCTTCCACAGCGGCGAGCAGCGCAGGATCGACGCCCTCCTGCCGCAGGGTCTCAAGCAGATCAGACATGAACGACACCTTCTTCGTGGGTTGGCAGTGCCAAACCGATTTTTCAGCCTTATCATAGCACAACCGCCGCCGTTTGTGTAGGGGCAGGCGGCTGGGAGCCGGCAAAAATTCGCAAAGAAATTGCGGGGCCGATGAAATGGTGTTAAAATAGAGAAAAACGGAAGGGGACAACTGCCATGAGACACGAACACCGCCGCTGGAAGGTCTGCTTTGGGAAAAATTTCTGGGGAACACAGGAGGGAAACGACCCCGGCGAGGAACTGCGCGTAGACCGCGAATTTGAATGGCATGGATACAAGTGGCGCATTCCGGCGGTCTACCGGTGCCGACAGGGATTGGTCGTGGACTTTGCGATGGAGGTGCCGCAGGAAGAACTGCGGGCCTATATGGAAAAATGGGGCCTGACCGAAGACGGCGAATGCAGCCGCACCCTGACCAGAGCCGAGGAACAGCAGATGGAACAGGAAAATCCGTTGAATGTGGGGTTCTGCGCGGAGCTGGAACTGAATGGGATGCGGCTGCATTCCAGAGATGGCTGCGGGGTGGGTTATCTTCCGGGAGAGATGGCCGGCGATGATACAGTCGCAGCGTTCCTGCGGCATTATGGGCTGGATGAAACGACGGTCTGGAAGTTCTGGCGGGAAAGCTACCCTTGGGCGACCCGGAGCCGGAAGAGCTGCCCGAAGCGCTTCCGTGTCCTGGAGGTGCGGCTGGAAGCGGAACTGGAACAACACCCGGCGGAACGGTTTCGGACCCCTGCGGTGGGCGGGTCGGTGACGCTGCACGAACCGGGAAACGCACAGACCTATCAGCTGACTGCATTGGATGTCCGGTCGGAAACGCTGGAACTTCCGGACTGTGATGGCTGGGAGTGGCCCAACCGCTTCTGTATGATGACCTACCGCCTGACCCCGGCTGCCGAAAATTTCTTCCTCTCCGACTGCGCTGAGGGGGACCACCCGCGCCGCCGACCCCGGAATCTGCCGCCCGAACGGGCAGCGTTGGAAAAGAAGTATGGACTGGAACCGCAGGGGGAAGGGGATGCGGCCATCGCTGTCATTGGCGGGGCCGACGGCCCGACGGCGGTGTTCTGCACGGTGCGCGGGAGTGCAGATGAGGCAGAAGGTGTGGCTGCGGCGTGTTCCTCCTGCTATTTTGAACCGGTGGAGCCGGAACACATCACCTGGCAGGCGGCATTCTGCCGAAGACCCTGCGCTGGTGCCGTGGTTTCCCTGCTCGCAGCGCCCTGATGCCGCAGCACGGTGCGGGGGCTGCGGTTTCGGAAAACATGAAAATGCGAAAATTGCGCAGTTCCGATTGACAAAATGCTGTGTTTATCGTATAACCTATATAGAGAAAGTCTGCCCGGCACCGGCAAGACTGGAAAGTGAGGCAGCAACGATGAAGCAATTCCTGAAGCGGCTGATGCTCGGTGTGGTGACGCTGGCAATGTTCTGCTGCGTGACGCCGCTGGCATTTGCGGACAACCCCAACTATTACACCATCTATCTGGAGCGGCAGGGCGGCATCGGCACCCCGGAGTACGTCTTCGTCTACCGCATCAAAACTTTGGACGGCACGGAGGTCTACCGGACTTCCAGACTGCCCACCCCCACCATGGAAGGCTACCTCTTCGATGGCTGGTATACGGATCTTGTGGGCGGCGATAAGATCAAGCCGGCGGAGTACGAGTTCCAGGAAGATGGGCAGACCCTGTATGCCCACTGGACGCCTGTGTCGGGCGAGTCCACCGCAAAGCCGGAGCCGGAGGCAACCGAACAGCCTGCCAGCACCTTCCGGCTGGAGGACCACCTGGGCGAGATCCTGATCGTCGGAACGACGGTCCTGGTCGTGACACTGGTTGCGATGCACGGCTGAGTCGGCCTGCATTGCTGAAACACAAAAACGAATCGAATGTTTGAAAGAGAGGAATCCCTGTTATGAACGAAATCAAGATGCCCGCTGCTTTTGCCGCGATCGACGAGAACGAGATGGTCTACCTGAACGGTGGCTCGATCACCGATACCGGGGCCTGGAAGATCTTCCTGAACGTTGGCACCCTGTTCAACTACGTCGCCCGCATCTTCTCTGCCGGCAGCTCCATCGTCAACAACGTCAATGTCATCGTGACCACCATCCAGACCCTGAACAAATTCAAGCTGACCGGCACGAACTAAGAACGCCCCCCAAAAAAGAGCAGGACCTGCAGAGAGCTGTTTCCCTGCACCACAGGCGGACAGGCGCGGTATGCGCTGTGTCCGGACGGACAAATGACCGGCTCCCTTGCAAAATGTACTCGCTTTCCCACCGGAAGGCGAGTATTTTTGTGTTATCCACACCGAGAGGAGGACGACACATGGGGGAAGGCGTTCGGGCAGCATTCGGGCTGGCCGGTGGACTGGCGCTGTTTTTGTTTGGGATGGAGAACATGAGCCGGGCGTTGCAGCAGGCGGCAGGGGAGCGGATGCGGGGATTCCTGCGCCGCGTCACCCGCACACCGCTCACCGGGGCGCTGGCGGGGCTTCTGGTCACAGCGGTGCTGCAAAGCAGCTCGGCCACCACGGTGATGGTCATCGGGTTCGTCAGCGCCGGGCTGATGGAGCTGCCGCAGGCCGTGGCTGTGGTGTTCGGGGCCAATGTGGGCACCACCATGACGGCCCAGCTGGTGGCGTTCCGGCTGGCGGACTGGGTGTTCCCCATCCTGTTTGCGGGGGTGCTGGTCTGGCTGCTGGCCCGGCGGGAGCGGACGCGGCAGCTGGGGCTGGCGGTGTTTTCGTTCGGCCTGCTGTTCGACGGCATCGAAGTTTTGTCCGGCGCGATGGCTCCGCTGGCCGAACACCCGGTCTTCCTCCGCTGGATGACGCAGGTGCGGCATACGCCGCTGCTGGGGCTGCTGCTGGGCACCGGGATGACGCTGGTGGTGCAGAGCAGCTCGGCCACCATCGCGGTGCTGCAGCGGGCCGCGCAGCAGGCCGGGCCGGACGGTATCCACAGTGTGCTGGGGCTGGCCGGTGCCCTGCCCATTTTGCTGGGGGACAACATCGGCACGACCATCACGGCGGTGCTGGCGGCGGTGGGTCAGCCTACGGATGCCCGGCGGACGGCGGCAGCGCACTGCTGCTTCAACCTGTCGGGCAGCGTGGTCTGCCTGCTGGCCCTGCCCTGGATGACAAGACTGGTGGAGGCCGTCTCGCCCAAGGGGCCGGAGCTGGAAGTGCTGGCGCGGCAGATCGCCAATGCCCACACCCTGTTCAACCTGCTGTGCACACTGGTGTGGCTCCCGCTGACGCCGGTGATGGTCCAGCTGGTCTGCAAACTGGTGCCGCAGCCCCAAAGCTCCCGCTGAAACGGCAAAACCGGCGGTTTTTCTGCAAAGAGAGCCGTTTGTCCATTGACAAGGGTTCCCGGCTTGTCGTATACTGACAATGCCTTGAAAAAATGCCGCACACTGCGGTGCAAAAAAAGAGGAGCGAAAGAATATGAAAAATAACAACGGCATCAAAACAGTGGTCGCCGTCGGCATCGGCGCAGCCCTGTTCTTTGTTCTGGGCCGGTTCGTGGCCATTCCCAGCCCGGTGCCCAACACCAACATCAGCCTGCAGTACGCCGTTCTGGCCCTGCTGGCCGCGATGTACGGCCCGGTGGCCGGCGGTCTGATCGGCTTCATCGGCCACACCTTGATCGACCTGTCCTGGGGCGGCAGCCCGTGGTGGAGCTGGGTCATCGCTTCGGCCTTCGTGGGCGTTGTGGTGGGCCTGTTCGCCAAAAAGCTGGACCTGCAGGAGGGCGAGTTCGGCAAAAAGAAGATGGCCGCCTTTACGGTCGCCAACATCGCAGCCCATCTGCTGGCCTGGGTCGTGGTGGCCCCGGTGCTGGATATCCTGATCTACGCCGAGCCGGCCAAGAAGGTCTTTGCACAGGGTGCCTTTGCCGCTGTGTCCAACATCATCACCGCTGTGGTGGTGGGCGGCCTGCTGGTGCTGGCCTACACCAGGACCATCGCCAAGAAGGGCTCTCTCGACCAGGAGTGATCCCGGCCGGAGCGATCCTGGATGGAACCCGCAGCCTTTCCCTCGGCCATCCGCCGGAGGAAAGGCTTTTTGTTTGAACAGCTGAGGTAATTTGCCCATGGCAGAACGTAACGAACCCATCATCTCGTTCCGAGATTTCTCGTTCCAGTACCGCGCCCAGAAGCGTCCCACGCTGACCGGCATCGACCTGGACATCTATCCGGGGGAGCGTGTGCTCATCGCAGGCCCGTCCGGCAGCGGCAAAAGCACGCTGGCGGGCTGCATCAACGGCCTGAACCCCTTTTCGAACCCCGGCGTGTGCACCGGCACCCTGACCGTGGACGGCGTGGATGCGCCGCACAGCAGCATCTTTGAGCTGTCGGCCCATGTGGGCACGGTATTGCAGGACCCGGATGGCCAGTTCATTGGCCTGACCGTGGGCGAGGACATCGCCTTTGCGCTGGAAAACAGCTGTATGCCGCAGGAGGAGATGCACACCATCACCCGCCGCGCTGCGGAGCTGGTGGGCATCGAGAACCACCTCGGCTATGCACCGCATGAGCTTTCCGGCGGGCAGAAGCAGCGGGTCAGTCTGGCGGGCGTTATGGTGGATCAGGTCAGGATCCTGCTCTTCGACGAGCCGCTGGCCAACCTGGACCCGGCCACCGGCAAGCAGACCATGGAGCTCATCGACGAGATCCAGAAAAAGACCGACACCACTGTGCTCATCATCGAGCATCGGCTGGAGGACGTCCTCTGGCGGAGCGTGGACCGCATCGTCCTCGTGAACGAGGGCAGAATTCTGGCCGACCTCCGCCCGGACGAGCTGCTTTCCACCTCCCTGCTGACCGAAAACGGCATCCGGGAGCCGCTCTACCTGACCGCTCTGCGCTATGCGGGCGTGGACATCACCCCGGAAAAGCACCCGTCGCATGTGGATAGCCTCGTCCTGAACGAAGCCGACACCACGGCCCTGCGGAACTGGTTCACCGCCTATCCGCAGCCGGAAGCTGCCCCGGCCCCGGAACCGCTGCTGGAAGTGCGGGACCTGTGCTTTGGTTACCAGAAGGGGCAGGCGACCCTGAAGAATGTCCGGTTCTCCATCGGCAAAGGGGAGATGGTCAGCATCGTGGGCCGGAACGGCGCGGGCAAATCCACGCTGTCCAAGCTCATCTGCGGCTTCGAGACGCCGGATGCGGGCGCGATCTTCCTCAACGGCAGATCGCTGGCCGAGGAGAACATCCGCCGCCGTGCCCAGCACATCGGCTATGTGATGCAGAACCCCAACCAGATGATCTCCAAGACCATGATCTACGACGAAGTGGCACTGGGCCTGCAGCGCTCCGGCCTGACCGAAGCGCAGATCCGGGAAAAGGTGGAGCAGACGCTCAAGATCTGCGGGCTGTATCCTTTCCGGAACTGGCCGGTGTCGGCGCTGAGCTTCGGCCAGAAAAAGCGTGTCACCATCGCAAGCGTACTGGCGCTGGACCCGGAGCTCATCCTGCTGGACGAGCCTACGGCGGGCCAGGATTTCCGCCACTACACCGACATCATGGAGTTCCTGCGGGGGCTGAACGCCCAGGGCGTCACGGTCGTGATGATCACCCACGACATGCACCTGATGCTCGAATACACCCAGCGGGCGCTGGTCTTCTGCGACGGTGTACTCATTGCGGACCGCAGCCCGGCGGGCGTTCTGTGCGACCCCGCCCTCATCCGGCAGGCCGCACTGAAGGAGACAAGCCTCTACACGCTGGCCAACCGCTGCGGCATTGCGCCCGCGCAGGAATTTGTGGAGCGCTTCATCGCGCAGGACCGGGAGGTGCGGGAACATGGCCGCTAAAACTGTTTTGAATTATCTCCCGCGGGAGAGCGTCGTTCACAAGCTCACCGGCACCACCAAGCTGGCGTTCTTTCTGCTGTTCACCTTTGCCAGCATGATCACCTACAACACCTGGGTTCTGCTGGTGCTGCTGGCGGTCAGCCTAGCCGCGTTCAAGCTGAGCCGGATCAGGTTCCGCGAGGTGCGGTTCATGCTGGTGTTCATGCTGGTGTTCCTGCTGCTGAACAACCTGTTCATCTTCCTGTTCGACCCCGACCAGGGCACGACGCTGTACGGCACCCGCACGGTGCTCTGCCACCTGTTCTGGCGGTATGACCTGACGGCCGAGCAGCTGTTCTATCTGTGCAACATCTCGCTCAAGTATTTCGTGGCCCTGCCCGTGGCCATCCTGTTCATCTCGGCCACCGACCCCAGCGAGTTTGCGGCCAGCCTGAACAGCATCGGCATTTCGTACAAGGTGGGCTACTCGGTGGCCATTGCGCTGCGGTACATTCCGGACATCCAGCGCGACTACCACAGCATCAGCCAGGCCCAGCAGGCCCGCGGCGTGGAGCTTGGCAGAAAGGAACCCTTCTTCAAGCGGCTCAAAAACTCCGTCAACATCCTGCTGCCGCTCATCCTGACCAGCCTGAACCGCATCGACACCATCTCCAACGCGATGGAGCTGCGCGGCTTTGGCAAAATGAACAAGCGCACCTGGTATACCCAGCGGCCTTTCGTCCGCTGCGATCTCATCGCGCTGGGTGTCGGGGTGCTCCTGCTGCTCCTCAGCCTCACCGTGACCATCCGGTTCGGGCGGTTCTACAATCCGTTTGTGTAAAAAGCAGGCGGCTGGCTCATTGCCACCCTGGTGGCGAATGCGGTATAATCTTTGCAAGAATCACCGTAGAAAACAACCGTTTCATCCTGGTTATTCCAAGGCAGTGCGGGCAGTGCGCACAAGATAATCCATGGCCTCCACCGGGTATTGCCCCGCGGCAGTCTCCCCGGTGAGCATCACGCTGGAAGCACCGTCTGACACGGCGTTGTAGATGTCGCTGACCTCAGCGCGGGTGGGTACCGCCCGGCTGCACATACTGTCCAGCATCTGGGTCACCACCATAAAGGGCACCCCGGCAGACCGGCAGACCGCCGAAAGCTGTTTCTGGCACCGGGGCAGTTCCCACAGGGGCATGGCGTTGCCGAGGTCCCCGCGGGCAATGACCACTTCATCCACAAGAGGCAGGAACTCCGGCAGGGCCTGCACCCCCGCAAGGTTCTCGATCTTGGCAAAAATGCGGATCTGCCCGGCCCCGGCCTGTTCCAGCGCCTGGCGCAGGGTGCGGATGTCCTCGGCCCCCCGCACGAAGGGCAGCATCACCCCGGTAACGCCGCAGGCTCCCGCCAGCTGCAGGTTTTGCAGGTCTGCCTCCGTCAACGTGGGGGAGGCTACCGCCAGCCCCGGTGCCGCAAGGCTTTTGCGGCTTTGCAGAGTGCCGCCCCGCACCACGGTACACTGCAGGGCCGCGCCGTCGGCTCCGGCAACCTGCACAAGGAGCCTGCCGTCGTCCAGCAGGAGGTTCTGGCCCGGCCGGGCCGCCTGCACCAGCGCCGCCGGGCAGGGAACACCCCCTTGCCCCAGCCGGAGGCTCTGCCCCGGTTCCAGCACAAGGGGCTGGGCCAGTGTGCCGATGCGCAGCTCCGGCCCCTGCAGGTCGATGAGCAGCTGGGGGATGCCCACGGCGTGGATCATGTCCAGCCAGTCTTTGTGGGCCGAAAGGGGCCCGTGGGAAAGGTTCATGCGGATGCCCGTCATGCCAGCTTCCACCATGCGCTGCAAGGTCTCCGGCTGGGCACAGGCGGGGCCGATGGTGCCATAAAATTCCAAAAGATCACCCGATTTCGTTTTTTCTTATTGTAACATGGAACCAGGCCGTTGAAAAGTGGTGTTGTACAATAAAAGTTGACACAGGGAACTCAAAGAGCCAATATCTGTCAACTGATATTGACAAGATCAAAATGAGATAGACTTCCCCGAAAGGGGGCCTATCTCATTTTTTGTTGTAAGCTGAAACTGAGAGGTCGAGACCTTTGCGGCCCTGCGGGCGGGCGACCCCACGGCGCGGGAAACGCTCATCCGGCACAATCTGCGGCTGGTGGTGCATGTGGCGAAAAAATACTACGCCCAGCCCAGTGACCAGGAAGACCTGATCTCCATCGGGACCATCGGCCTGATGAAGGCGGTGGACACCTTCGACTCTACCCGGAAGGCACGGTTCTCGACCTATGCGAGCCGCTGCATTGAAAATGCTATCCTCACCCGAACGAACGCCGGAGGGAGAATCGGAACCATCTCCACCACTTTCGGGGGCGTTCTCGTCCTCTTCCGGGTCTACCGGGAAGGTGGTCCAGTCGATCTCATCCTCCGGTGAGCCGAAGAGAACCACATGAGCCACCTTGCCGTCCCACACCACCTTGCGCGCCACCGTGCGGATGGCGGCACGTTTCTGGGTCACGGTCATGTCGTCGATGTTGTCATGGAACACAGTCAGCAGTTGACGCATCAGGTCAAATTCCATCCCTGCCAGAACGCCCTCGTCTGTAAGGCTTTCCAGTTCCCGGATGCGGGAGCTCAGGGCGGCATCCTGACCGTTCAGCTCCTCAATGCGCTTTTTCAGGTGGACTGCGGCGGTACTGTCGCCGAAATCTGTCAGCGAATCAATCAAGGCGGTGATCTTCCGCTGCGTCTCGGCTTGCTCCTTGCGCAGTGCAGAAAGCTTGGTCTCACACTCGGAGCGATTGCCCGCATGGGCGGACCGTGCCTTTTCCAACTGCTTCATAAAGTCGCTGGAATGGTCGGCAAGGTGCTTGACCTGTTCACAGATGGCGGCATCCAACAGATTGCCGTTGGCGTTGGACACGCTGCAAAGCTCCAGGTGGCTGCGCTCCTTCAACTTGCACATATAGGGAAAAACCACCCGTCCTTCTGCGGTTTTGCGCCCGGTGACCTTGGGGTACATCCGGCTGCCGCAGGAGCACCACAGCAGACCGGTCAGCAGCGCCTCGTTTGTTGCGGCTGATGCGGTCCAGACGATAGACCACGATGGCACGGATCTTCCGCTCTTTGGCGGCGGTCATCATCTTTTTGAAGTCCGGGCGGTTCAGGTTGCCGCCGGAAAAGCCCTCGTCCTCAAAGGCGACCGCTTGCTGTGCTGCGGCATCGCCGTAGTGGGTGCGGATATATTCGCGGCAGAGGTCGATCTGATTTCCGATGCTCTCGCCCTTGCCGGTGTAGCGGGACTTGCGGGAATAAATTGCAATGGTGTCGGCAGTTTTGGCCATGAGATACTCCTTTCCAGTTGTCTGGTGGCCGTAGATGCGGCGATTGTAGTATGACAAGCCATCTTTGTAAAGAAAAATAACGATAGTCATACATATTTCATCACAAATGGAACGGAGGTGTCAAGGATGTAAACGGTCAAAAAAGGAGGAAACAGAATGTTTGACTATTTCTATGGGCAGTCGGGCGAGATGTTCTCGTATTTCCGGGTGCCCAAAATTTTATTCCGGGAGCTGGAAAACGCTGGACTTGTTGAACGGAAACGCCGGAGATGACAAGCCTGCCGAGGTGGTACGCAGTCGGCTGAAAAAGCTGAATGCCGACCACATCCGCTTTGTGCTGGATTCTCTTGCAGAAAACACCGCCCCGGTGCGGAACGTGAAGCAGTATTTGCTGGCGATGCTCTACAATGCGCCAACCACCATGAACCTCTACTATCAGAACAAAACGAACCACGACTTTGCGCGCGGTTCTCCGGGGAGGTGATGTTATCGCAAAGAAAGCTACGATTATCGCAGTCACCAATCAAAAAGGTGGTGTGGGGAAAAGCACTACCTGTGAAAATCTAGGCATCGGGCTGGCAATGGAGGGCAAAAAAGTCCTGCTGGTGGACACCGACCCACAGGGGTCTTTGACGATTAGCATGGGCTGGCAGCAGCCCGATGAACTGCCTACCACCCTCTCCACCCTGATGGCAAAAGCCATGAACGACCAGCCCATCCAGCCCGGTGAGGGCATTTTACATCACGCGGAGGGCGTTGATTTGATTCCGGCGAACATCGAACTGGCAGGGCTGGAAGTGGCTCTGGTGAACAGCATGAACCGGGAAAAGATGCTGAAACAGGTGCTGGACAGTGCCAAACGGGAGTACGATTTTATTCTACTGGACTGTATGCCCTCGCTGGGGATGCTCACCATCAACGCACTGGCTGCGGCAGACGCTGCTTTGATTCCTGTGCAGGCGCAGTACCTGTCCGCAAAGGGTCTGGAACAGCTTTTGCAGACGGTGCAGAAGGTCCGGCGGCAGATCAACCCGAAACTGAAAATCGAGGGTATTCTGCTGACTATGACCGACAGCCGCACCAACTACGGAAAACAGATCAGCAATCTGATCCGGCAGGCATACGGAAAGCACCTGAAGGTGTTTGAGCAGACCATCCCACGGTCTGTCCGAGCGGCTGAAATCAGTGCGGCAGGCAAAAGCATCTTTGCCTATGACCCCAAGGGCAAGGTGGCAGAAGCCTACAAATCTCTTGCAAAGGAGGTGCTGGCAGATGCCGATCGACAGCGGAAACTTAGCTCTGAAAGGGCTAGATGACCTGTTCTCCACCGAAGAAAACCGACAGGAGGAACAACGGGAGCAGGTACAGCAGATTCCCATTGATGCGCTGCACCCCTTCACCAACCACCCCTTCAAGGTGCTGGACGATGAAGCCATGACCCGGACGGTGGAAAGCATCGCACAGTACGGTGTGCTGGCTCCGCTGATCGCCCGACCACGCCCAGAGGGTGGCTACGAGATCATCTCCGGGCACCGCCGCCAGTATGCGGCCAAACTTGCCGGGCTGGACACCCTGCCGGTCATTGTGCGGCAGATGTCGGACGATGCGGCTGTGATATTAATGGTGGATTCCAATTTACAGCGTGAACACATCCTGCCCAGCGAGAGGACTTTTGCCTATAAAATGAAGCTGGATGCACTAAAAAATCAAGGTGCTAGGTCGGATTTAACTTCATCCCAAGTTGGGATGAAGTTGCAGGCACTTGATATCGTTGGGCAAGAAGCGGGAGATAGTCGCAATCAGGTGCATCGATTTATCCGCCTGACGAATCTCATTCCCGAATTGCTCGACCTTGTAGATGAAAAGAAAATCTCCTTCAATCCCGCTGTGGAACTGTCCTATCTGGACGAGGCTCAACAGCGGGATTTTTTGCAGGCCATGGACGAGACCCAAAACGCACCGTCCCTGTCGCAGGCGCAGCGAATGAAAAAGCTGGCGCAGGAAGGAAAGCTCACCTATGAAGCCGCCTTTGCCATTATGGGGGAAGTCAAAAAGGATGAACTGGATAAGGTGGTCATCAAAAACGATACTCTGAAAAAGTATTTTCCCCGCAGCTACACGCCCCGGCGATGGAAGATGGCATTAAAATGAGTGGGCACACTATATGCGTTTGTTAAACGCTGACAACATTCAATTTTTTGCGTGGAATCGTGAAAATGAGACCTGTGAAAAACGTAGAAAATTTGATATGGTTGCGCTGCAAACTAAGACATATTGATGTTTTTGAAACGAGTTTATAGTGAAATATGTGTAATTCGAGTGCAGATATTCATTCTTGTGAGTTTGTTGTGTGAATTTGTCACGTTCCGCCGCAAAAAAAGGACTTGACGGAAAAAATACTCTGTGGTAATTTATGAGCAAATTCGCTTTTGTGAAATAAAGTCGAATTTGAATCCGCATGCATTATCCTGGTGTGCGGAAAAGGAGAAAGCATCTTTATCGCAGGGAGGATTGCAAACAAAACCCAGTTCCTCCGCCCAAACCGCTGCGTAGCAGCAGAAAGGACGACCGAATATGAGTTATGACAAAGTGCAAGTCGGCAACAGAATCCGTGGAAGCCGCCTCGAAAAAGGCTGGACGCAGGAACGGCTTGCAGCAGAAGCTGAAATTTCAGTGCAGCAGCTTCGCGCATTGGAAAAAGGACAGCGCAATCTGGGAGTAGACCACTTGGGACGCCTGTCGGATGCAATGGGAGTCAGCAGTGATTTCCTGCTGAAAGGTTGTTCTGAAAACAGTACATTGGTTTGCAAGATGCTGGATGACCTCAAGAAAAAATTGCAGCCGTTAAAGTAAATCGCAGAAAAATGAGCGGTTTTGCCGCAAAAACAGTATATTTTAGCGCTTTACAGCAATGAAAGTACTTGCTATAATATCGCCATGGCGCAAGTTTCAATTGCGCAAGAGGGAAAATTGCCTGAAATGCATTAAAGGCTGATAATACTCCGTGAGCTGCTCACAAGAGCAGCTCCATCGAGTCGCGGTCATTGTGCATTTTCAAGCTGAAAACAGGCCGGGACTCGGAAAAGGAGTCTCGGCCTGTTTGTGTTTCCGGCGCAAAGGAAAGGATTGAACAATGCGATTTGATGCAAAAGAATTCGGCGGACGTATCCGCGATTTGCGGAAAAAGCAAGGGATTACGCAGGAACAGCTGAGTATAATGCTGAACATTAGTGCGAACCATCTTGCAAAAGTTGAAACGGGAAGCCGCTGCTGCTCGATTGAGTTGCTGCAGGATCTTTCGTCCTGCCTGAATGTCAGAACGGACTATCTGCTGAACGGAGACGCACCGCATAACAACCATCTGAGGGAAAGGCTGACGTTTCTTGCACAGGAATTGGAAAAGATTACGGCGGACCTCCCGGTATGGGGATAGGAAAAGCAAAATCCTCTTTTTCAATGCCCAAAAGCGTGGTAGAATAGGTAAAAGATTCAGTATCTGAAAAACGGAGCGCGCAATAATGAAGATTCTGGTCAGCGCCTGCCTGCTGGGCGAAAACTGCAAATACAGCGGCGGAAACAATTACAATCAGGCGGTCTGTGATTTTGCGCGGGGGCATCAGGTGGTTCCGGTCTGCCCGGAGGTTTTGGGCGGCCTGCCCACACCGCGGTGCCCGGCGGAAATCGTGCAGGACGTTGTCACGAACAAAGAGGGCATCAATGTGGACCGGGAGTTCCGGGCAGGTGCAGCGAAAGCCCTTGCCATTGCAAAAGAAAATGGGGTGGAGCTTGCCATCCTGCAATCCCGCAGCCCCAGCTGCGGCGTGAAGGAAATTTACGATGGAACGTTTTCGGGACAAAGATTCCCGGACAGGGCGTTTTTGCCAAGATGCTGATGGACGAAGGCATCCGTGTTCTGGATGCCGGGGAATTGCCTAAAATTATCTTGAAAAATGAGGACGGAAAATGTCAATCAAACTGATTTGCAGCGACATTGACGGTACGCTGCTGCAATACGGCAGGAAAGAGCTGGAAGGCGAGATCTTTGAACAGATACGGGAGCTGCATCGGCGCGGTATTTTGTTCTGCCCGGCATCCGGCCGGCAGTATACCAGCCTGCGCAAGCTCTTTGCACCGGTGGCAGACTGCTGTGTGTTTCTTTGTGAGAACGGCGGCGTAATCTATAAAGACGAACAGTGCATTGCCAAGAACCCGATGCCCCGTGCACTGGCCGAAGAAATTGCCAACGACCTGTGGACCCGCAGCGACGGGCAGGGCGAAGTGATGCTTTCCGGCCAGAATACTGCATACCTGATGGAGCGGGGTCTGGGAATGCTCAAGCGTATTCAGTTCATCGGGAACAATTATCAAATCATCCATGACCCTTCCGAGGTGCCGGAGGAGATCACAAAAGTATCGGTGTATCTGCACGAAGGCGTAGAATCTTACACGGAACGGTTTGTCCCACGATGGAAAGAGGCGAACTGCGCTGTGGCAGGGCCGTACTGGATCGACACCACCTTTGCCAACAAGGGCATCGGTGTGCGCAGCATCTGCAAGACTCTGGACATCGCCCTTGCCGATGTGATGGCTTTTGGCGACAATTATAACGATGTGTCGATGCTGGACATTGTGGGTGTGCCCTACATTATGGATGGTGCCGCCGCACCGCTGCGGGAAAAGTACCCGAACCATACACCCTGCCCAGAAGATGTGCTGCGGGAGTTCTTGAAGCAAGCGTAAATTTGGAACGCGCACGTTCCAAATTTGAAATGATACGATACAAGCTGCACGGCTCTGCTGGAAGAACTGCGCTGACAGGAGAATTTTATGACAGAGCGTTATTGTGAAGGTGAACGGTTTGCTGACCTGTCGTTCACCGAGGAGACTTTTGAGGACTGCGACTTTACAGACTGCGTGTTTGTGGATTGCTCCTTTACCAAATGCGAACTGGATCATACCACGCTGAACGAGTGCAAATTCGTGCGGTGTGAGATCACAGGTCTGCGCAGTACCCATTCCTCGGTGCAGTCGCTGGATTTTGAGGACTGCCGCCTGAATGAAATCGTGTGGGCACCGCTGATGTCCAATGGTGCCTTCCCAGACCCCATTCACACGCTGAAAGAGTGCAGTCTGAAATATAACACCTTCACCGAAATGAACTTTAACCGCTTCGACTTTTCGGACGGCAACGAAATTGTCGGCTCCATGTTTGCCAAATGCGAGATGCAGCTGGCGAATTTCAAGGGTGTAGAACTTCACGAAACGGAGTTCTACCAGTGTGATCTGCGCAAGGCGGATTTCCGGGATGCTACAGGCTATAAGGTGGACATTCTGGGCAGCCGCCTGAAGGATGCGAAATTTTCGCTGCCGGAAGCGGTGAATCTGTTGGCAGATTTGAAGATCAAGCTGTCATAAGAAGGAGAGAAAATGCGTCAACTCATCATTGCCCGAAAAGACCTGCAGATGTCTCCCGGTAAGCTGGCGGCGCAGTGCTGCCATGCTTCGCTGGCATTCCTCACCGACCCCATCGGCATGGGACAGAGCGTGAAACCCATTGAGAAAGACGGAGAAATTACCGGCTATCGGGCAGAAATCATGTTGGAGAAAGCAACCTATGAAGAATGGTTTGATGGCTCTTTTACCAAAACTATCTGCGGGGCAAAGAACCGCAATCAACTGCTGAAAGCAAAAATAATTGCCGAGGAATTGGGCCTTGTGGAAAACAAAGACTTCTTCCTCATCCGGGATGCCTGCCACACCGAGCTGGAGCCGGAAGAATTTGATGAAAACGGAGAAGGCATGACCCTGACCTGCATCGGTTTCCGCCCGCTGCCGGATGAAATTGCACATCAGATCAGCCATAAATTTCATTTGTATTGATTCCTGATAGAACTCCTTTATTTTATAAGCATTTTCCGCAATCGCTGCAGCCGTTGCAGATCAACTTGCTGCCGCAGGTCTCGCAGTTTGCGCGGAAATGGGGCACATAGAGATCTTCCTGCGGGATGGGGTAGCCCCAGTCGTCCACGAGGTCAAAATGAATGGGCCTGCCCTGAAAATTCATGCCGGATTTACAGGCCATTCGGCTTTGCAGCTGCTTGTTTGGCAGGTGGTAGCGCCTGCCGTCCTTGATGAACACGGTGCCGGTCTCGATAAAGCAGAAGGTCGCGTTGGCATCCACGCATTCCTGCCGGAGAGACTTGACCCAATCGAAATTGCAGGGGCGGGCACCATCGTAGTTTTCGCCGCCGCAGATGACCTGCTCGATTTGCCCGGCGGTAAGGTACTGCCGGATGCTTACTGGCCCGATGAAGGGCGCGCACATGATGCCCTTGTGCTTGAAGGGCAGGTCAAGCAGAATGGGAATGCGCTCATCGGCGCGGCGCTGATTTTCACAGGTGACGTTGAAAAAGATGTTGTCCCAACCGCTGCCCCAGTCCGGCGGCAGGCACTCCCGTACCCGCTGCGGCCGTTTGGTGAGCAGAAAAAACACCACGTCGCTGCGTTGGCGCATGATGTCCCACACCTCAGCCCGCCACGGGTCGGCTTCTTCCAAGAAGAAATCTGAGGTCATGCAGACCCGGATCTGCTCACCACTCTGGATTTTGTAGTGTCCGGTGCGGTCTTTCTGGAGCGGGTAGGAAAAGCCGCTTTTCGTTTTGTAGATCTCGGCTCCGTTCTGGTCCCGCATCCGGTCGAGAAAATACATGTAGCAGTTCTGGCAGCCCTCGCTGCACTTGACGCAGCCGTGCCATGGATTCCAGATGTCGTGCAGGAAGCTCACCTTCTTTCGGTACCTATTATTATAATAGCTGCGCGGACAGGAAACAAGAGCACCCCTTGCACCGCCCCATCGGATGTGATAGGATGAAGAAAACCATGTGAGGGAGGAACCACCATGCCGTTTCTGATGATCCGCAACGACATCACCAAAGTGGCGGCGGATGCCATTGTCAACCCGGCCAACCGGAACCTTTTGCAGGGCAGCGGTACCAGCCGTGCCATCTATCAGGCGGCAGGGGAGCAGGAGCTGACCGCCGCCTGCGAAGCCATCGGCCGTTGCGATTTGGGCAGAGCCGTGTGTACTCCGGCATTCGGGCTGTCGGCAAAGTACGTTTTCCATGCAGTCTGCCCGGCGTGGCACGGCGGCGGGTTCGGCGAAGCTGAACAATTAGCCGGTGCATACCACTCCGCATTGGAATTAGCCGCAGAGTACCACTGCGAGAGCGTGGCCTTTCCGCTGCTGTCCAGCGGGAACTATGGCTACCCCAAAGAACAGGCCTTCCGCATTGCGGTGGACACCATCACGCAGTACGTCATGGAGCACGACCTGACCGTGTATCTGGTGCTTTACGACCGGGGCTCGCTGGCCGTGAGCCGGAAGCTGTTCGCCTCGGTGGAGGAGTACATTGACGACCACTATGTAGCACAGAACGATGAAAGCTACGGATTTGGCCGTCGGCGCAGGGAATTGTCAGAGCGGCGGAGGCTTCTGGAAGAAGATGCTGCCCTGCCGATGCTGGGTGCAGTTCCGGCACCCGCCGCGGCACCCAGGACAGCCCGCAGTCTGGAAAGCCTGATGGACAACCTTGGCGAGAGCTTCACCACCCGGCTGCTGCGGCTCATTGACGAGCGGGGGCTGAAAGACTCCACCGTATACAAGCAGTCCAACATCTCCCGGCAGCATTTCTCCAAAATTCAGTGCAATCGCGACTACAACCCCAAAAAGAAAACGGTGCTGGCCTTTGCGGTGGGGCTGCATCTGTCGGAGGATGAGACCATCGACCTGCTCAAGAGCGCGGGCTATGCCTTTTCGGATGGCTCCAAGCGGGACTGGATCGTGCGGTACTGTCTGGAACACAAAATCTATAACATCAATCAGGTCAATACGCTATTGTTTGAATACGATCAGGAACAGCTGGGTGCGTGATTTGTCGCCTGCCCGTTGACCTTTTGCCCTCCGGTTTGTGGTATCCTTTTGCCAACGAAAGCGATACACCACAAAACGGAGGGCATTGTTGTGAAGAAAAATCTTACCGAGCTTGTTTTCATTCTGGACCGCAGCGGTTCCATGGGCGGGCTGGAGCAGGATACCATCGGCGGGTTCAATGCTATGCTGACCCGGCAGAAGGAGCAGGAGGGCGAGGCCAACGTGACCACGATCCTGTTCGACCATGAGGTGCAGCTGCTGCACGACCGTTTCCCACTGAAGGCTGTTGCACCGCTGACCGAAAAGGACTATTACGTCCGGGGCTGTACGGCGCTGCTGGACGCCATTGGCTACGGCGTGGAGAAGATGGCGAACATTCAGCGCCATCTGCCGGAGGACGAGCGTGCAGAAAAGGTCATCTTTGTAATCACCACGGACGGGCTGGAAAACGCCAGCAAGCGGTTTAGCTATGAGAAGATCCGCCGGATGATCGAGCAGGAAAAAGAGCAGTACGGCTGGGAGTTCCTGTTCCTCGGTGCCAACATGGACGCCGTGCAGGAGGCCGCTCGCTTCGGCATCTCGTCCGACCGGGCTGTGCGGTTCGAGAATGACGCACAGGGCGTGGCGGTCAACTACCACGTTGTCAGCGAGACGGTCTCCCGGATGCGGGAAGCACCCTGCTGCGCGTCCATCGGCGCAGAGTGGAAAGAACAAATCGAAGCTGATTTTCAGAAGCGGCATCATAGGTAAAGGAGGAAACAGCCATGTTAGGAGCAATCTTGGGTGACATCGTGGGCAGTCCCTATGAATTTGACCACAACAATTACAAGCACAAGGATTTTCCGCTGCTGAGCGAGAAATCGCACTTCACCGATGATACCGTCATGACCGCTGCGGTGGCAGTTGGTCTGATTGACGGAAAGGGTCTGCCGGAGAGAACATTTTGTGCAGTGCAGCATGAAATGCGGTTCTGGGGCCGTGAATATCCCCATGCCGGTTACGGCGGGATGTTCCGCCGGTGGCTGCACGCAGAAAATCCGAATCCCTATGGCAGTTTCGGTAACGGCTCGGCTATGCGGGTGTCGGCAGCGGGCTGGCTGTTCGATACGCTGGACAAAACGCTGGAAATGGCAAAAGTGACCGCCGAAGTCACCCACAACCACCCGGAGGGCATCAAAGGCGCGCAGGCCACGGCGGCAGTGATTTTTCTGGCCCGTACCGGCCACAGCAAGCCGGAAATCAAACAATATGTGGAGCAGACCTTCGGTTATGACCTGAACCGTACCTGCGATGAAATTCGGCCGGGCTATCACCATGTGGAGACCTGTCAGCAGACCGTGCCGGAAGCCATCATCGCTTTTCTGGAAAGCGTCAGTTTTGAGGATGCACTTCGCAATGCGGTCTCTCTGGGCGGCGACAGCGACACCCTTGCCTGCATCACCGGCGGCATTGCCGAAGCTTTTTACGGGATGCCGCAGGAACTGCGGGACGAGACTTTGAAACGTCTGCCGGAGGATATCCGGGAAAGATATGAGCTGTTTCGGTGGAACATCGGCCAGAGATAAGACATTCGGAGAACCAAGGAGCAGATACAACACACTCGTGATGTGAAGTATCTGCTCCTTGGTTTTTAATAAGACTCGATGGAGGGTGTCTTGCATCGGCCTGAAAAATCCGATATACTGAACCCAGAGAGTATATCGAATTTTTTGGGAAAAGGAGAGAATGGTATGGAACATCTTTATGAAAAGGCACTGGAAAGTGCGGAATATATCAAGACGCACACGAAAAAGCGCCCGGAATGCGGTGGCACGTGCCATGTACAAAAAACACGGTTATACGGAAATTGGAATTGTCCCGACGGTGTTCAATGGCATTGAGGACGTCCAACTGGTGCTTCTGGAAAAATATCTTGGGAAATGAGGATGGAAAGAGTAACGAACCATACCCCCGCCCGGAGGATGTGCTGCGGGAGTTCTTGAAGCAGAACTGAATTTTGCACGCATGTGTACAAAAAAACAAAATGATACGATATAAGGAAATATTTTGATATGACAAAAGTGCTTTTTATCTGCCATGGCAGGATTTGCCGGACATGAAAAAACGCTTGTAAATCAAGCGCTTTCTGTGTTTCAACCTCAGTTTTACCAATGATTTACCAATATTTCTGGAGAGTTAGGCTTGCAGTATAGTTGATTAAATGTATTAAAAGAGTCGTTTTAGACCAACAAAAAGAGGCATCGGATGCGATCCGATGCCTCTTGCTCAATACTATTCTATTTATCTGCGTCCGAGAAGTTTGCGGAGACTCTGGGTTTCTACAATTCTGTAGTTGGAAAGCCAAAGCTGCTTATCCTTACCGGCCAGCTGAGGGTTAGTATAGGTCTCAAAGGTGTTCTGAACAATGGATGTGCCGACTTCGTTCCAGATGTCAATTGGATTGAACAGCCAGGAAACAGCTCCCGTTGCCTCATCAAATTTCAGCAGACTACGGAAAGCACCAAAAATGGGGTAGATATAGCCACTGGAAACAGAATACTTTGTGGGAGTGGCGAGAAACTCCGTTTTTGTCGGAGTGTCAAGAGATTCGATGCCTCTCACGCTTCCAAAACGCGGATTTGCAACGCCCTGCGCCTTCTTATAATCCCTATACTTTTCAGGAAGTTCGCGTTCGATAACATCATAAAGCTCTACCAGTAGAGGAATTTGCCCGGTCAAAGACTTATAAAAAGGAGATTCAAATGCCTGCTTATAGCGCTTAAATACCTGTGTTTTACCGGAATAGCTCTGTACCGGGGCCGCATTGTCATCAGGATATTTGTCGATATCAAAGGCGTAGAGCAAGCGGAGCAGTTCCGAAACGTGAATAGGTTTATCCTCATTATCTTTGTAAGCAATCAGATCTGCATATGCCTGACCTGCAATGGAGGCTTTAATATCGTCGAACTTGTCGTCGAGATTGAATAGTGCCATATCAGAAACCTGAACCGACGTGTTGCGAGCATCGGAGAGGCGCGTGATATTCTGCACATTGGTGATGACTTCAACACGAACAAATTTGCGAATGTCTTCAGGAATTTCGTCGCGCTTACGCATGATGGCGGTATAGGTGTGGCCGCCGTCAAGAATGCCGTAAAGGGACTTGTCGTTTTCGTCATTCTGATCACCAATGTCAATGGTTACTTCCGAATCAGTGCTATTAAAGGTTAGCGTTTTGGCGGCGATGACGATACCGCGGTTGTTGATATAGAAATCAGTTTCCGGCTCCACTACAGCAGTGAGCAAGCTACGAGCCACATTGGTTGTCATCTTTGGTTCACGCGGATTGACATCGAGAGGAATATTAGAGGGAAGCTCCTTCATATCCACCAGCAGATAATAAATGGTTTCGAAGGTGCTTTCATCTTTGTCTCCCTTACGATAAGGGGATGCGAGGGTACGAAGAGCCTCAACTTTAAACTTTAAATTTGCCATTTTATGGCCTCCTTATATTTTCTTCTCGAGGGCTGTTGCCCTGAGAACAATTTTAGTATATCATATACTCAAAAATAAACAATGCACCATGGTGCATAATGGAGAGATATATGGCTGAAAAAGCAAGACAGAGTGAAGCTCTAACAAAAATAGGAAAAATGTTTGAGCAGAAACGAAAGTCATTAGGAAAACAGTACAAAAGCCGTGAACAATTTATCTATAATAGAAGTGACGAATTGTTCGGCTCAGAAGATTGGATTTCGCTTCGACACCTTTGCAATATAGAACACGGAAAGAATTGGATTAGTATAGAAAAACTAATTATGCTTGCCGATGCTTTGGAAGAAAATCCTGTCGATTTGTTTGCTGAAATAGTTAAAATATATCGAAGTTCTAAAAATTGACTGACTTTTGTGCAGATACTGGCGCAACTTGGATATGATATTGAGCTTACCTACATACAGAAATAGGCCGGTTCGCAAAAAATACAAACTTTATTATAGAAATATCACGAAAGGATTATTTGATATGGACAAAGAAACGATCATCATTGCATCTGAAGATGTGGAAATAATTGATGCATCTGAATATAAAGAAGAACTATCGGAACATTTTGGGCGAGTTCCAGAGGTGGCGAAACATCTGCTCAAAGGAGCAAAGACAGTTTTTTCCCAAATAGAGAAGTCATTATATACTGCACCGGCCTTTATTAACGCCGTTAAAGCGGCAGTGCCGGATGTGACATTGCAGGCGATGCTGACAGATGAGCAGAAGCAGCAGATTGCAAAAGGAGCCCTTAAGTTAATGACGAAAAAAGATGGCTCGCTCATGGCAAACCTTATTAGCCCTGAGACAAAGAAAATTGTGGCTACCCACAACCGCCCTGAGGGCATCAAAGGCGCGTAGGCCACGGCGGCAGCGATTTTTCTGGCCCGTACCGGCCACAGCAAGCCGGAAATCAAACAGTATGTGGAGCAGACCTTCGGTTATGACCTGAACCGTACCTGCGATGAAATTCGGCCGACCTATCATCATGTGGAGACCTGTCAGGAAACTGTGCCGGAAGCAATCATTGCTTTTCTGGAAAGCGTCAGTTTTGAGGATGCACTTCGCAATGCAGTTTCTCTGGGCGGCGACAGCGACACCCTTGCCTGCATCACCGGCGGCATTGCCGAAGCTTTTTACGGGATGCCGCAGGAACTGCGGGACGAGACTCTGAAACGTCTGCCGGAGGATATCCGGGAAGCATATGAACTGTTGTGCTTTATGATTGCTAAGATGATATAAAATGCGATGATACGACTAAATTTTGAAAAGATTGCATAGGATTTTATAAAAGTATTATTCTTTTGTGAATTTTAGCACTCTTCTGTTGACACTGCTAATGAACGGCGCTATAACAGTGGCGTGCTCAGGAGGAAGGGCAAAAGGAGAGCCGCTAGGCTCCCCGGAAAGCCCTTCTGAATGGACGCTTCAGATTTTTTGCCCCGACCCGAACGCCGGGATTGGAGGAATGATTTATGCTTATGCCGACTGTTTTCCATGAAAACCTGTTCGATGATTTCTTCGATCCGTTCTGGAATGACGCTGCACTGGAACGTGCTATGAACCGTGAGGCTCGTGGCGCCTTTGGTAAGCGCGGTGCAAACATGATGAAGACCGATGTCAAACAGACGGACAACGGCTACGAGATGGCCGTTGACCTGCCGGGCTGCAAGAAGGAAGACGTTCAGATGGATCTGAACGACGGCTACCTGACCATTCAGGCAGTGCGCAGCCACAGCAATGACGAAAAGGACAAAGAGGGCCGCTATCTGCGGCGCGAATCCTTCTCCGGCACCTGCGCGCGCAGTTTCTACGTGGGCGATGTGAAGAAGGAGGACATCCACGCAAAGTTCGAGGATGGTGTCCTGCACGTCGAGCTGCCTGCTCCTCAGCAGACGAAGGCTTTGCCTGAGAACCCGAACCTGATCGAGATCGAGTAAAACGCCGGTCGTGTGAGCCAAAGCACAACGCACATAAGATGCCCCCGGAGAGCCGCAACAAGCTCTCCGGGGGCATTTTTGTTTCGCTATCTTTTCCGCAAGGGAAAATCATGGTATACTGAGAACAGCAACTCGGAATTTATGGAGGTACTTCACTATGGAATACAAACGCTTTGGCGGTAAGCTCCTTGTCCGCATCGACAAAGATGAGGAAATCGGTGAAACAAATTTGATTTTAGGGGGACAAAGATGAGTGATGTAAAAGGAAAGACCGGCGCAGTCCTGAGGGAGACGGCAGTCCTGACCGGGGCGGTGGCGATCATTGCGGCGGGCGTTTTCTTTTTTCTGGTGCCGAGCCATACATCCGTCAGCAGCATTTCCGGCCTTGGCATCGTGCTGTCCAATTTTGTGCCGCTGCCCTTGTCGGTCATTACGATGATCCTGAACGTCGTGCTTCTCATCATCGGGTTCTTTACCTGCGGCAGAGAATTTGGCGCAAAGACCGTATACACCAGTGTGCTGCTGCCGGTGTTTCTGGGGCTGTTTGAAAAGCTGTTCCCGGAGTTCGGCTCGATGACCGGCAGTCAGGAGCTGGACGTGCTGTGCTATATTCTGGTGGTCAGCATCGGGCTGAGTATTTTGTTCAACCGCAATGCATCCTCCGGCGGGCTGGATATCGTGGCAAAGATCATGAACAAGTACCTGCACATGGAATTGGGAAAAGCCATGTCTCTGTCGGGAATGTGTGTGGCGCTTTCCGCGGCCCTGGTCTACGATAAAAAGACCGTGGTGCTGAGTATCCTCGGTACTTACTTCAACGGCATCGTGCTGGACCATTTCATCTTTGATAGCAGCATCAAACGCCGCGTCTGCATCATCACTGAAAAAGAGGAGGCGCTGCGTCAGTTCATCCTCCATGACCTGCACAGCGGTGCGACCATGTACGAGGCCATCGGTGCATACAATCTGGAAAAGCACAACGAGATCATTACCATCGTGGACAAGAGCGAATATCAGAAGCTGATGAACTTTATCAACCGGGAAGACCCCAAGGCTTTTGTTACCATTTACAATGTGTCCAGCATGCAGTATCAGCCCAAGATCTGATCGGCGGAGAGCTGCCGCAAAGGGCGGGCCTTTTGCGGCTTGCTCTTTGCCATAGCTGCGTGGTATACTCAAGTCCGGAAATATCAAAGCGCATGGAGGTAAAAAGCATGCTGACCTATACCTATGTTTCAGAGGGGACGTTTGCCCTGATGGAAAAACCAAAGCCGGTGCTGCAGCACGAGCGGGACGCCATTGTAAAGGTGACCCTTGCCAGCATCTGCTCCAGCGATCTGCACATCAAGCACGGCAGCGTGCCCCGGGCGGTGCCCGGCATCACGGTAGGGCACGAGATGGTGGGCATCGTAGAAGAAGTGGGCAGTGCGGTGACCAATGTGAAACCCGGCGACCGGGTGACGGTGAACGTGGAGACCTTCTGCGGAGAGTGCTTTTTCTGCAAAAAAGGCTTTGTGAACAACTGCACCGATCAAAACGGCGGCTGGGCGCTGGGCTGCCGCATCGACGGCGGGCAGGCCGAGTATGTCCGGGTGCCCTTTGCGGATCAGGGACTGAACAAGATCCCGGACGGCGTTACCGATCGGCAGGCGCTGCTGGTGGGCGATGTGCTGGCCACCGGCTTTTGGGCGGCACGCATCTCGGAAATCACCCCCGAGGATACCGTGCTGATCCTCGGTGCAGGGCCGACCGGCATCTGCACGCTGCTGTGCGTCATGCTGCACAGCCCCAAGCGCATCATCGTCTGTGAAAAGGACGCAAGCCGCCTGCAGTTCATCCGTCGGCACTACCCGCAGGTGCTCACCGTGCAGCCGGAGGACTGCGCCGCCTTTGTGCGTGCCCACAGCGACCACGACGGGGCCGATGTGGTGCTGGAGGTGGCAGGGGCAGACTCCACCTTCCGGCTGGCATGGGAGTGTGCACGGCCCAACGCCGTTGTGACGGTGGTGGCGCTGTACGATAAGGCACAGACCCTGCCGCTGCCGGAAATGTACGGCAAAAACCTCACCTTTAAGACCGGCGGCGTGGACGGCTGCGATTGTGAAGAAACGCTGCGTCTCATCGCAGAAGGCAAGATCGATACCGAACCGCTCATCACCCACACCTACCCCCTGCGCCGGATCGCAGAGGGCTACGAGCTGTTTGAAAAGAAACGGGACGGCGTGATCAAGGTGGCAGTGGAGTGCTGACGGTCTGCGCTAAGTCACACACGCACATAAGGTGGCCCCGGAGAGCTGTAACAAGCCCTCCGGGGCCATTTTTGTTTCCCGACATCTTTTCCGCAGCGGCAAGGCGTGGTAGAATAAGGGCAGAACCAATCCACAGGTGAGAAAATCGAACTTCAGAGAGAGGAGATGTTTCTATGCAGTCTGATGAGCTGAAACGCCGGATCTCGGCAGGCAGAGGAGATGCTTTGGCTGATCTGGTTTTGAAAAATGCCAGAATTGTCAATGTGTTTACCGATGAGATCGACACCGCTGATATTGCCATCAGCGGAAATTCGATCGTGGGCGTGGGTGCGTATCACGGCCGGAAAGAAGTTGATCTGCACGGCAAATATGTCTGTCCCGGTCTGATCGATGGGCATATCCACATCGAAAGCTCAATGCTCTGTGGTCCGGCTTTCGAGCAGGCAGTGCTGCCCCACGGTACCACTGCGGTGGTCACAGACCCACACGAGATCTCGAACGTTGCGGGGCTGGAAGGCTTGGATTTCATGCTGGAAACGACAAAAAATTTGACCCTTTCGGTTTATTTCATGCTGCCCTCCTGTGTGCCGGCCACGGATCTGGATGAATCCGGCGCGGTGCTGAACGCAGAACAGCTCCGGCCTTACTACGGCGATCCCCGTGTGCTGGGGCTTGCAGAGCTGATGAATGCCTATGGGACGGTGCGCTGTGATCCGAAGATTCTGCAGAAGATCCGCGACTGCACCGAAGCGGGAAAGATCGTGGATGGCCATGCACCGCTCTTGAGCGATAAGGACCTGAATGCTTATATTGCGGCAGGCGTTCAGTCCGATCACGAGTGCTCCAACATCGAGGAAGCCATGGAAAAACTCCGGCGCGGACAATACATCATGATCCGGGAAGGAACGGCTGCCAAAAATATGGAGGCCCTGATGCCGCTGTTCCGGGAGCCCTATTGCAGCCGCTGTATGCTGGTGACGGATGATAAGCACCCCGGTGACCTGCTGGACAGCGGCCACATCGATTCCAACATCCGTAAAGCGATCCGGCTGGGCGCAGACCCGGCAGTGGCCGTCAAAATGGCAACGCTGGTCCCGGCACAGTATTTTGGGTTCAAGCAGCGCGGTGCCGTAGCATCGGGGTACCGGGCAGATCTGGTTGTGGTTCCTGATCTGGAATCCTTTACGGTCGAACAGGTTTACAAGAACGGCACGCTGGTGGCCGAGCACGGAAAAACGCTGAAACCCGCACCGCTTGACATCGACCGTGTGAGATTTTCCCACGTTATGGATTCCTTTGATCTGGATGAGATCACACTGCAGGACCTGGAACTTCGGGAAAGCGGGGAGCAGGAGCGTGTCATCTGCCTGAACCGGGGCGAGCTGCTTACGGAGGAAAAAATCATCCAGTTCCAACGGCATCCGGGCAAAGCTCCCGGTGTGGACCCGGAACACAACATCGTAAAACTGGCCGTTTTTGAGCGGCATCATCACTCCGGCCATGTGGGCATTGGCTTTTTAGGAAACTTCAGCCTGAAATGCGGAGCCGTTGCATCGAGCATCGCACATGATTCCCATAACCTGATTGTGGCAGGGGACAACGATACCGATATGATGCTGGCCGGCAACACTGTGCGGAAAAACAAAGGCGGACTTGCGTTTGTGGCAAGATGGACGGGTCGTGGCAGAACTTGCGCTCCCGGTGGCCGGATTGATGAGCACCGAAAGCGCAGAGAGCGTTGCGGCGAAAATGCAGGCGCTGAACGATGCCCTCAAGGCACATGGTGTAGCGGAAGACATCGGCATTTTTATGACCCTCGCCTTCGTCAGCCTTCCGGTCATCCCAAAACTCAGACTGAATACATACGGCATCATCGATGTAGCGCAGCAGAAAGTCGTTCCGGCTGTTTTTTAATAGGCGATAACAAAAATACTGCCGGAGACCGACCCGAATGGTCCGTCTCCGGCAACAGAACAGTTCGTTCCTACTCTTAGAAGCGAGCCGCATCAAGAGAAAAATTGACGGAAATTCTTATTTGATAAATTGGAATTTCGGGAGGTAAAGAGCAATGAAAAAAGCTATTATTACGATGATTGTGGTATTTGCATTCGTTATCTGGCCATTTGGTGGTGTATGGCAACTCTTGTCTGGCGTTATCGGCGGTGGAGTCCAAGAGTCCTTTATCTATCCGATTTATGGCGGAATCGTTCTTCTGGCAGGTCTTATCGTTGTTTGTACTGAACTCATTCTGGAAGAAATCAAATCGTTAAAAGACGATATAAAAGATAAAAAAGAAAGATGTTGACAAATTCGCGTTTATCAAGGTGAACATTTAAGTATTAAAAACGGGAGTGAAAACAAATGATGACCATTGCACAGATCATGGAAAAGATGATCGCCTTTTCCGAAGGGAATATCCATGACATCACGCACCTGAGCTGCGTGTGGACCTATGCCAAAACCATTGGTGAGCTGGAGGGGCTGGACGCAGACACGCAGTTTATTCTGGAGGTGGCGGCCATCACCCACGATATCGCCTGCCCGCTCTGCCGCAAAAAGTACGGCAACACCAATGGTAAATATCAGGAGCAGGAGGGTGCCCCGCTGGTGCGGGAGTTCTTGGCGGATACCGGCATGACAGCAGAACAGATCGACCGGGTGGCTTATCTGGTAGGGCACCACCATAGTCCGGCGCAGATCAACGGCATTGACTATCAGATTCTGATTGAGGCAGATTATATCGTCAATGCGTCCGAAAGCGGGTACGACCAGCAGGCAATCCGAACCTTTATGGAACATACGATGAAGATGGCAGCAGGTATCCGGCTGACGAAAACAGTGTTTGGAGTGTAAAAATGATTCAGAAGCATTGCTTTGAATGCGGTACGGCATTGATTGAAAAAGAACTGGAAGAAGAGGGCATTGTGCCTTATTGCCCGAAATGCCAGCAATACCGGTTCCCGATGTACAATGTGGCAGTCAGCATGATTGTTGTGGATGAGGAAACCGGGAAAATTCTGCTCATCCAGCAGTACGGCAAGCCCTCTTATATTCTGGTGGCTGGATATGTGAATCGCGGTGAGGCAGAAGAACACGCCGTGGTGCGGGAAGTCCGGGAAGAAACCGGGTTGGAAGTAGAGCACCTCCGGTTCAACCGTACCAAGTTTTTTGAGCCGTCTAACACGCTGATGTGCAACTTTACCGCTTTCGTCAGAACCGCAAAGGCGCTGCATATCAACCACGAAGTGGACCGCTGCAAGTGGTTCACCCCACAGGAAGCCAGAGAAAACATCCGTCCCAACAGCCTTGCAGCGGAATTTTTGAATGCGTATCTGGACGAAGTGGGGAATAAGCCGATGGAGATGTGATTCGTGGCTGTGCCACGGGAATTTTGACGGAAAGTATGGAAAAAAGTTGGTTCGGCCTGTTTCGGTTGACTTTTTTATAAAGAATCGGTATATTGATACTATGTAGTATCAATAAGTATCAACTGCGAGGTGGACAGAATGGATGGGGCACAGTTTGCCAAAATGCTTTCAGATAAGCATTTGTTTGAACTCAATCGGATGGAATACAAGTACTCGACTGTCAGCGTCAAAGAATTTGCCGAATTGCTGCGGCAAAACTTTGCGCAGCCTCTGCCGTTGACTGATTTTTCTGGAAATAAGCTGTTTTACCTGCCGAACCTCGCGCAAATTTCAACAAATGGTATGAAGCAGTTGCTCTCTGTCCCTGTCAGTGGACAAAACTTCGGTTTGTCGGCGATGACCGAGGAAATTTATGCGACTTTTCAAATTGAAAGTATCCGCTCGACCCGCAGCAGTATCCGTTATATCCTCGATGGTTATGCCCCTCGTGATGAACAAGAAGCCCGCATCTATGGTATGAAGCGCGGACTGGAGTTTATCGTGAATCGTCAGAATAGGATCACCGAGGAGAATCTGCATCACCTATATCAGATCAGCACAGGGGATTATCTCCCGGATGAAGATCGATTACTGCCAAACCACTTTTATCGGCATGGCGAGGTTTTTATTGTGGGCGGTGAAGAACCCAGACCGGGACTTCCGGCAGAGCGGCTTCCCGGTGCCATGAAATGTCTTGTCGATTTTGCGAATGCCAATGACGGCATCAATGAGCTGCATAAGGCTGCCATTCTGCACTTTGCCTTTGCGTACTACCACCCCTATTTTGACGGGAATGGACGCACTACACGGCTATTCCACCTCTGGTATCTTGTTCAGCAGGGCTATCCTGCGGCACTGTTCACGCCGTTTTCCCGATACATCGCTGAAAACAAGGGCGTATATTACAAAGCCTACGAACGCGTGGAGAGAAATGCTCTGATTTCCGGCTATACGGATGTGACTCCCTTTCTGTTCTACTTCTGCAATGAGGTCTATAACCGCCTGCAGGTGGATGCAGTCCCGCCGAAAACTGATCTTGAGGTATATCAAACTGCTCTTGCGGAAGGAAAAATCACAGAAAAAGAACGGCTGCTCTGGGAGCATGTTCTGTCTGCTTATGGTGCAGAGGAGTTTACCACAAAGCAGCTGGAAAAGGATTTCCGAAACGCTGCGTATGCAACCATTCGGACGTTTGTGATGAAATTCCATGAGATGGGGCTGCTTACTGCAAGAAAAGCAGGAAACAGGGTGTTCTATCATGTCGGTGGGACTTCTGACGGTCGGCCATTATAATGAATCCAAAAGGAGTACGTTATGAAAACGATTCGTGTTGTGGCCGCTGTGATTTGCGACTCCATGCAGGAAAAGCGCAAAATCTACGCTACCGCCCGCGGTTATGGTGACTACAAGGGTCAATGGGAGTTTCCGGGCGGCAAAATCGAGCCGGGTGAAACCCCGCAGCAGGCTCTGAAGCGGGAAATTGAAGAAGAACTGGACACGGAAATCGCCGTGGAGGATTTAATTGGTACAATCGAGTACGAGTATCCGGCGTTTCATCTTTCCATGGACTGCTTCTGGTGTGAAGTGGTTTCCGGCGATCTTGTTCTGAAAGAAGCGGAAGCTGCGCGGTGGCTGACGAAGGAGGAGTTTGATTCCGTTCCGTGGCTTCCGGCGGATCGGACCATTTTGGATGTTATCAGAAGTTCAATGCAGCCAGTGAAACCACTCCATACCAGCGAATATGACAACGAACCTCTGCAGAGATGCTGAGTGTTTACGGCATGAAGGATGAACTGCGCCGTCCCATGATGCTGCTGGTGAAAGCCGCTACGGGAACAGCAATGGTATCAGACGATCACTACAGCGAAACAAGGTGGGCAGAGCATAAAAAGTTGGTGTGCAGAGAATTCTCCTTTATCATCATGCCTGCCGCATAAGAGCGGCAAAAATTTTTCTGACAGGTTCAGTATAATCCTTAAAGTTGACTTCAGGTCAAGAGCTTTTTTGAATTTATAACAGTCGTGTCGAAAGACATCCCGTCTGAGGGCAAAGCGAAGGTTTTGCTTTTCAGGCGGGATTTTTTTGCTTTTTGGGACTGTTGTATACAATACATGGACTAAGAGGGTGGGTGACTTGGACTACGAGTCCATAAACTTTTGCTCGAAAGTACGATACACTATTGTCACGGCAGCGGCCCACCTCCGAAAGGGAGCGGGAGCCGCAGCCGGGCGGACCTTGAAAATTGAATATGCAGCTTCAGGTACTTCCAGATAATGATACTTCCGTAATTCGCGGCCCGGTCATAAAGAAGACGGGGTGGCCGAGAGGCCAATGGAGTGGTGCAAATCCAACGCCTGATTGTTTCCCTTTCTCAGGGGTGCCGGGGGCAAATTAAGAGAAACCATACAAAACCTTTTCCAAACGCCGTTCGAGGGTAACCACGGACGGCGTTTTTATATATCAGCGAAAAGGAGTACGCAAATGAACCGCAAGACCACAAAAAAGGTGGATGAATCCACCCTGACAACTTTGTGCGCCGTCTGCCGAGGGGCATTTTTGGACGCAAAGGGCGTCCGGCTCCGCAGAGCCGACCCCAGGCAGCTCGTCAAGGATGTCTGCACGTATTGCCAGACACGATATGGGTTTGACTACTACGTTCAGCCCGTTGTCCGTAAATCGAAAATGACCGGAAAGGAGAACCGACGTGAAACTGAGCCAGCTTAAAATTGACCCGGAGTTCCAAAGCAAAATTCCGCCGCTGCAGTTTGAGGAAGAACAGCAGCTTGAGCAGAACATCATTGCCGAGGGTCGTCTTCTGAATCCCATCATCACATGGAATGGCTACATTCTGGATGGGCACACCCGCTACCGCATCCTGAAAAAGCACGGCTTTATCAAGTTTGAAGTGGAAGAAATCCAGCTTGCGAACAAGTACGAAGCGCTTGCATGGATCTGCAAAAATCAGCTTGGCCGCAGAAATCTCAGCCCAGAACGAAAGAAGTTTCTTCTGGGCAAGGAGTATGAATCAAACAAGCTGGCAGTGGGCGGGCAGCCCGGAAATTGCAATAAAGTAAATCGATGTGATCAAAATGATCACATCGATTCAGAAAAACGCACTTGCGAACGAATCGCCGTAGAACATGGTGTTGGGTCTGCGACGGTACGACGTGCCGAAAAGTATTCACGAGGCATTGATGCTGCGGAAGAAGCGGTGCCCGGTGCGCAGGAAGAGATCCTGACCGGGCATATCAAGGCGACGGATGAACAAATCGTAGCGCTTGCTTCAATTCCAAAGGAAGAACGCCCGGCAATTCTTGAGGAACTCAAGAAGAAAAAGAGTGACCGTGATGATACGGTCCTCGAACGTCTGAAGCCGAGCAAGCCACCACCGAAGCCAAAGTCTGCACCGCAGAAGAAAAAGCCAACGGCAACGGAAAACAACACGACGTCGCAGGCAGAACAGCCGGAAACGCCGGTACAGGAAACGATCACCGAGTCCCCGCCGGAAGAGGAAATTGAGCCGACCAGCAATGCGCCACCAAGTTTTCTTCAGAGCATACAGGGTCATAAACGGCACTTGTCCGAAGAAGACAAGGCCCGACTGCAGGCCTCGGTGGATGCCCGTTACCAGGATAAAGCAGCAGCAACCGGCTCCATCATGCTGTGCGAACTGCAGGGAGCAACGGAAGAGTTTATCTTTCGGTGGAATGTTATTTTCCAGGAACACCCGGATGTTCTGACCGATAAAACCTGTCGAAAAACCATTTTTGAACTGCTTGACCGGATGACAAACTATCTGAAAACCATAAAGGAGGAAAAGTTATGATGAATTCCAATCTGAACCTGAACACTTTGCCTGAATGCAAGTTTGCCTATCAGATGGTAAACAGTGCACTACTGATCCCGTGTATTGAATATCAGCGTATGCTGCGGATGGAGAAGGTTTCGCAGATCGCGGAAAACTTCTCGGAGTACATCGCGAACGAGCCGAAGGTCAGCTACCGGGATGGGCGCTTCTATGTTTTTGATGGGCAGAACACGGTGGAAGCCCGTCGAACCTGCAACGGTGGCAAGGATGTGACGATTCGCTGCAAAGTCTTTTACGGCCTTACCAAAGAAGACGAAGCAACGCTGTTTGCGATTCAGACCGGCAATGCTACATGCCTGACGGCGGGCGAACGCCTTCGTGCAAATCTGGTGGCCGAAAACCCGGATGCACTTTACTTTGTGGGGATCACGTCGAATGCCGGTGCGGAATTTGCCTATGACGGCATCCGGGCACCCTGGAAAATCTACTGCATCGGAACGGCATACGAGCTGTACAAGCAGTATGGCTGTGAGCGCTACGTCGAGATGCTTCACATCATCAACGAGGCGTGGAAGGGCAATGTGGATTCCTACCTTGCCGGTGTAATCCGGGGTGTGGCCCGCTTCATCTCCGTATACGAGGGCGAGTACAGCCGGGAGCGGCTGGTGCAGCAGCTGGCAAGGACACACCCGAAAACCATCACGTAGCTGGCTCAGAAAGACACCGGAAGTTCTGCAAACCGCCACATGCGGCAGATTCTTCGTATCTATAACGGTGCCAGCCGTGAGATGAGTCTGCCGCTGAAAAACTGACAGTTTCGTTTTACCTCCTGAACAACAGCCGTCGTGGTATCCGTCTGCGGCGGCTGTTTCTTACATAAAAAGGAGGTTGATTTTTATGTTACCGAACAATTGGAGATATCTCAGAGGAGACATCTACTATGCAGACATGGAGCCGCATATCGGCTCGGAACAGGGCGGGAAACGCCCTGTGGTAGTTCTGCAGAACAACATTGGAAACCGTCATTCGCCTACATTGATCGTTGCAACTGTTACTACCCGGACGGAAAAGAAGAAAAACCAGCCCACCCATGTGCTGGTGGATTCTAACCCGGCCTTTGAAGAACCGTCCATGATTCTTCTGGAGCAGATCTTCACGATCGATAAATCCCGCATCGAATGCTTTATGGGCTATGCCAGCAAGGCTGAAATGCTCCGCATTGATATGGCTTTGCTGGTCAGTCTGGCTCTGAACGTTCTGAGCGGAAACCGCAGCGAATAGCGGACAACCAGTAACCCGTAAAAATGAGGTGATAGCGATGTAATCGGAGGTGAGTGAGCCATGCGAAAGAGTGCCCCCATTGAAGTGGTGGTACATTACCCCAAAACGAAAGAGGGATGGGACGAACTCGGAAAACGGGTCGCAACCGCCCACGCCAACTATGTGATCGAAAAAATCGACCGTCTGAACTGCCCCACATGGCAGAAGCTCGAATTGCTGCAGGCGGTGATCGATACTACCAAAGGAACCTACAAACCCAAAGAACACCAAAAGCCCGGCTGGCAGCCGAGCCGATAAACAAAGCCCCACGCTCAACATATGCTTTTCTGCTCTGACCAGAGACGGTCAGATTCAGAGGCAGTGTTGAGCGTGGGGCTTTTTGTGTTACATAAGTTTTTGGAATTTTGCTGACAAAAAAAAATCATTGATTGTTGGCGGCCAATATGGTATTCTTTTTGTAATGGAAGGTGAAGTGCATGAATCGTCGCAGCGTGAAAATTATGAGAAGAAAAGCAGGGGGAACAGCAGGAAAGAATGCAGAAAAGTATTCGGTCAATCTCCCGGCAGTGTGGCTTCGTGCGATGGGAATCCAGAAAGATAACCGGGTAGAACTTTCTTTTGACGGTGAAAAAATCACCGTCCGACCGCTTGCATCAACAGACTCGGAACTGTTCCGCAGAAATGCAGAACAGAAAGGACATCAGCTGAAAGAATATCGGTATTATGACGGAGATACGTTGTGTACCGTGATTTTGGCAGATTTTACAGCGGAGCAGATCTGCATCGAAAACAAAGTTGACGAAATACTGGATACTGCGTTTGGTGTGAACGAAACGCCCTCATGGGAAGACTTCCTGGCCTTTCTGGCAGACCGATGCATTCCGAAAACACGAAAGGGCTTGGATTACTATCTGGATGCTGTTGGCGTTCCGGAATATGACCCGGTTCTGCTTGTTGAAAAGACGCAGGGAAGAATGGCGGAGGATAACAAATGGCTGGAAATTATTTGATGCTGCATACCAACGACAGGGTTGTGGTGACGACTTCGCGCGGAAATCAGGAAAAATGGTTTGATACGGAGAAAAATCTCTGGTATAAGGCAGACGGTGGCTGCTTTGAGGCACTGGCTGAAGCCGTTTCCAGTGAAGTTCTGCGCAATTTCACGAATGCGGCTCGGCTGCCGGGAATCTCCGTGGCAATTACTGGGTCGATACGGCTGAGGTTCATGGCTTGAAACGAGTGGTTTCGGTACGATCCTTGATAAATATCTGTGCTATTACCCGAAACAATTCCACTTTTTGCTGAAAGAGCGTATCGAAACCGTCCTGATGGAGCAGCAGAAAAAGCTTTTTGAAAAGTAAAAGCTCTTGCGTCCCGTGAAAAAAGAAGGTAATATAAATACAGAGCAAGACACAGAACGCAGGGAGGGATGAAAACCATGTTTTACGAGATCATGCACCGGGAAAGCTGTGTGGCACAACTCAGCACGACAGGGGAATGCAGGGTCTGCATCGAGGATTTCATGCCCTATGATCTGGTTCTGGTGGAATCGGATGATTTTGACGAGCGCATCAATAATGTAACGAACTTTTACTATTGGTGCGCCTCCCGGATGTTGACGTTGGATCGCACCTACGCCAAGGAAATCCTGAACAGTATCGGTGCATCTCAGAGTGTTACGGACAGGGAACGAGCACAGATTGCATTATCCTACCATTGTCTGTCTTTGCTGGATGTGTTCTGGGTGAAAGAAGAAAACGAGAAGATTCGATTCGAGGATATCAACCTTTTTGCACACTCCTTAAGCAATGCGCTTGTGGATATTGCGCTGCGGGGGCACCAAATGACGGTGACAAACGCCCATCTTCTGGCAAATGACCTGTCTACGGGCGGCTTGTACCCCAAGGCGTGGGTGCGAAAAGAGGATGGCTTCTATCTTTACAAGGATGGTGGCAGGGAAGCGGTGGAACGTGAAGTGCTGGCAAGCAAAATCTGCCGGTGTTTTGACTGCCATCAGGTACTGTATGAGCAGGGAATGTTTGAAAATGAGCTGATTTCTATCAGCAAAATCATGACATCTCAGCGATACAGTCTTGTGACCTATGCAGCCTATGACGTCTACTGCACGAACCATGATTGGAACACGCTGGATAAGATCTTAGAGCTGGATGCTCCCGGCTACTATATGATGAACATTCTGGATTATCTGGTGGGCAATACTGACCGTCATTGGGAAAATTGGGGTCTGCTGGTAGACAACGAAACCAATCAGCCCATCCGTCTGCATGACCTGATGGACTTCAACCGGGCGTTTCAGCAGTACGACACGCCAGAAGGCGCGAACTGTCTGACCGTGGGAAAACGCCATCTGAGCCAAAAAGATGCTGCAGTGGAAGCGGTGCGGAACATCGGACTGAACCAAGTCCGTCAGGTGGAGCACACCGTATTCTCCAAGCATCCGGCATGGAAAGCAACGTTTGAAGAACGACTGCGTGTTTTACGGAACGCCATGTAAGTCAGAGCGAATATCAGAATAATTGAAACAGAATGATTCCATAACGAAAGCCCGTCTGCGCTGCCACATATCGTGGCTTGCAGATGAGCTTTTTCGTTTGGCCGGAGAAAAATTACCATACCTCACATGCGAAGCATAGATGGAAAATCGGGCCTTAAAGATTTCGAAGGTATTCTTCAACGTTTTGGTATTGGATGCCGTTCAGGATCTGATCTTCACCACGGTAGAGAACAAATTTTCCGGTGATGGGACCATAGCGATGTTCTGTTTGGGCACATTTTTCAGAGTCGATCAAATGGCGGTATTGGAATGGGGCGATTTCCATACTGTGCTTGATCTCAAAAATCTGGCAGGAACCGGCGGCAGGATCGAACACCACCATATCAAATTCACCAATAGGAAACTGAAGTACAAAAACTTCCTTTCCGGGGGTTGCTATCTTGGTTTCCAAAAGAACAATGTCTTCCAGCATTCGTCCTTTGATCTCAGTGAGAATACGCTCTTGTACGGCAGTGCGTTCCGGCAGGGAAAGGGCACTGAAGGTTTCATCCAGAAGAAGACTGTGAATCAGTGCGGATGCCTGAGCGTAACGGAGACCGGGTTGAGCGATAACGGTTCGAGTGGACTTCGTATTTACCTTTGGAAGATGACGGATATCAATATCCCGTGTGAGATCCAATAGGTCCAGATATTCTTTGATTTCTGCTGCATGGTCTTCATCCAAAACCACAGTTTGTTCTGATTTGTTGAGAATTTCCAGAAGATCCCGTAAACGGTCTGTTACCGCAGAAAGATCAATGTGGTCGAGGATGTCTATAGGATTGCTGCGGTCCCGGCGAAGGTTGTTTGCGGAAACACCGAGATCATGAGATTTGAAATCCTGTGTTAATACCTCCAGCGTAAAGCGGTGATTGATATCTTTGACAACGCGATTGATGGCACTGGTTAACTCATTTTTATCGTATAGGTCGCGTAAATTTCGGAAATGGTCTTCATATTGATAGCAGCGCAAAGAGTGTTGAATGTTATGCGCGATGGCTGTGTCTACATATTCATCGGCGCGTTCTTTGCTGGCAAATGTGGAGCTCTCATTATAATGAACACCGCCAAGGCTCATTGTACCGCCATAACGGATGTATTCATCAATGCCGTGAATCCCCAGAACGGATTCAAATTCGCGGTAGGGAATAAAGGTAGTGTGCAGAAGAATACAACGGTCATAAAGCTGTTCGTCCTCGGTAAACAGAAAGCCGAGAGAGTCTGTGCCTGAAAGTACAATTCTCATGCCGCTTGCTGCAAAAATATCAGAAAACAGTGCAGCACCCTCGATGAAATCGTCCAGCAGGGTGACTTCATCCAGGAATACATATTGAAAGCCCTGCGATTCCAAAACCTTTAAGTCGGTATTTAAGGCAGCAAGCGTATCCTGAGCAGTGATTTGGATGAATGCAGACTTCATCAAGTCTGTATCATTCATTTCGGCGAGGGCTTGCCGAATCATAGTTGTTTTTCCGGTTCTGCGCAAACCATAGAGAATAAAAACTTTGTCCTGTGCTTCACCGTATAGAAAATTATGCAACTGTTGAAAACACTCTCGTTTTTTGTATCGTTTGACAGAAGCAGAGAATGTGCGCAGAGCGGCACCAATGCGGACATTTGTGGTAAAAGCAGCAACGTGAGTCGGTGCTGCCTTCGGCAACATCTTTTTCAGTGCCTTCAGCTCCTGCTCTAACTCTTTTCGCTGCTCAATCTGTGCGCGAAAAGAATCTAACACTTCAGCGGGGATGTACTTTTCATGGCGCTTCTTATTTTCTGTCCAGCGATGATAATAATATTCGCGCCCGGTTACAGTTTTCTTTACAATCGAACCGGGAGGAAGCATGGCGATTTTTTGCGCCAACTCGTTCATGTGAACCTGCAATTCGCTCTGTTCCATAAGGTGCCTCCTATTCTGTTGAAATAGCGTCTATAAGTATTATACCCCTTTATACCCTTTTACACAAGGGTATAAAGGGGTATAATGAAAAATTCTTTTGACCGGAGAAAAATTACCATACCTCACATGCGAAGCATAGAAAGAAAATCGGGCCCAAGATTTTCGGCCAGAAGCCGGAAACACTTTTGGCTGATGGTTTTCTGTCCGGTCTCCCAGCAGCGAATACTTGTCCTGCCTACCTTGGCATGGTCGGCAAGCTGCTGACGGTTCCAGCCTTTTGTCTCCCGGTATCTGCGGAGGAAGTCTCCTCTGCCCCGGTGCAGAAACAGGGTGTAGTCGTCCAGAATATCCTCCACCGGGATGCCGTAAAGGGCGGCGAGCTTGTCCGCAAGTTCGGGCGTGAAGCTGCGGTGAAATGCGCCGCTTTCCAGATCCCGATAGAGCCATTCCTCCATGCCCACCATGGCAGCAACCTCTTTTTGCAGCAGGTCAAGACCATAGCGGCACCAACGCAGACGGTCCCATGGGTTCGGGATGTCGGCGTAAGAGTGGTACATACGGTAGAACGCCTGCGCCTCTACGGTGGTGCGGGGGCCTGCCAAAGTTACCTGCAAGATGTATAGAGGGGTTAGACCATGACCCTCACATGACACCCTCTGAAGCAGAAAAAAGGAACCGCTCTCTCGGCTCCAAAAAATCCATTTTGACGTAGATGCGTCATTGCGTGAAAGAGATGGATTCTCTTTTCCATCTGAAAGTGCGCTGGGGAGAGGATAGCAAATGAGCTTCGGATGCACTTCCGGAGGGAGCGGAAAAGCGGGACCACCGTGTCGTTGCAGGAAACGCTGGAGGCGGGCAAGGACGACACGGCACTGACCCTCTCGGACGTGCTGCAGGACGGCTTCTGCATGGAGGACAGCTGTGAGCAGCAGGACGAGGCCCGGCGGCTGCGGCAGCTCATCGAAGGGCTGCCGGCGCGGGAACGGAAGCTGATCCTGCTGCGGTACGGGTTGGCGGGTCAGCCGCCGCTGACCCAACTGGAAACGGCACAGCTGCTCCAGATCAGCAGAAGTTATGTCTCAAGGCTCAAGACCCACGCACTGGATCAGTTGCGCAAAGGCTGGCTTCAAGAATCACCGGGAGAATAAAGGAACGGCAGATGGAATATATCCTGTGAACCGGGTGGCTTATCTGGTGGGGCACCACCATAGACCGGAGCAGATCAACGGCATCGACTACCAGATTTTGATTGAGGCAGATTATATCGTCAATGCATCCGAAAACGGGTACAGCCAGCAGGCGATCCGATCTTTTATGGAACATACCATGAAAACAGTGTTTGGAGTATAACAGAGAAGTTTGCCGCAAAACGCGAAAAAAAGATTCCATAAGCAAGTGACCTGAAAAGGACACCACCAAGAAAACCCAGACCCGATAAGCGAATACCGTCGAGGACTCTTCCCATTGTGGAGGTGTCCTCGGCGGCTTTTTTGTATATAGGGCAGCAATTCTTGACCGTTTTTTGTGAAGGTGATAAGTTACGAGATGGAGCACAGCTTTCTCCGCAATAATCTCGATTGAAAACAACGGCACATATAAAGCAAAAAAGGAATATTCTTACTTGTCAATTTGCTGTAGAAAATCACCTGAGTTTGGGTAAAATTGACAAAGTCAAAAAGAACCCCCGTTTCTATCTTGACACTCCACAAAGAATATGGTATTGTAATCTAGCATAAAATAAATTGTTATTCAAGTGCTTAATTTGTTTGTGCCTTACAAAAAGAAAAATGTACGTGAGCAGCGTCGTTGGATTGTTACCGTTTGGCGGGCTAGACCAACTCTGCATAGCACAAGCCGAAAGCGTGTTTCAGCCTTCGGTATGTTTGCTGTGTCAAGAGTGGTCTTTTTTTATTGCCTTTTTCAACCTAAGGAGGAGAAACAATGCAATATACCGTCAAAAAACCAATCAACAATAATATTCTGCGCGTGGTGGACCCCACGGGCTGTGAGCTGATCGTCACCGGGCGCGGTTTGGGCTTTGGCGTTAAGCCGGGCTATAAAATTGAGGCTGAAACCGTGGAGCGCAGCTACCGCATGACCAGCCCTGCCGTGCAGCAGAAGTTGGTGGAACTTCTGGAACAGATCCCGTATGAGCATCTGCTGCTCACCGACGAGCTGGTGGCAATGATCCGCAGCCGGGTGAACTACCCGCTGAACGAGAGCCTGCTCATCACGCTGGCTGACCACATCAGCTTTGCCATCCAGCGCAGTGAGCAGGGGATTCGCTTTTCCAACCCGCTGATGGCTCCCATTCGGGAATTCTACCCGGAAGAGTATCGCCTTGGCATGGAGTGCCTTGCCGCCATCCGCCAGCGCTGCCATGCAGACCTTTCGGACGACGAGGGCGGCTTCATTGCGCTGCACATCGTCAACGCAGAGCTCAACACCACCATGAGCGTGGTGAACGATGTCACCCGCTTTGTGGATGGCTGCGTGCAGGTGGTGGAATACTTTTACAACTGCCATTTTGACCGGGATGCACTGGATTTCAGCCGCTTTACCGTGCATTTGCGCTTTTTTGCGCAACGCGTATTTCAAGGAAAACAGGAGCAGGAAAACGATACCCACGACGAAGTGTTCCGCGCCCTGATCGCCCGCAATTGCAGCGAACACTACAAATGCGCCTGCTGCATTGCGGAGTATGTCCGCAACACCTGGCACAAGGAGCTTTCGGACGAGGAACTGATGTTCCTTACGATCCATCTGAAACGGATCCGGATGGGAAAATAAGCTCTTTTGCTTTACCTTTGATTCTCCACAGGTCTTTCCTGTGTGGATATATATGCTGGATACGAACTTGAGAAAAGGAGAACTGAAGATGAAAGACAAGATCTTTGGCGTGCTGCAGCGCGTGGGACGCAGCTTTATGCTGCCCATTGCACTGCTGCCTGTAGCGGGCCTGTTGCTGGGTATCGGCAGCTCGTTCACCAACGAAACCATGCTGGCGGCCTATGGCCTGAACAGCGTCATCCACCCCGGTACCCTGATCTACACCATTCTGGACGTGATGAGCCAGACCGGCAGCGCCGTGTTCAACAATCTGGCGCTGCTGTTCGCCATGGGCGTGGCCATCGGCATGGCCCGCAAGGAAAAAGAGGTGGCCGCCCTGTCCGGCGCAGTGGCCTATATCATTATGAATACAGCCATTCAGGCAATGATCAATGCGGCAGGCGGCGTAGAAGCGATGCCTGCCAACTCCACCACCACCATGCTGGGCATCACAACCCTGCAAATGGGTGTGTTCGGCGGCATCGTGGTCGGTCTGGGCGTGGCGGCGCTGCACAACAAGTTCTATAAGATCGAGCTGCCGCAGGTGCTGGCCTTCTTTGGCGGTACACGCTTTGTGCCCATCGTCAGCTCCATCGTGTATTTGGTGGTCGGCATTGCCATGTTCTATATCTGGCCGGTGGTGCAGAGCGGTATTGCCGCGCTGGGTGCACTGGTGCTGGCTTCCGGCTACGCAGGCACCTTTATTTACGGCCTGCTGGAGCGTGCGCTGATCCCCTTTGGGCTGCATCATGTGTTCTATATGCCGTTCTGGCAGACCGCTGTGGGCGGCACCGCCATCATCGATGGCGTCACCGTGACCGGCGCACAGAACATCTTCTTTGCCGAGCTGGCTTCCAAGTCTACCACGGTGTTCTCGGTCAGCGCTACCCGTTTCATGGCCGGTAAGTTCCCCTTTATGATGTTCGGTCTGCCCGGCGCGGCGCTGGCGATGTACCAGTGCGCCAAGCCGGAAAAGAAAAAGGTGGCAGGCGGCTTGCTGCTTTCCGCAGCCCTGACCGCTTTCCTCACCGGCATCACCGAGCCGCTGGAATTTACCTTTATCTTTGTGGCACTTCCCATGTACGCGGTGCACTGCGTGCTGGCCGGTCTGTCCTTCATGCTGATGCACATTCTGAATGTGGGCGTGGGCATGACCTTCTCCGGCGGTCTCATCGACCTGGTGCTGTTCGGTGTGATGCAGGGCAACGCCAAGACCCACTGGATGTGGGTGGTCGTGGTCGGTGCGGTGTACTTTGTACTGTACTACATCATTTTCCGCTTTATGATCTCCAAGTTTGACTACAAGACCCCGGGTCGCGATGATGCCGAGGAAGTCAAGCTGTACACCCGTGCGGACGTGAACGCCCGCAGCGCCGCTTCCGGCAGCACCACCCCCGCAGGGGATGATCCGGTCAGCGCCCTGATCGTAGAAGGTCTGGGAGGTACCAACAACCTGTCCGACGTGGACTGCTGCGCCACCCGCCTGCGCTGCACCGTCAAGGACGCTGCGCTGGTCCGGCAGGATGTGCTCAAAGCCTCCGGTGCCTCCGGCGTGATCTGCAAGGGCAACGGTGTGCAGGTGGTATACGGCCCCAAGGTGGCCGTCATCAAGGCAAAGCTGGAAGATTATCTGGAAAATGCACCTAAGACCCCGGCGGCGACCGCAACACCCGCCCCGGCGGCCCCCGCAGCAAAGGATACCGTGCTGTCTGCCTGCCTGAACGGTACTGTAGTGCCGCTGGCCGATGTGAAGGATGAAGCCTTTGCCAGCGGTGCGCTGGGCGACGGCATTGCCATTGAGCCCACCGATGGTGAACTGGTGGCACCTGCTGACGGTGAGATCTCCTCCACCTTTGAGACCCACCATGCCGTGGGCATGACCACGGCTGACGGTGCCGAACTGCTGATGCACATCGGCATCGATACGGTCAAGCTGGGTGGCAAGCACTTTACCTACCTCGTCAACGAGGGTGATAAGGTGAAGAAAGGTCAGCCGTTGATCCGCTTTGAACTGGAAGCCATTAAGGCCGAAGGCTATCCCGTGACCACGCCGCTTATTGTCTGCAATACCGATGACTATGCCGCTGTCGCGGCTAAAGCCAGTGGCACCGTAAAGCAGGGCGATGCGCTGCTGGAACTGAAGCACTAAGCGTTTTTCTTCAACCGTAAGGCAGGGTTGTTATAAGGGGGGCTGTTGCAAAATAGCCCCAACGAAAAAATGAGATAGACTTCCCCGAAAGGGGGGCCTATCTCATTTTTTGCTGTCTGAATTACGGATAAAATAGCCGTTCCATCTTGAAAACGGCGTAAAGATTTATTATAATAAGATAAATGGTTGTAAATTTTGCAAAGGAGGGCTGAATCATGGCAGCGCAGCGCACCTATCTGGCAATCGACCTGAAAAGTTTTTATGCCTCGGTGGAGTGCGTAGACCGCCATCTGGACCCCCTGACCACCAATCTGGTGGTGGCGGACGCCTCCCGCACCGAAAAGACCATCTGCCTTGCAGTGTCGCCCTCCCTGAAATCCTACAAGATCCCCGGCAGAGCGCGGCTGTTTGAAGCCGTCCAGCGTGTCCGGGAAGTCAACACCCAGCGGCTGCAAACTGCCATCCGGCAGAAAAAGGCAGTCCGGGGAGAGGATGGCAAGTACCACTTTGCCAGCACCTCTTTCGATGCCAATGCCCTGAACGCAGACCCGACGCTAGGGCTGAGCTACATCGTTGCGCCGCCCCGGATGCAGCGGTATCTGGACGTTTCCACCCAGATCTACAAGACCTACCTCAAATATGTGTCCCCGGCGGATATTTACCCCTACTCCATCGACGAGGTTTTCATTGACGTGACAGGCTATCTGCTCTACTACCACATGAGCGCCCATGAACTTGCCATGACCATGGTGCGGGAGGTGCTGACCAACACCGGCATCACCGCAACGGCAGGCATCGGCACCAACCTCTACCTTGCAAAGCTGGCCATGGACATTGTGGCAAAGCACATCCCTGCGGACAAGGACGGTGTCCGCATTGCGGAGCTGGACGAGCAGTCCTACCGGTATCTGCTGTGGAACCATCGCCCGCTGACAGATTTCTGGATGACCGGTCCAGGCACCGTCAAGCGGCTGGAATCTCACGGCATTTATACGATGGGGGACTTGGCGCGGTTTTCCATCCACGGAGAAGATCGACTGTATGAAATTTTCGGCGTGGACGCAGAGATCCTCATCGACCACGCATGGGGCTGCGAACCCTGCGGCATGGAGCAGATCAAAAGTTACAAGCCCAGCACCAACAGCATCAGCGAGGGGCAGGTGCTGACCTGTCCCTACCCCAACGACAAAGCTAAACTCATCGTCCGGGAGATGGCGGAGATTCTGATGTTCCGACTCACGGAAAAGAAACTGGTGACGGAATCCATCACCTTGGAGATAGGCTACGACCGGGAGAACGTGGACAAGGGGGGCTACCGTGGTCTGACCCAGACCGACCGCTACGGCAGAATTATCCCCAAGGCGGCGCACGGCACGGTTCGGTTTGATGCCCCCACCAATCTGGGCAGCACCCTCATCAACGAAAGCGCAAAGCTGTTTGAGCGCATTACAAATCCGGCGCTGACGGTGCGGCGCATTACCCTCAACGCCAATAAGGTCACGCCGGATGAGGGTATCTATCAGGTGGACTTTTTCACCGACACCAAGAAGCTGGAAAAGGAGAAAAAGCTCCAGCAGGCCATGCTGGGTATCAAGAATAAGTACGGCAAAAACGCTGTGCTGAAAGCCAGCAGCTACGAAGAAGGTGCCACCATGCGCCAGCGCAACGCACAAATCGGTGGTCACAACGCAGGAGGTGCGGCAGGAGGTTTAGATGGAAAACTACAAAAATAGCAAAATCGGGCGGGAGACTGCCCAAAAGTACGGGGACATCCTGGAGATGGAGCGCCCTCAGACCGAAGAATCCATTCGCAAGCACCCCCGCATGACCCTTCAGAACCGTGCCAAGATCTTCTCGCCCTTCTCTCCGCTGCGGGGCTATGACGAGCAGCTTGCCGCAGAAAAGCAGCGCACCGAGCGGGTGCCCAAGCGCATTCTGACCGAGGAAGAAATGTCCGCCCTGTCCGATCGGCTGATGCAGGTCACCAAGGGCATGATCGTCACGGTGCGATACTTCAAAGAGGATACCGCCCACCCGGAGGTTCCGGCGGTAGGCAACTATATCACGCTGAGTGGAACAGTGGAGCGCATCGACCCGGTGTTCCGCACCTTGCAGGTGGGCGACACCGTGGTGCCCTTTGAAGATCTGGTGGAGGTCAGCGGGGAGGGTATCATGGACATTGATGTGTATCTGGGCATCGGAGAAGAATGACATTGCAAAGAGATTCTGAAAGAGATGTTTATGGGACAGCTCTTTCAGTAAAATGACCTCAGAAGAAGCAAAACACACTTCGGATGGAGGAAAATACAATGGCAAACGGTGATTACGGCTACTTTGGCAAAGGCGACACGGGCTATGCCCAATACATGACGGCCTTCAACCGCAACTTCGGCGGCTCGTCCGGCGGCGGTGGCGGCGGCCACAACAATGGTGGCGGCGGTGGTGGAGATGGAAGCGGCTGCGGCTGCCTCATCGCCATTGCGGTGGTGGTCGTGCTGGTGCTTATTGCCATGGGAAGCTGAGGGCATCTGACAGAAACCGACGGTTGATTGCGGTACACACGAGGGTGAGAATATGGCATCTTTACAGGGGGAGAAGGTCTGTATCAGCAGACTGAACGAGGAAAATCGTCAGGATTATCTGACGGCTTATAAGGCGGCATCGAACTTTCACGACCTCTACGAACAGAAGTCGGATCTCTGGGCGTATATGTGCAGAGAGATTGGAGCAATTGAGGATTCCAGTGAGCGGTATCTGATTCGGGAGGTGAAAACGGATCTGCCATGCGGATACATTGATATCGACGTAGACCTGAATCGTCCGGCAATCGATATTGCAATCGCACCGCCATCCCGGAACAAAGGCTACGGATATGAGGCGGCATGGCTGTTGTGCCGGGCTTTTTTTGAAAGAAGTCCGGACGAGGCGTTGATCTGGAATGCGTTTCCCAAAAACATCTATTCTCGCCGGATCGCAGAGAAACTTGGCGGGCAGCAGATCGATGTCCGAGATGTGTTTACAGAGACGGTGAGAAAGGCATATAGCCTTTCAGAGGGTGGGATGGCAAAATTGCCAAACGTGATCGTCTATGAGATACGAAAGGCTCCATTTGAAAAAAGCACTTGACCCTGACGTTGCGTCATAGCGTATACTGAGCTTGTCGCAAGGGAGGAAAACGAAATGATGACTGTCAAGGAAGTGAGCAATCTGACCGGGGTGAGCATTCGGACGCTGCAATATTACGATAAAATCGGTCTGCTGCATCCGGCGCATCGAACGCAGGCAGGCTATCGCCTGTATGATGATGCTGCACTGGAACGATTGCAACAGATTTTGCTGTTCCGAGAGCTGGAATTTTCACTGGAGGATATCCGAAAAATTCTGAAAAACCCGGAATTTGACCGGGAAAAGGCACTGGAACAGCAGATCACATTGCTGACCCTGAAAAAACAACATCTGGAAAAGTTGATCGCTCTTGCGGAGAAGATTCGGACAACAGGAGGAAATGTTATGGATTTCAACGCATTTGACACACAGAAGATCAGGGAATACGCAGAACGTGCAAAGAAAGAATGGGGCGAAACCACAGAGTATCAGGAATTCGAGGCAAAAAACGCCCGTCGGACGCAGAAGGAATCTGGCAGCATCAACGAGCAGTTGATGGGGCTCGTAGCGGCATTCGGAACGCTGCAAACCAGAGAACCGGCAGATCCCGCAGTACAGGCACAGGTGAAAAAGCTGCAGGACTTTATCACGGAAAATTACTATACCTGCACGAAGCCCATTCTGCATCAACTTGGACAGATGTACGGTGCCGGCGGCGAGTTTACGGAGAACATTAACGCTGCCGGGGGAGAAGGCGCTGCAGAATTCGCACAGAAAGCCATTGAAATCTATTGCCGGTAAGCAAAATTGTCTTGCGTGACCCGGTCACAGAAAATCCAACTAGGAAATGTTATCATATAGTCACAAGAAACACCAACAACATTCCGATGGAGGATTTGAATATGAAGGCAAAGTTTTATATCTGTGAGCACTGTGGCAATCTGGTCACCACCATCCACAACGCAGGCGTTCCGATGGTCTGCTGCGGCGAAAAGATGAAGGAGCTGATCCCCAACACCGTGGAGGCCAGCGGCGAAAAGCATCTGCCGGTGGCAGAGCTTTCCGGCAGCACCCTCACCGTTGCGGTGGGTGCGGTGGAGCACCCCATGGTGGATGTGCACCACATCCAGTGGATCTTTGTGGAGACCGAAAACGGTGGACAGCTCCGCTACCTCGCCCCCGGTCAGGCGCCCAAGGCGGTGTTTGAGCTGGGCAGCGAAAAGCCGGTGGCGGTCTACGCCTACTGCAACCTGCATGGTCTGTGGATGACGAAGCTTTAAGAACGGAACAGGCTCCTGCCGGTGGTTGAACGCTTGCAGGAGCCTGTTTTGCGTACAGCCAGAGGGCTGATGCAGCGCTGAAAATGTTCTGCTTGACCTTGTGCAGAGGATGAAGTATGATACGCGCAAGAAACCAACGTACGAGGATATTGTACCGTGGCGGATTGGCTGCAACGCCACGCCGACTGCGATAGGAAGGTCATCTTCTGCTGCTTTGATGCCCGGACGGCGCAGGCGGATCAGACAAAAATGAAAATGGAGTAAACATTGAAATACAGAGAGATCGTGGACGGCATTTTTCTTGACCGTCCCAACCGTTTTATTGCCCATGTGAACGTGAACGGTGCGGTGGAAACCGTCCATGTCAAAAACACAGGGCGGTGCAAGGAACTGCTGCTGCCCGGTGCGGCGGTGCGTCTGGAAGTGTCGGACAACCCGAAACGCAAGACAAAATACGACCTTGTGGCGGTACGCAAGCAGAAACTTGGCTGGGTCAATATGGACAGTCAGGCACCCAACAAGGTGGTAGGAGAATGGCTCTCAAAGCAGGAGTTTGACCTTGTCAGGCCAGAGTTTACCTACGGAAAATCCCGCATCGACTTCTACATGGAAAAGGGCGAACAGAAATACCTGCTGGAAGTCAAAGGCTGTACACTGGAAGTGGGCGGTATCGGGTATTTCCCGGATGCGCCCACCGAACGGGGCGTGAAGCACTTGCACGAGTTAGCGCAGGCACAGCGGGCAGGGTATCGGTGCGCAGTAGCCTTTGTGATCCAGATGGAAGGCATCACCGAGGTAAGGCCGAATGTTGACACGCAGCCGGAGTTTGGCACAGCGCTGGCCGAAGCGAAAGCCGCAGGCGTGAGTGTGCTGTTCCTGCTTTGCCATGTCGGGCGGGACAGTCTGGAAATCGTGGAGCAGAGAGAAGCGTAAAAAGGGAGGGAATGAAAGGACACCCTGTTTGCGTTCGTTCGATCATGAAGAAGGATCTCACAGAGATTGTTTTTATCCTTGATCGCAGCGGCTCTTTTTCGTGCAGGAACGTTTCTGTAGGGAGAAAGCGTGGTATACTGAACTCGACGAATCGGAATTTACTTCTACTTAGACATACAAACTGTTGACAGTAAAACTCCTATATAGTATTATTTGATAAAATACTATATAGGAGTTTTTGTGTGAAAATGAATGGCGGATTTCTTGTTACCAAAATAAAACAACTTGGAGATCGAATCTTTGAGAAGATTCTCAGCGAAAAGAATATTGATGCGTTTAACGGAGCCCAAGGGCGTATTCTTTATGTACTGTGGCAGGAAGATGGAATCTCAATCAGGTCACTCTCGATTAAATGTGGATTAGCGATAACTTCTCTTACTACGATGCTGGAAAGAATGGAACATCAAGGGCTGATAAGACGTGTTCAGTCTGAAACGGACAAAAGGAAAACACTCCTGTTTCTGACTGAAAAAGCACATGCCTTAAAGGACGAATACGATTCTGTATCTGATAAAATGGGCAGTATTTACTACAAAGGTTTTTCGGAGGAAGAAATTGCCCGGTTTGAGGAATGCCTCGACCGTATCAGAAAGAATCTTGAGGAGTGGCAGAAATCATGAGTATTTGTATCAAAGATCAGATTCAAAACATGAATCTCGTCATCGGATGTACAGTGGGGTGTGCATATTGCTATGCCCGCAATAATGTGAAACGCTGGCATATGATTGATGACTTTGCTGACCCTGAATTCTTTCCGGGTAAGCTCAAGATGATGGAAAAGAAACGTCCGCAGAACTTTTTTCTTACCGGCATGAGCGATTTTTCCGGCTGGAAGCCAGAATGGAGAGACGAGGTATTTGAAAAAATCCGTGAAAATCCACAGCATCAGTTCCTGTTCCTTACAAAGCGACCAGATCTGCTGGATTTTGATACAGATTTGAAAAACGCGTGGTTTGGTGTTACGGTGACGAGAAAAGCAGAACTGTGGCGTATTGACGCACTACGGGAAAATGTCAGAGCAAAACACTATCATGTTACCTTTGAGCCGCTATTCGACAATCCAGGTTCAGTTGATCTTTCCGGAATCAATTGGATCGTTGTCGGCACCATGACTGGAGTTCAGAGCAGGAAGGTTCATACGGAGCCGGAATGGGCATGGTCTCTGGCGGACCAGGCACATAAGCTCGGCATTCCGGTATTTATGAAGGAAGATCTTGTCCCTATCATAGGGAATGAAAATATGATTCAGGAAATGCCGGATGAATTCAATAAAGTGTTGGAGGTACAGAGATCATGGCAGAAGTAATAAATGGAATCCTCATTAATGAGGCGGAAACAAAGAACATCATGACCAAGTCCAGTCTGCCTGTAGGCGGTTACTCGGTCAATCCTTATGTAGGCTGTACACACGCCTGCAAGTATTGCTATGCTTCTTTTATGAAGCGCTTTACCGGACACAAGGAGGAATGGGGCACTTTCCTTGATGTGAAGCATTGGCCGGAAATTAAGAATCCGAAGAAATATGCCGGACAGCGGGTGGTCATCGGTTCTGTGACAGATGGCTACAATCCACAGGAGGAGCAATTCGGGAATACCAGAAAACTTCTGGAGCAGCTGATCGGCAGTGACGCAGATATTCTGATCTGCACAAAGTCGGATCTTGTGGTACGAGATATTAATCTGCTGAAGAAGCTTGGACGAGTAACCGTTTCATGGTCGATCAACACACTGGATGAAAATTTCAAGAACGATATGGACTCTGCTTCTAGCATTGAGCGTCGTATCGCTGCTATGAAGCAGGTATATGAAGCAGGTATCCGTACAGTCTGTTTCGTATCCCCGGTATTTCCCGGTATCACGGATTTTGAAGCAATCTTTGAGCGGGTAAAGGATCAGTGCGATCTGTTCTGGCTCGAAAATCTCAATCTTCGAGGCGGTTTCAAAAAGACAATTATGGATTATATCGCCGGAAAATATCCTGATCTTGTACCACTTTACGACGAGATCTATAACAAGCATAACCGCAGCTACTTTGAAGCACTTGAAGTAAAAGCTGCGGAAATGGCTAAGAAGTATGATTGTCCCTTTGTGGATAATGAAATGCCTTATGGCAGAGTCCCGCAGGGACATCCGGTGATCGTAGATTATTTCTATCATGAGGAAATCCGAGGGACAGAAAATACCGGAAAAAGAAATCGTTAAACAGAAATTTTGTAAGAACTTTGAACGAGGGAGACTCCTTGTCCGAAGGGCAAGAAGGTGCAACCGAGAAGATTTAGAACAATTCCAGTTTGACGGAGTAATGAATATGAAAATCCGAGAAGTGAATGAGAATAAAAAGCAGTTTATATCATTATTGTTATTAGCTGATGAACAGGAGAGCATGGTTGATCGGTATCTTGAAAAAGGAACTATGTATGTGCTTGAAGACAATGATGTAAAAGCTGAATGTGTTGTCACCGATGAAGGTAATGAAATACTTGAAATCAAGAATATCGCAGTCGATCCGGAAAATCAGGGAAAGGGCTATGGCAAAGCACTAATTGATTTTCTTGCCGGTAAATATGCAGATGAATATTCTGTTTTGCAAGTTGGAACAGGTGACAGTCCATTGACGATACCATTTTATGAAAAATGTGGATTTGTTCGTTCTCACAAGATTCCTAATTTCTTTACCGATAATTATGACCACCTAATTTATGAGGGCGGTGTACAACTAATAGATATGGTATATTTGCAAAGACATATATAACTTCCAGTTTACCACACGGGTACAGAGCTTTTGCTGCGGTACAAAACAAGCCGGGCGGTGAGATGAATCGCCGTCTGGCTTGTTGGCTGTTGGGTAGCTTGAGCGAGCGACAACCACCAGCTCCGCTGGTGGAGTAGAAAATGCTTTAGCTATAAGATTCGAGCAAAGCGAGATGACAAAGAAATTGTCATCTTAGAAGATGTACTTTGCAACATAGCTCGTTAGAGCGGTAGGGCAGATAATGCAGATGAAAGACGCTTGCTCGAGGCCCCTTGAGGGGCTTTGCCAGTAGGATGCCCTTCTAGGGCTTACTCAAGCCACCGGCTCAGCCGGTGGTTTTGACTGTTGGGGTTTGTTCACGCCGTCAGAAGGGGGTAAAACATAATTTTTGTGGAGTTCCGTCCAGCAGATACCGGATGCTGAGACGGTCGTTTTCCGCTTCTGCCTGCACCTGGGTGGCGTGCTCAAAGAGGGTGCGCAGACGGCGGTACTCTGCCCGTTGCGCATCCGTGTAGTGAGACGGCATATCCGAGGTGAGGAACACATTGCCCAGCAGGGCGTTGACCGTGGCAAGGGTGCGTTTTTGCTCTGCCGTCAACTTGCAGTTTTCCTCCCGGAGGAAGAACACATCCGGGTCGCTGCCATAGGCACGGCCATTGAGCTGCCGCCGGAATAGCGTGTTGTTGATGGCCTGCTTTGTGGACACTCGCTCTCGGTGGAACAGGCGCATATACCACACATCGTCCCAGTCCAGCCCTACGTCACAGCTGACACGGCAGTAATCCACCAGCCCGAAAGCAGGCATCACCGGCACGCCGCAGCCAAGGATGGCTTTTTGTCCGCACCAACTGCGCAGCATCTCCATGGCACGGCGCATCCGGGCGGCACGGCTCTCGTGGGCGTTGCCAAAGGGGGCGGCGCCGTACAGAAAATCCAGCTTGACAAGGTCGAAGCCCCAGTCGTTCAGAACCCGGTCAAATACCCGGCGCAGATAATCCAGCACGGCCGGGTTGTCGATGTCCAGCGCATAAAAGCCGCTCCAGTTGCAGCCGCAGCACCACGGTGCACCGTTCACCTTCAGCAGCCAGTCCGGGTGCTGCCGGAAAAGGGCAGAGTCCTTTTCGCACACAAAGGGTGCAAGCCAGAGCCCGGCCTGAAATCCGGCGGCGTGAATTTCCTCCACCATGCCTTTCAGCCCGTGGGGGAATTTCTGCGCATCCGTTTCCAGCCAATCGCCTACCTTCGGCTCCCAGCCATCGTCGATCTGGAACAGGTCTCCCAGACAAAGCAGGCTGCGGCAGCCGATCAGATCCTCCCGGATGGTATCCTCGGTGATGTCCTGATAGCGGTTGTACCAACTGGAATAGCCTGCAAGCTTCTTTTCAGTCCGGGGCTTGATGCCCATAGCCTGAAACCAGCCGTCGAACACCTCGGCCTCGCTGCCTGCGGAAAAAAACAGGTCAAACAGGGCAACGCTGCCGCCGGGATGCTCCACCCCGGCGCAGTCACGCTCCAGCGTCAGCAGGGCTTTGCGGCTGTCGTACCGGAGGATGGTGTAGCCCGGCTTCTCGTCCAGCGATGCCACCAGCCGGAACTGTGTGCCCTTGCGGAAATAGCAGTAGGAAAAGCCGTGGCTCTGCCCCTTTTGATGCCCATAAGGCGCAAAATGATAATCGCCGTAGCGGTCAAAGGCATATTTTTTGCGCAGAAAGCCGGGGATGTGGTCGGTGCCGCGCAGCTTGCCGTTCCGGTCAAGCTCCGGGCTGTAGGTCCATGTCTGGTAGCCGTTCATGAACAGACGCTCGTCTGCTTCCATCGTCCACGGCATCTCGGCACGCACCGCCTTCAGCGTCCCGGCGGGCAGGTCTGCCGTCAGATGCAGCGCACCGCCATTCTCCGTGACCGTGCAGTTGCCTGTCTGTACGCCGCCGGAAGTTTCCGCGTACCAGTGCAGCATTTCAGTCATGGTGCGTTTCCTCCCCGTGGAGCTGTGCGCTGATCTCGGCAGCGCGGGCATCGGTCAGAACAAACTTGCGGCGGAACAGCACCAGCGCACCAGCCAGCACCAGCATGGGCAGAACGGTCATCATCAGGCGCAGACCCAGCAGGGTTCCGGCGCTTTGTACTGCCACCGGGCCGGTCTCCTCCGTGTTGCCCACAAGACCGATGAGGTCCAGCCCGATGCCGGTCAGGAATACCGCCACACCGGAGGCAGCCTTGACCACAAAAGTCTGCATGGAAAAGATGACGCTCTCCTCCCGGCGGCCGGTCTTGAGCTGACCGTAATCCACGCTGTTGGAAAGGAACAGGGTGGTCAGCACAGTCAGCATTCCGTTGCAGGCAAACACCACCACGCCCGGAATGCACAGCAGGGCAAGGCTGTGGGACAGGCCGGTCAGGCAGAACACCAGCAGCGTGCCGTAGCCGCACAGCGCCAGCACAAGGCTCAGATGGAACACCTGCGTGCTGCTGAACTTTTTGCGCAGCAAGGGGTAAAGCACCATCATGCCCAGAATTTGAGCCGCACCGCCCACGGTGGAAAACAGGGTGTAGGTGGCTTTCCAACCTGCACCGCCAAGGTCGTACTTGAAGAAATAGATGATGAAGTTGGAGGTAAGGTACAGCGCCGAGTTGATCAGCACGATGCTGCCCACCACTACCATAGCCTGATCGTTGCGGAACAGGGCGGAGAACATCTCCTTTACGGTGGCGGTCTTCATCTCACTGGGGGTAGTTTCTTTCATGGAAATGCAGCACACCAGCTCTGTCACTGCAAAAATTGCCGCTACGATCAATGCCACCCAGCGGAAGCCAGCGCGCTCGCTGTCGCCGCCGAGTGCTCCCACCAGCAGCATGGTGAACATGGCGATGAGGGCAGAGCCAACGCCTGCACAGGTACGGCCCACCATGGAAAGGTTCTCCCGGTCTTTGGGGATGCGGGTCACGGCCGGGATCATGGACCAGTAGGGGATATCCATCATGGTGTAGGTGACGCCCCACAGGATGTACACCACACTGAAATAGACCATCAGCGCTGCTTCGTCCAGCACCGGGGCGGCAAACAGGGCGTAGAGCACCAGTGCATTGAGCAGTGTGCCGGAAAAGATCCACGGACGGAAACGCCCCCAGCGGGTGCGGGTCTTTGCCACCAGAACCCCCATAAAGGGGTCGTTGAAGGCATCAAAGAACCGGGCAGCCATGAGCACGACGCCCACAAAGCTGGCCGAAAGCCCCAGCACATCCTGATAATAATACATGACGTAAGAAGCCGACAGGGCATATACCATATCCTTGCCCACGGCACCAATACCAAATGCGGTTTTCTGTTTCAGGGTCAGTTCCATACAGCGTCCTCCTTTTCAATGGTAAACCGCAGCACAACGGGCTGGGTCTGCGGTGCAGAAACAGTCAGCAGGGCTTCTCCGGCAGTGCCCACGGTGCGCAGATAGGTTCCGGTCATGCCGCCCTCGGCAACGGCGGTCTGTGGACCCACAAGGGCGGCGCTGCCCTCCACCGCAAACTGCACCGGGAACTGTGCGTAGGGGGCAGGGGTGCCATTCTCGTCCAGAATGCGCACCCGGACAGCGGCCATATCGTAGGTATCCTGCTCCCGCAGGGTCGTCCGGCTGACCTTGACTTCCAAGTGCAGCTTTGCACTGGGGCAAAGGGTCACGCTGCGCACCACGTTGCCGTCCTGCACGGCATCGAACCGCCATCGGGTAGCTTCGCCGCCCCAGTTGCCCACATATTTGCCGTAAAGCGCCACGCCATCCTCAAAGGTCATTTTGTAGTGCAGCATACACCAGCCGAATTTGACCTTGTAGGCAAGCGGCAGCCCCGCCAAGCCGTATTTCCCGGCAGCCAGCAGGCAGTCCCGCACAGCGGCCGCTTTGGACGGCGAAAAATGCTCCTGCGTTTCCAGCAGCTCGCCAATGGGATCGTCCATCACAAAGGGCGGATGCGGTAGGGCTGTCCACTCGCTGCGGCGCAGGGCGGTGACAAACACATCGTTTTTGTACAGCTTTACCTGCTGGGCATTGCTGAAAACATAGGCTGTGCCCAGCTGCCCGGCGGGGTTATCGCCGATGTCCATGGAGGAGCTGACCGCCAGCACCGGGTCAGCGTCACCCTGACTGGCATAGACTGCTGCCGCCAATTTGGGGTTACGGAAGCTGTCCAGCACGCCGTGGTAGCAGATGCGGTCGCCGGAGCCGAAATCCTTATGGGTCTGGTAGTCGAACATACACCAGCCGAAGCACCCGGCGTGTTCTCCGCTGCCGTAAGCGGCATTCTGAACCCGGACATGCCGCAGGGCGTGTTCCTGTCGATGGGGACCATCGTCAAAGGCTTTTGTGGGGTACATGTGACCGTTGCACTCCGAGATGAGCAGCGCTTTGCTCATATCCGGGGTCACGTCCTTTTTGGGCTTTGCACCGGGCGTTACGCCGTTGTGGGAAAAATCGTTGTAGGCATAGACATCCTCCAGCAGATGGCTCTTTTCCAGATACCGCACACCGGAGGTGGCGCGGCTGGGGTCCAGCTGATGGGCAATCTCGTTGGTGCGGGTGTAGAAGGCATCGTCGTCCACGCTTTCGTTGATGCGCACGCCCCACAGGATAATGCTGGGGTGGCTGCGGTTTTGCAGGAGCATCTCCCGCAGCATCTCGCAGGCAGCGTCCTTCCAGTTGTCATCCCCGATGTGCTGCCAGCCCGGCAGCTCGGTGAACACCAGCAGACCTCGCCGGTCGCACTCATCCAGAAAATACTGGCTTTGAGGGTAGTGGCTGGTGCGCACGGCGGTGCAGTGCAGCTCCTCCTGCAAAATGCGGGCATCCTCCCGCTGCAGGCTTTCCGGCGCAGCATAGCCGATGTAAGGGTAGCTCTGGTGTCGGTTCAGACCCCGCAGGAAGGTCTTTTTGCCGTTGAGATAAAAGCCATCCGCCCGGAACTCTGCGGTGCGGAAGCCAAACGTCACCTGTTTGCGGTCGATGGCTTGTCCGGCTGCGTTCAAAAGCTCTGCCACGGCATGATGCAAAACCGGGTGCTCGGTATCCCACGGCTGTGCGTCCGGGACGGAAAGCTGCATCTTTCCGGTTTCTGTTGCCTGTGCGGTCTGCTCGGCCAGCAGGGTGCCGTCTGCGGTCTCCAGCCGGATGCGGACCGCCACGGCTGCGGATGTAAGCTCTGCGGTCCACTGCACCACAGCCTCTTGCAGGGTGGGCGTGTAGACGAACAGGTCGGTCAGGCGGCTTTCGGCGGTGGCTTCCAGCCAGACCTCCCGGTACAGACCGCCGTAGGTCAGGTAATCAATGACAAAGCCAAAGGGCGGAATGGTCGGGTCTTCACGGGTATCCAATTGCACGGTCAGCAGGTTTTCACCCTCCCGGTCCACAAGGTCGGTGATCTCCACCGCAAAGCCGGTATAGCCGCCCCGGTGCTGCCCGGCAACCCTGCCGTTGACCCGCACCACCGCCTGATGAGCAGCGCCGTCAAAGCGGAGAAACAGCCGGGGCGCAGCCTGTACCGGCGGTACCCGGAACCGCTTGCGGTAGCCGCAGACCATCTCGTAATCGGCCGGAGAGGCATAGTGCAGCGGCACCTCCCGGCAGGTATGGGGCAAGCGAACGGCTTGTTGTTTTGGTACAGGCAGCCCCTTGCCAAAGGCTTCCGTCCAGTGTCGTGTAAACTCCCAGTCCTCGCAAAAGCTGTGTTTCATCGCAGCAGCACTCCTTCCAGTAAAATCGAGATCATTTCCTCCAGTACAGCCACATACTGTACTCCGCTTTCTGCCAGACTGCGGTCTGCCAGAAAGCTCTCGATGGATGCGGTGATCATCTGCCGCAGCACCGGCAGGGATACTGGACGCATGACCCCTTCTGCCACAGCCTGCTCCAGCAGCGCCATGGTGGGTTCCCACCCGTTTTCCAACTGACTGCGCACTCGCGCCGCCACCACCGGGTATTTCTCGTCCAGCTCCTTCATCTGCCGCAGGTCCAGCGCGGCGTATTCTGTCGGCATGGCAATGATGACCGCCCGCAGCTTCTCCTGCAAAGTACCGCTGCCCGCCAGAATTTTCTGCTTGCAGTGGTGGATGTCCGCAAAGGCATGGTCTACCATGTCCAGCAGAAGGGCCTCCTTGGAGGGGTAAACGGTGTAGATGGTTTTTTTGCTGATGTGCAGCGGCTCTGCCACCTGTTGCATGGTGAAATGCAGCCCCTGTTGACGGAATAACTGCATGGCCTGCGTGCGCACCAGCGCATCGAGCTTTTCCTGCATGAGCGTCCTCCTTGTGGAAACTGCACTTGCTTTTCTGGTTTCCATTCTAGTGCGAAAACCGAACTAAATCAAGCAGTTTCCGCATTTTCTGCGTTCTGCCAAGAAAGTGCAGACATTTTGCAGCAGAATGACAAAAAGAACCCCGGCGTGCCTTGAAAGCCGCCGGGTTTTTTTGCGTGCGAAAGCTTTTCAGTGGGGAGAAGGCATGGTATACTGGGTGCAGCGATATGGAATTCCGGAGGTGTTTTTTTGAGAACATACAACAACAAGGAAGAGCTCAAGGCTGAGATCAATAAAGCATTCAAGAAGTATATTTCAGAGTTTGATGACATCCCCGAAGCCTTAAAGGATAAACGGGTCGAGGAGGTGGACCGGACACCGGCAGAAAACCTTGCGTATCAGGTGGGCTGGACGACACTGGTTTTGAAATGGGAAACGGATGAACGAAACGGTCTACCGGTAAAAACGCCGTCGGAGGACTTCAAATGGAATCAACTGGGCGGATTGTATCAGTGGTTCACGGATACTTATGCACCGTTATCCCTGCAGGAGCTGAAAGCCCGATTGAAGGAGAATATGGATCGGCTCAATGCAATGATCGATGCCATGAGCGAGGAGGAGCTGTTCCAGCCGCATAAGAGAAAATGGGCGGATGATGCCACGAAAACAGCGGTGTGGGAGGTGTACAAATTCATTCACGTCAACACGGTCGCTCCCTTCGGGACCTTTCGGACTAAGATCCGGAAATGGAAAAAGCTTGCGCTGCGTTCTCCGCATTGCTGCACAGGATAAATATAAAGCGTATCTGGATTATTTTAGGATCAGGTATTAAGAAAAAGCATAGAAGCTGCGCTGAAAAACAGAGATTTGCAGAAACTTATGGAGGAATATAGAGATTATGATAAAAGTGCTTTTTATCTGCCACGGCAATATCTGCCGCAGCCCCATGGCGGAATTTGTGATGAAGGACTTAGTGGAAAAGGCGGGGCTTTCCGGGCAGTTTGAAATTGCCTCGGCAGCCACCAGCACCGAGGAGATCGGCAACCCGGTCTATCCGCCTGCCCGGCGCAAGCTGGCAGAGCACGGCATTTCCTGTGATGGCAAAACCGCCCGGCAGATGACCCGGCGGGACTATGAGAGCTACGACTATCTCATTGCCATGGACTACAACAACCTGCGGAACATGACCTGCTTTGTGGGCAGCGACCCCGACCACAAGGTGTCGCTGCTGATGGACCACACCCGCCGCCCCGGCGATGTGGCAGACCCGTGGTACACCGGGGATTTTGAAGCCACCTGGCAGGATGTGCTGGAGGGCTGCACCGCCCTGCTGGAAGAGCTGCGATAAAAGGGAAAGGGGATGACGGAACGTTATTGCGAGGGCGAACGGTCTACCGGCCTGTCGTTTGCCGGGGAAATCTTTGAGCGCTGCGATTTTGCAGACTGCCTATTTGTGGACTGCTCCTTTACAAAATGTGAGCTGGACCACACCACCCTGAACGAGTGCCGGTTCGTGCGGTGCGAGATCACCGGGCTGCGGAGCGTATCCTCCTCGGTGCAGGACCCGGAGAAGGTGGAAACCAAAGAGGTGCACATCAACGAGTACGGCACCGACGATTACAGCCGCCTTGCGCTGACCCGCCTGATGTACGACACCCGCATGAGCTGGGGCACGAAGTTCGCGGGCGAGGTGTAAGCACGCACTTTGCCGCGGGTCTTTTGCGTGCGGAGACTATGGCATACGGAGAGCGACAACTTGGAATTTGGAGGTACACGATGATAATAAAAATTGTTACAATTTCACTGATGGCAGTGTTCTACATCTGCTATTTTGCAAAGCTGATTAGTCAGAAAAAGCAAGGCATAAAGACAGACCAATTAGGAAAAGGAAAAGAGGGATTTGTCAAATTTATAGAAGTAGCTCTTAAAATAATCACATATTTGCTTCCTGTAATACAGATTATCAGTATTGTGTTTTATTCGGGAACAGCACATATTGTGTTGCAATTTACAGGAGTTGTAATAACAATGTTCGGTGTACTTGCTTTTATTGTTTCTGTTACACAAATGAAGGAGAATTGGAGAGCAGGTGTGCAAAAAGAAGAAAAGACCAATTTGGTAACAACGGGAATCTATTCTATTAGCAGAAATCCTGCATTTTTGGGTTTTGATTTAATGTATATAGGAATATTGTTTTCGTTCTTTAATTGGTTCCTTTGCTTTGCAACAGGTTTTGCAGTGGTATTTTTTCATTTACAGATAGTCAATGTAGAGGAAGATTTTTTGATAGAAGCATTCGGAAATGAGTACCTGCAATACAAATCAAAAGTATGCCGATATTTAGGAAGAAAAAGATAACTTCCAGTTTGCCGGGCAGACAGGCATCTGAAAAACCATACAAAAACGAGGGAACAGCCATGGTACTTTATTTTACAGGAACCGGCAACAGCCGGTATCTGGCACGGCGCATTGCCGAAGGGTTGGAGATGCCGCTTTACGACCTGAACGCCTGCATCAAGGCATGGGATACTGCCCCGGTGCAGACCGGGCGGGATGTGGTGCTGGTCACGCCTACCTACGCATGGCGTATCCCCCGGGTGGTGTCGGAGTGGCTGGGCAAGACCGCGCTGACCGGGGCAGAGCGCATCTGGTTTGTGATGGACTGCGGCAGCGAAATCGGCAATGCGGCAGGCTATAACCGGCAGCTTGCGGCGCAAAAGCAGCTGCAGTACATGGGGACTGCTCAGATCATCATGCCGGAAAACTACATTGCCATGTTCAATGTACCCCAAAAAGAGCAGGCAAAGAGCATTGTGGAGCAGGCAGAGCCTGCGCTTCGGAAGGTGCTGACCCAGCTCAGAGCCGGGCAGGAATTTCCTCCGCAGAGAGAGGCCCTCTATGACCGCTTTATGAGCGGCCCGGTGAACCCGGTGTTCTATCGCTTCTTTGTAAAAGCCGATGCCTTCCGGGCAACGGGTGCCTGCATCGGCTGCGGTAAGTGCGTGGAGTTGTGCCCCCTGAACAATATCCATCTGGAAAACGGGAAGCCGGTCTGGGGAAAAAACTGCACCCACTGCATGGCGTGCATCTGCTATTGCCCCAAAGAGGCCATCGAGTACGGCAAAAAGAGCAAAGGGAAGCCACGGTATCACTTTGAAGCGCTGGAAAGGAAGCAGCAGGATGCCTGAAGGAGAGCGGAAATTAGATGAAGTTTTTATACTTGCATGGGTTGGGACAAAAACCAGACAGTTGGGACAGAGTAATAAAAGAAACGAAGGTCTCGGACAGCAGCGTCTGCTTGAGTTTGGCAGAGATGCTGGAGGACAAAGCGGCCACTTATGGGGAACTGTATGCTGCATTTTCAGGAGAGTGTGATAAGGAACATGATGAAATCGTCTTGTGCGGGCTTTCCTTGGGTGCTGTTCTGGCACTTAATTATGCGATAGACCATCCGGATAAAATAAAGGCGCTTGTGTTAATTGCGGCACAATATAAAATGCCTAAAAAATTATTGAAATTCCAGAATATGCTGTTCCGCTTTATGCCAAATGCAACGTTCAAGCAATTTGGATTCAAAAAAGCAGATGTGATCAGCTTGTGCGGTACGATGACGGAATTGGATTTCAGGGATTCATTATGTAAGGTGTCCTGTCCGGCATTGATCGTTTGTGGGGAAAAGGACAACGCAAACAAAAAAGCCTCAAAGGAACTTGCCAGTTATTTGAGCGATTCCCACTTCCATGAACTTCTGAAAGCGGGTCATGAAGCAAACGTAGAATCTCCGGAGGAATTGGCAACAGTGTTACAGGAATTTTATAATAGTGTCGAATAAACTACGATTCATCAAAGAAAGAGGACTGTAAAATGAACATCGAAGAACGGGCGGCACAGGCTGCTGCATGGAAAGCTACTGGACAGTGCAACTGTGCACAGTCGGTGCTGAAGGCATTTGAGGACAAGCTGCCGGTGGATGCCGATACCCTGATGAAGCTGGGCGCAGGCTATGCCGCCGGCATGGGCTGCATGGAGAGCACCTGCGGCGCACTGATCGGCGCTGTGATGGTGGCGGGCATTGTCACCGACGGCAAGGGCACACCCCGCATTTCCAAGGAGCTGCTGCAAAACTTTCAGGAAAAGTGCGGTGCTACCATCTGCAAAGATCTGAAGGGGATAGAGAACGGCGCACCGCTGTGCCCGTGCCCGGAGTGCGTCCGCAACGCTGTTCTGGCACTGGGCGAGGTGCTGGGAGAGTAAGATGAAGAAGATCTTGTTTATTTGCCACGGCATTATGTGATACATACTGTGGGACCGATATGGAATGGGTGCTATTTGATTCTCATACAGAATCGGTGTATGAAGCAGAAGTTACGCTCTATTATAATATACGAATTTAGTTTATTTGAATCAAGGCAAAAAGCTCAAAAAGGAGAGATTATTCATGGTTTTATTGGTTGTAGATACACAGAATGGTATCGTGGATGAACGCTTATATGAGTTCAGAAAGTTTGTTGGTAATATCAAAAAGCTGATTGGAGCAGCACGAGAACAAGGCATAGAAGTTATTTATGTACAGCATGATGATGGACCTGATACCGGATTCTCTATCGGGGATGATGAGTTTGAGGTTTATTCCGAGTTTCAACCGATGCCTGATGAAAAACGGTTTATCAAGTCCGTATGCAGTGCGTTCAAAAAAGAGAGTGGTCTGCTTGAGTATCTGACTGCAAAGGAAGAAAAAGACGTGATGATTTGTGGCATTATGACTGATTTCTGTATCAATGCCACGGTAGAGGCTGGTTTTGAGCATGGCTTACACATGATTGTTCCTGCCTATGCAAATTCTACGCAGGACAATGAGTACATGACTAGGGAACAGGCTTACCATTACTATAATGAATTTCTCTGGCCTGAACGATATGCAGACTGCGTACCAATGGACAGGGCATTGGAGTTACTCAAAAAATGATATAGCGTAAACGGTCTTTGCTGAATACCTTTGTTACCGAAATACATTACATAAACTTCAAGATTATGTTGCAGTAAATTCAATAAATTGGTCACATGGTGCAGGCCGTACTCACTGCCATCGGCGGTGGTCAGAACTACGCCGTAGACCTTGTTGGCCTTGTAGTCCAGATCAAAACCGGAGATTTTCATCTCGTAGGTGGCGTGGTGACCGTTGGTATTCAGCTCCACAGTGGTGCCCTCTACGGTGGTCTCGGTGGCGTGGACCTTGCCAAACTCCCACTTGCCGCTCAGCAGGTTATACCATGCGGTGATGTAGTAGGCAGGGGTCTCACTGAGCTTATAATACCGCAAAGCCCTTGACCTTTTTGCCGGAGCGCAGTATACTTTTTATGCGGTTAGCTGTATTTAACCACAAGGAGGTACGACATGATACAAGACGCATTCTGGGGGATTTTGATCCCCTTTCTGGGCACAAGTCTTGGGGCGGGCTGTGTGTTCTTTTTGAAAAACTCTCTGCGTGACGGCATCCAGCGCGCCCTCACCGGCTTTGCCGCCGGAGTGATGGTGGCGGCATCGGTATGGAGCTTGCTGATCCCGGCTATGGAGCAGGCCGCGGATCTGGGCAGGCTGGCATTTTTCCCGGCGGCGGTGGGTTTCTGGCTGGGCATCCTGTTTTTGCTGCTGCTGGACCATCTCATCCCACATCTGCACCAGAACAGCTTGCAGGCCGAAGGGCCAAAAAGCCAGCTCCAGCGCACCACCATGATGGTTCTGGCGGTGACGCTGCACAACATCCCGGAGGGCATGGCAGTGGGCGTAGTCTATGCCGGATACCTTGCCGGGACTGCTCAGATCACTGCCGCCGGGGCGCTGGCACTTTCCCTTGGCATTGCCATCCAGAACTTCCCGGAGGGTGCCATCATCTCTATGCCCCTGCGGGCGGAAGGAATGAAAAAAGGCCGGGCGTTCTGGGGCGGCGTGCTGTCCGGCATCGTAGAGCCCATCGGGGCAGTGTTGACGATTCTGGCAGCAGGCATCGTGGTGCCTGCGTTGCCCTATCTGCTCAGCTTTGCCGCCGGAGCCATGCTGTATGTGGTGGTGGAGGAACTGATTCCGGAAATGTCGCAGGGGCAGCACTCCAACGTTGGCACGGTATTTTTCGCGGTGGGCTTCAGCGTGATGATGGTGCTGGATGTGGCACTGGGGTGACGGTTGGGGGTCTTGAAAACGAAATCTCTTTCGGAATCTCCGAAAATGCCGAAACTTCTTGACAGCGACAACAGCAGGGCGTATTATTTTGGCAGAAGGGCCGCTGAGAGGCGGCTTTTTATAGAATGAAAAGTTAGCTTTATCTAACTTTCGGCACGAGGAATTGCTGGCCTGTCATCCGGTGCAGTGGGCGCATCTGGTAAAAAAGTATTGCATTGTGAACGGTAAATAGAAAGAGGGAGGCATTATGTCCTTTTTTGAAAACACCCGAAAGCCCGTAGGCTTTGGCGGGAAGATCATGGTTGCTATGATGAACTTTGGACACAGCGCAATGGCAGAATGGGGGCTGCGCTTTTTACAGCCTGCCCCGGATGCCATGGTGCTGGACTGCGGCTGCGGCGGTGGAGCGAACATTAAAACGCTGTTGAAGCTGTGCCCAAAAGGCAAAGTGCAGGGCATCGACTATTCGGCTGTCAGCGTAGAAAAAGCGCGTAAGGTCAATGCGGATGCCATTGCGGCAGGACGGTGTACCGTGCAGCAGGCAAGTGTGGCAGAGCTGCCGTTTGAAGCGGAGCAGTTTGATGTGGTGACCGCCTTTGAAACGGTCTATTTCTGGCCGGAGCTTGCGCAGAATTTCCGAGAGGTCTATCGGGTGCTGAAGCCCGGCGGGGTCTTTTTCATCTGTAACGAAGCAAACGGCGATACGGACAAGGACAAGAAGTGGACGGAGATCATCGGCGGCATGACCATCTATACGGATACTGCATTGAAAGAGTATCTGGAACAAGCAGGATTTTGTAAGATCCAAAGCCACAAAAATAAAAAGGGCTGGCTTTGCGTTACGGCGCAAAAGTGGTGAAGTAGTGCAACTGTAACATTTGGAACAGTGAAGAACATGGCATGGTTTGTCTGCCGGAAAGCAGAATAAGGAGATCAGGGAGGAACCTATGAAATACAAAATTGAGAAAAACACTGTACAGGAGACGCTGATCCTCCCACTGTATTCCCGGAAGCTGTGCACAGAGCTGTATCCAAACCTTTATCGGGACGAAACAGCGGTGCATCTGATCGACCAGATTGACTACGACTTTTCAGAGGCAGAGGAAAACTCCCGCAGCCTGATGCAGCGCTTTGGTGCGCTGGAGGTCGCCATGCGGCAGAATGACCTTGCGTGGGAGGTACGGAATTATCTGAAAACCCATCCCAGCGCGGCGGTGGTCAATTTGGGCTGTGGGCTGGATAACACCGGCAGAGCCTGCGACAACGGCAGATGCAAGATCTACAATCTGGACTTCCCGGATGTTATCGCCTTGCGGCAGCAGCTGCTGCCCGCCGGGGAGCGGGAGCAAAACATCCCCTGCGACCTGAAAGACCCCGCATGGTTTGACAAGATTGATGCCTCCGGCGGGGCGGTGCTTTTTGCCTCCGGGGTGTTCTATTACTTCCTGACCCGGCAGGTCCGGGATCTGGTGCAGGGGATGGCAGATGCTTTTCCCGGCGGGGTGCTGGTGTTCGATGCCGCCAACCGCACGGCGGTGAAGATGATCGCCAAAACGTGGCTCAGGACGGCGAAAATCAAAGATGTGGGAGCATATTTCGCGGTTTCGGATGCGAAAAGCGAGTTTTCTCCATGGGACAGCCGTCTGCGGGTATCCAGCAGGGGCTATATGCTGGGCTACAACGATTTGAAAGACCCGTCCGTCAGCGGATTTTTCCGTTTTCTTGCAAAGGTTGGAGACAACGGAATGAAAATGCAGATCGTGAAGATCGGATTTGGAGACAGACAATGAAATACGCAGGGATGGACAAGGAAAAGAAACCCTATATTTTCGTTGGGCTTGTCTGTGTGCGGGAGCAGTATCAGGGACAGGGCTATATGCGAAAGGTGCTGGACCTTGCCTTTGCCGAGGGCGACCGGCTGGGCGTGCCGGTGATCCTGGAAACAGATGCAAAAAGCAAGTGCGACAAATATGTGCATCTGGGTATGAAACTTGCCGGAACACACGATCTTGGCACATATGGCAAGCTGTATGATCTGATTAAGTACCCGGAGCCGACCAAAGCAAACGGAATAGTGTGAGGAGAGGCGGCGCAATGAAGAAAGAAGAAACGAAACTGTTTATCCGCTGGTGCATACGATAAAACCAAAGGGAGTTCTGCCCGGACCTTCGTCCGTGACGGAACTCCCTTTTTTAGCTTTATAGAAAAACCATAAGTTATCTGCTACGCTCAGCGGAGCAAAAACCACACACCCAGCAGGATCGCAAGGAAGATCAGGTTGGACAGGGTGAACAGCCCAAAATACTGCTTCTTTCCCTGTGGCAGCTCCCGTGCAATCTGCCGGTAGGAAATAAGACTGGCCATGGATGCGATCAAAGTGCCAAGACCTCCCAGATTGGTGCCGATGATGAGGGCTTGTGTCTCTGCCGTAAACCCGGACAGCAGCAGGGCGGCGGGAACATTACTGGTGACCTGCGAAGCAAGAACCGCCACAAGAACTTCCCGGCCGGTCAGAAACTCCTGCAGCCAGCCGGAAAAGGCCGGAATGCGCCCTAGATTGCCAATGAAGATGAAAAAAGCCACAAAGGTCAAAAGCAGGGAATAGTCCACTGCCCGTAAGGTGTGCGGGTCTGCAAAAAGAACGCAGACGAGTACAGCGGCAAAGGCAATGCCATAGGGCAACACCCGGATCACGGACAGCAGGCAAACGGCAAACAGAACCAGATACAGCAGGATGATTTTCTGATTCCCCTGAGATGCAGAGGAAGAAACAAGCTCGTCCACGGAGAGGGTGGCAGAGGCTTTCCGGCAGACCAATGCTGCCCAAGCCAGCAACAGGAGCAGAGAGACCAGTGTGTAGGGCAGCATAAGAAGCACAAATCCCCCGATGCTCATGCCGCTTTTTCCGTAAAGATAGAGGTTCTGCGGGTTGCCGATGGGGGTCAGCATGCTGCCAAGGTTTGCCGCAATGGTCTGCATACAGACCACCGGGATCAGAAGAGAGCGGCGGACATCCGCTCCCAGACGGCTCAGGACCACGAAGGTAAAGGGAACGAAGGTCAGCAGGGAAACATCGTTGGTGATGAACATGCTTCCGAAAAAGCACAGCCCGACCAGTACCAGTGTCAGCTGAAAGGTGCTGTGGGTACGGGACAGCAATGCCCGGCCCAGGCCATCAAAAAAGCCCTGCCGCCGCAGCCCGGCCATGACCGTCATCAGGGAAAACAGGATCGCCAGTGTGCGCAGGTCGATGTAGCCGAGATACTGTACATCCGGTGGAACAAAGAAGGCGGAGACAACGGCCAGCACAGCGGCTGCGGTGAGGACCGTTTCCTGCTGAATGAATTGTTTGAGTAGTTTCATAGAGACACATCCTTGTAGTTGTAAAGGCTGCCCTGCTACGGTGCCGGACGGCCTTTTTTCGTATTTCAGAGCAACAGCTCAAACAACTTTCAGGGGCACTTCCGCAATGGCCATGCCTGCCAGCAGCATTCCCATGGGGCCGATCATATTGCCGACACTGCTCAATGTGCTGGTGATCGGGGCGGGCAAAGCTGGTGCCCAGCAGATAACCCTCGTAATCTGCCCCGGCCTGCATGGTGGGAATGACGTAATCCTCCACAAATTCATCGGTCAGGTCTTCGATGTACAGCTTGGATGCGTGTAGGTTTGTCAATGATGTGTTACACAGAGGGAGCAGAAGAAAAAGGGGGCCTATCTCATTTTTTGTTGTAAGCTGAAACTGCAATGAATCAGATTGCAGCAAGAACAGGATACAGGAAGGTGCAGCATGCAGACAACTTCTGAACCGTTTGTCCCCGCTCATACAGTGTAGGAGGACCATAGTTTGGGAGGTGCGTTGTATGCTGTTGACTCTGCTGCAATTTTTTGCCACGAAATTTCTGGTGCTGGCGCTGCATCTGGAAGCGGGGAGTTTCCCCAAGCCCCTGAGCGCACGGGAAGAGGTCGAGACCTTTGCGGCCCTGCGGGCGGGCGACCCCACGGCGCGGGAAACGCTCATCCGGCACAATCTGCGGCTGGTGGTGCATGTGGCGAAAAAATACTACGCCCAGCCCAGCGACCAGGAAGACCTGATCTCCATCGGGACCATCGGCCTGATGAAGGCGGTGGATACCTTCGACTCTACCCGGAAGGCGCGGTTCTCAACCTATGCGAGCCGCTGCATTGAAAATGAACTTCGGATGCACTTCCGGAGGGAGCGGAAAAGCGGGACCACCGTGTCGTTGCAGGAAACGCTGGAGGCGGGCAAGGACGACACGGCACTGACCCTCTCGGACGTGCTGCAGGACGGCTTCTGCATGGAGGACAGCTGTGAGCAGCAGGACGAGGCCCGGCGGCTGCGGCAGCTCATCGAAGGGCTGCCGGCGCGGGAACGGAAGCTGATCCTGCTGCGGTATGGCCTGGCCGGTCAACCGCCGCTGACCCAGCTGGAGACCGCAAAGCTGCTGCAGATCAGCCGGAGCTATGTTTCCCGCCTGGAGACCCACGCGCTGGAACTGCTGCGGGAAGGGTGGGGCGGATGCCGGTAAAAATTTTGACCTTCATCGCGGAGTGCTTTCACACCGAAGCGAAAAACGCCGCCTGGAACGCATCCAGTTCCTCAAACCGGTACAGGCGGTTCAGTGCCTCCACCAGCTCCTTTTTCGAGAGGCGGGGCGGCAGGCCCAGGGCGTTGAGCAGCGCATATTTCCGCTCGGCGCTGCCCGGTGTGCCGGAGAGCCCCCAATCGTAGAGGTCGGCATAGGTGATGGCCCGGCCCTCCGGGCGGGGGACAGCTGCGCCAGCCTCCGCACCGAGGGCGTCTTTGAGCGCCTGCAACACGATGGCGTCGTCCACGCCCTCCACGCCGAGCAGACCCTCTTTGCCGGGCTGCGGCTTCCGCTTTTCCTTGCCGTGGATGGCAGGCACATAGGCCTGCACCACGTGTTCGGCCCCCACCAGATTGGTGATGTAGGTGCGGATGCGGAACCCGGCGGCGTCCGAATCCGTGAACAGGATGAGCCCGTTTTTCTTTGCCAGCGCCTTGAACAGCTGCTGGCGCTTTTTATCCTTATAAATGCCGAATCCGTCGGTCAGAAGGATCAGCGCGTCTGTCAGGTGGGAAAGGCGTGCCGCATCGTATTTGCCTTCCACCACCAGCACCCGGTCGGTGTGGAGAAGTTCTCGTTCGCTCATCGTCCGCTCCCCGCCAGCGCCAGACGGCAGAGAGCTGCTTCCAGCAGTACCTCCGCGTCTACGGGCTGGCTTTTCAATGATTTGTCCAGATCCAGCAGGACCTGCAAGCAGGCTTCCAGCTGGCCGAGGGTGTAGTGGCTGGCGGTCTCGGCCGAGCGCTTGAGCCGGTAATCGCTGCCCTTGTAGCCGAACTCCTTGAAAACGGTGCTGTAGCTCTTGCGTCTGGCGCTGCCCAGCTTGACCCGGTAGAGGTCCACATAGCTGCCGATGAGTGCCGCTGTGATGGCGATGGGCTCCTGCTGCAGCCGGAGCAGAGCCTGTAATTTTTTGCAGGCCCCGGTGGCGTTTTTGGCCGTGATCATCCGGGTCATCTCGAAGACATCGGCCTCCAGGCTCACGGTGCCCATCTCAGCCACCATGGCCGCAGTGACGGTCTGGTAGCCGGAGAGGGCGCAGAGCTTGTCCACCTCGTTTTCCAGCAGGAAGGGGTCTTCACCGCAGCGCTCCAGCAGGGCAGTGGCGGCACCTTCGGGCAGGGTAGCACCCTGCGCTTTGGCCCGCTCGATCATCATCACCTTGAGCTCGTAGGGTTTGGGCTTGGCCAGCTCTTCGGCATAGCCGAGCTTTTTGCAGGCAGCGGTGAGCTTCTGCGCCCGTTTGCCGGTCTTGAGCTTGCCGCGCTCCAAAGGAAACACGCTGCCCAGCACGACGACGGCATTTTCGAGGCTGGAAAGCGTTTCGCACAGCGCATCCAGATCTTTGTCGCTGTAGGCGGCGGGGTCCAGTTCGGGCAGGACCACCACGCGCCGGGTGCCGAAAAATGAGATGGTGCCCGCCGCCATGATGAGCTGTTCCAGCTCCGGAGCGGCACCGTCCAGCACGGTGGTTTCTTCGTCACTGTCGGCCGAGAGCAGCCGCACGGCAGCCGCCACGGCCTGCCGCACCAGATACCGCTCGCTGGAATAAAAATAGTAGACCGGGCAGCTGCTTTCTGCCAGCTGCCGGAGCTTTGCTTCCGTTGCCAAAGGGGAGACCTTCTTTCGTTTTTGCGGGGGATCTTCTGCCCCGCAGATGCCGGGAGATTCGATATCCATAGTGTAGCGGACTTGCGGGGCGTTGTCAATGCACAGTGCACAGGGGCCTGGCAAAAAAATGCTGCCTGCCCGGACGCAAAAAAAGCCGGGGCGGGGCTTTTCGGGAACGGAAAAACATGATATACTGAAAACGCTTTTCTCAAACATTCGGCAAAGAGGAAACGAATGAAAATGCAGGGGGCCGACCCTGCCGGAAGTAAAAAATGCCCGGCCTCCGCGGGCCGCGAAAGGATGAAGCCATTACGAAACGTGCCAAATTTACGTTGCAGCTGCAATACAACTCCCCGGTGATCCTCACCTTTTTTCTGCTGTCGCTCCTGGTGCTCTTTCTGGGCCAGTGGACGAACGGCTGGACGACCATGCACCTGTTCTGCGTCTATCGCTCCTCGTTCAAAGACCCGCTGTTCTATGTCCGGCTGTTCGGCCATGTGCTGGGCCATGCCAGCTGGGATCATTTCCTGAACAATATGCTCCTGCTCCTCGTCATCGGCCCGCCGATGGAGGAAAAATACGGCAGCATCCCGCTGCTGGAGGGCATCGTCTTCACGGCGCTGGTGTCCGGTGTGCTGCAATGCGCGCTCTTCCCCCGCACGGCCCTGCTGGGCGCTTCCGGCATCGTGTTCATGCTCATCATGCTGGCGTCGCTGTCCGGCTTTTCGGGCGGCATCCCGGTCACGATGCTGCTGGTGGCGGCGCTGTATCTGGGCCAGCAGGTGTACGATATCGTCTTCGTGCATGACAATGTCGCCAACTTCATGCACATCGTGGGCGGCATCTGCGGCACGGGGTTCGGCTACTTCTACGCCCTGCGCCCCCAAAAACGCCGCAAGGCGTCCGGGGCAAAGCCGGGCCTGAAATTTGAAAAGACCTCCCGGCACAGGAACCGGTAAAATAAAAAATCCCCTTCCGCGCGGCAGGACCATGCGGAAGGGGATTTTTGTGCAGATGCGTTACAGCGTCTTGCAGAATTCTTTCAGATAAGCGCGGAAGGCCTCGCCGATCTCCGGGTGCTGGAGCGACAGCTCCACCTGTGCCTCGGCAATCTTGAGCTTGTTGCCCATGTCGTAGTGCTTGCCGGTGAACTCGACTGCGGTCATGCCGCCATAGTTGCGGGCGAACTCGGCCATGGCGTCGGTCAGCTGGATCTCGCCGCCGGCACCGGGTTTGGTGCGGGCAAGGATGTCGTAGATCTCCGGGGTCAGCAGGACGCGGCCCAGGATGGAGTAGTTGCTGAACTCCTGGCCCTTCTTGGGCTTCTCGATCATGTCATCTACGAAGAAGTAGTTGTCGTGGATGGGGGTGGTCTTCAGGCTGCAATAACGGCTCACATCGGCCCAGGGCACAGCGGAGACGCCTGCGGCCGGGCGGCCGAACTCCTCGTAGGCGCGGATGAGCTGGGCACAGACCGGGTCTTCGCCCCAGATGACGTCATCGCCATAGATGACCACGAAGGGGTCGTCGCCGGTAAAAGCTTTTGCCATGCTCACGGCGTGGCCAAGGCCCAGGGTCTGCTTCTGGCGGACGAAGTAGATGTTGGCCAGGTTGGAGATGCCCAGGCACTCCTCCAGCATCTTCTCCTTGCCGGGTGCGGCCAGCTTCTCTTCCAGCTCCGGGCTGCGGTCGAAGTGGTCTTCGATGATGCTCTGGTTGCGGCCCAGAATGATGAGGATGTCAGTGATGCCGGAACGGACGGCCTCTTCCACCAGATACTGGATGGCGGGCTTGTCCACAAGGGGCAGCATCCCTTTGGGCATGGCCTTGGTGGCGGGCAGCACACGGGTGCCAAGGCCCGCAGCAGGGATGACAGCTTTCGTGACTTTTTTCATGATTCAAAACTCCTTCGCAAAACTATCGCAGGCTGGGTGCATCAGCCGTAGACCAGATTGAGCAGGGCGTCCACATTGGGGCCCAGCAGCAGGGTGCTGGCGCTGCCGATGACCATCAGCAGCAAAAAGCAGCCGAACACCGCCGCAAAGCTGACGCCGCCCTGTGCGGCCAGAACGGCCTTGCGCTGGGCTTCGTCCGGGAACTCGGAGCGGATCTTCCGGATGCGGTCTGCCGCGCTCTTGCGGTAGAGCCACTTGCCGTACATGCCGCGCACGACCATGAGCAAAAAGCTCAGGGCCGAGCACAGGCGGGCCAGCATGACCATCGTGGAATCGCTCAGAGCGGGGGCCATGGTGCTGCCGGTGAGCTGCATCAGCTGCAGCAGGGTGGGCACGGCCAGCAGCAGCTCAGCTGCCAGGAAGCCGAATGCGGGCTTCCATGCCTTGCGGTAAAAGAAATAGAACGGCCCGAACAGCAGTGCCGAAAAACTCATGGAGATCTTGCTGTGCGCCAGCTGCATCCGGCAGTAGGTGCTCAGGTAGGCGGGGGACGCAGGGCCGATGTAGCTGGCCCAGTCCTTGCAGGGGATGCCGTCCAGCATCTCGTCCTTGCCAAAGGCGGCCTCATAGGCCTGCCGCATGGGGTCCTGGGGCATGGAGCCGGTCTCCTGATACTGGCGGTACAGGCTGGAATAATCAAAATTGCCCTCGCCGGGGCCGGCCGTGCGGTCGGCAGGCTCTTCGGCCCCTTCCGGCGGCAGCACGGCACCGCAGCAGCGGCAGTGGTCCTCGCTGCGCAGGGTGCGCTCGCCGCAGGCAGGGCAGGTGCACAGCTCGGATTCCTGATACGGGAACTTCCATTCGTATCCGGCGGCATGAGCTGGGCTGTGGATGCAGCGGCCCAGTTTTTCATAACAATCCCGGTGGTACGGTGCGCCGCAGTCGGGGCAGACGACGATATCGTCCTGCAGCGTCAGCGGCTTGCCGCAGCCCTCGCAGGGGCAGCCATAATATTTTGGCATAACTTCCTCCCATAAATGGTACTTGATGCTATTATACTCCCATCCCGGAGAAAAGAAAAGGTGAAAATCTTCAAATTTCCAGCATGATGGTGATTTTTCCTCTTTACTTTATCACGGATTCCCGGTATACTAATGAAGTATCTGTGTATAAACTGTATCTTTTTGTAGCCCTCTCAGCCATCGCTGCGCGATGCCAGCTCTCCCGCAGGGAGAACCTCTGGCGGCCGGCTTTTGTGTTTGCCAGAATGCAAAGCGCGATGGACCTATGAGAAATAAGGGCGATACTTCTTATTTTTGAGAGGATATTGAGAATGATCACGACTGAAGAACTGAAAGTGAAGCTGGCCGAATACGGCACAGCGGTGAAGGACCTGGAAGAGGCCCTCGCCATCGAGGCCTCCCGCAAGCGTGTGCAGGAGCTGGAGCACACCATGTCCCGCCCCGGCTTCTATGACGATGCTGAGCTGAGCAAAAAGGTGTTCGACGAGGTGGGCGACCTGCGCGGCAAGCTGAACCGCTTTGAAAAGCTGCAGGGCCTGTACGATGACGCCGAAACCATGCTGGAAATGCTGGACGAGGAGTACGACCCGGAAATGATCCCCGAAGCCGAAGAGGCGGTCAACACCGTGGAGAAGGCGGTGGATGAACTGCAGCTCATGACCATGCTGAATGGCGAGTACGACCACAGCAACGCCATCCTGACCTTCCATGCCGGTACCGGCGGCACCGAGGCGCAGGACTGGGCCGAGATGCTCTACCGGATGTACAACCGCTGGGCCGCTGCCCACGGCATGACCGTGGAAGTGCTGGACTATCAGGACGGCGACGAAGCCGGTCTGAAGAGTGCTTCGATGATGGTCAAGGGCGCCAACGCCTACGGCCTGCTCAAGAGCGAGAACGGCGTGCATCGCCTGGTTCGCGTCTCTCCGTTTGACGCCAACGCCCGCCGCCAGACGAGCTTTGCTTCGCTGGAAGTCATGCCGGAGCTGGACAACACCATCCAGGTGGACATCCGCCCCGAAGACATCGAGATGCAGGTCTACCGTTCTTCCGGTGCCGGCGGCCAGCACATCAACAAGACCTCTTCGGCTGTCCGTCTGATCCACAAGCCCACCGGCATCGTGGTCAGCTGCCAGACCCAGCGCAGCCAGTTCCAGAACCGCGACTACGCCATGGAGATGCTGAAGGCGAAGCTGTATCAGATCGCCCAGCAGCAGCACATGGACAAGATCGAGGACATCAAGGGCGTCCAGAACGAGATCGCCTGGGGCCACCAGATCCGCAGCTATGTCTTCATGCCCTACACCATGGTCAAGGACCATCGCACCAACTACGAGACCGGCAACGTGGACGCTGTTATGGACGGCGACCTCGACGGCTTCATCTTTGCATACCTCAAGGCCGCCAGCCGCGGGGAATTGCAGGACACCTAAATCTTACCGATAAGCAAAAAAGCCACGCGAAAGCGTGGCTTTTTCGTTTGTGTGTCTTACGCCAGATCCGCCAGGATGTCCGGCCAGAGAGCCTGCTCCTGGTGCATGACGGCAAATGCGCAGTCAAGAAACATCTTGTTGACGGCGGCGATGATGGTGCTGCGGAGCAGCAGCTTCTCCTCTCCGGCGTCCGCGGCCAGATCCCGGATGGTATGGGTCAGGCCGAACACATAGGGCAGACAGTTTTCCACTTCCTCGCAGAAATAGTCGTAGGCCTGCGCGGCAGAGTAGTGCTGGCGCTGCATTTTGAAGAGGGTGTCGATGTTTTCCATCGAGAGCACCGTTTTGGAGACGACGATGTAGATCAGGCCGGCCAGCTGCTCACGGGTGTATTTTTTCTTGATGGGGTGGCCGATGATCCCTTTCTTGACGTAGTTGCTCACCATGGAAGCCGTGAGCTCCACCCCTGGAAATGCACGAAAATACCCGTTGACGTACTGGACGGTCTGGTCGAGATACAGCCCGACGGAAGGCAGTTCTGCGTACCGCGGCAGGGCAAAATCCACGGCGCAGGCCGCTATGCGGCGGTTGGATTCATTGTTCATGCGGATAGTATAGCGTATTTTTCCGGCAGGGTCAACCGTCTTATGAAAACTTTTTGAAGATTTCTCGGAAACGGTTGACAGGTTTTTGAAAAACTGATATCATAGCTTCGACAACATGAAAAATGCGGCGGATTTTGCCGCTGGAATGGAGATACTGCTTATGAAGACCCGGATCGTTGTGGATTCTGCCGCAAGCCTGTATGCACTGGATGGCGTGGATTTTGCCTGTGTGCCCCTGAAAATCATCACCGATCACGAGGAATACCACGATGACGGCACGCTGGATGCGGTGGGCATGGCCACGACCCTGCGCACCTATAAAGGAAAGACCTCGACTTCCTGCCCCAACGTTGGCGACTGGCTGGCCGCTTACGAGGGAGCCGATGAGGTGTACGCCATCACCATCACCGGTACGCTGTCGGGCAGCTGCAATGCGGCCCAGCTGGCGGCGGAGGAATACCAGCAGGAGAACCCCGGTAAGCGGGTCTTTGTGCTGGACAGCCTGTCCACCGGCCCGGAGCAGGTCCTGCTGGCCGAGCATCTGCGGGATGAGCTGGCTGCCGGCAAGGAGTTCGACACCATCTGTGAAGAGATGCTGCGCTACCATAAGCACACCCATCTGCTCTTCTCGCTGGAATCGCTGGCCAACCTGGCCCGCAATGGCCGCGTGAAGCCCGCTGTGGCGGCAGTGGCGCGGATGCTGGGCATCCGGGTCATCGGGCAGGCCAGTGAGGCCGGTGAGCTGGACGTGATCTGCAAAACGCGCGGCGAGCATGGCGCATTGGAGCGCATCGTGCTGGAGCTCAAGGAGCACGGCTACACCAACGGCAAGGTGAACATCTCCCACTGCGGCAACCCTGCCGCTGCCGAGCGCCTGAAGCACATGATCGAGGCTGTCTTTGAGGGGGCCAGAGTCGTGGTGACGGAGTGCGGCGGCCTGTGCAGCTACTACGCCGAGCTGGGCGGCCTTCTGATCGGATACGAGGACGGAGAGGCTTGAAAAATCACCCGGACCGCGCTATACTAACTCCATCTTAAAGAGCCGCGCAGCGGCGGGGGAGGTACAGCGTGTTCAGACTGCCGATCGTTAAATTTTTCAGCCGCATCCTCAACCGTGCCACCATCACCATCGTGCTGGTGGCATTGCAGGTGCTGTGGCTGCTCTGGGCGTTCTGGGCCTTTACGGCGGGCCGGGTCTGGCTGAACGGCCTGCTCAAGGCGCTGAGCATCGTCATCGTGCTCTACCTCGTCCGGAAGGACGAAAACAGCGCCTACAAGATCGGCTGGATCGTCCTCATCGGCCTGCTGCCGCTGCTGGGCGGGGCGCTGTATCTGGCCTTTGGCAACAAGGCCCCGGCCAAGGGGCTCCGCACCCGGATGCGGAAGGTGGAGCAGGCCCACACGGCCGACCTTGCGCCCCGGCCGGACCAGACCGACACGCTGGACCGCGTGGAGAAAAACCTGAGCCATTATGTGGAGACCTACGGCCCCTACCCGGCGTGGAAGCACACCGCCGCGCACTATTTCCCCTGCGGCGAAGCCATGTACCCCAGGCTTCTGGAAGACCTGGAACGGGCGGAAAAATTTATCTTTCTCGAATTCTTCATTGTAAAGTCGGGTACGATGTGGGACGGCATTGAGGCCATCCTCAAGCAGAAAGCTGCCGAGGGCGTGGATGTGCGGCTGATCTACGACGATTTCGGCAGTCTGCTGGGCCTGCCCAGCGACTTCGTCATCCGGATGGAGCGCAGTCATATCCGCTGCATCCCATTCAACCCTGTGATGCCGCTGGTGTCGCTGGTGATGAACCACCGCGACCACCGGAAGATCGTGGTCATCGACGGCAATGTGGCCTACACCGGCGGCGTGAACCTCGCGGACGAATATATCAACGCCGAGCAGCGCTTCGGCTACTGGAAGGACGCCGCCATCCGGCTGGAAGGGGCGGCGGTCTGGAATTTTACCGTCATCTTCCTCAACTGCTGGAACGCCTTCCGCCCGCAGGAGACGGACTACGCACCCTTTGCGCCGACCCACCTGCCGGAAAGTTCGGACGGCGTCGTTCAGCCCTACACGGACAGCCCGCTGGACGAAGAGCCGCTGGCCGAGACGGTCTACCTGAACATCCTGGCCCAGGCGCAGCGGTATGTGTATATCTACACGCCCTATCTTGCTGTGGGTGAGGAGATGCTGGATGCCCTGAAGACCGCCGCCAAACGCGGCGTGGATGTCCGGCTGGTCCTGCCGGGCATCCCGGATAAGAAGCTGGTGTTCCGGCTGAGCCGGTCCTACTATGTGCCGCTCCTCCGGGCGGGCGTCCGCATCTACGAGTACACCCCCGGCTTCCTCCATGCAAAATGCTACGTCAGCGACGACCATCTGGCCGTGGTGGGCAGCATCAACATGGATTACCGCAGTTTGTTTTTGCACTTTGAGTGCGGGGCGCTGCTTTACAGCAACAGTCAGGTCATCGCCCTGCGGGAAGATGTGCTGGCCACTCTGCCGCAGTGCCGGGAGATGCAGCTTTCCGACTGCCGGACTTCTCTGCCGGGCACCCTGCTGGACAGCGTCCTGCGGCTGCTGAGCCCGCTGCTGTAAAACCCGCTGACGCATAAGAATGGCCCTGCCGGATATACTACTTCCAAACCCATCGGGAAAGGGAGCGTATCTATGAGAAAAAGCAAGGCTCTTTGGGGCTGTGTGCTGGCAGCAGCCCTGCTGCTGGCCGCCTGCGGGAAACCGAACGCCGGGTCGTCCGGCTCTGGAAGCATGAGCGGGAGCGGCGCGGCCTCGCAGACGACTGCCGCCTGGAAGACCGGCCTCGGCATCGTCGTGGAAACGGAAGATGAAGACCGCACCGGGAGCATCCGGCTGGCGGCTGCGGCGGTGCTGCTGGACGGCGACGGCAAGATCGCTGACGTGGAGTTGGATGAGCTGGAAACGACCATCGGGGCCGACGGCACCGGCGCAGTGCACCTGCCCACCGACTACCGGACCAAGCGGCAGAAAGGGGCGGACTACCCGCTGGCAGAGGCCTCTTCGCTGAAAAAAGGCTGGGCGGAGCAGGCGGATGCCTTCGCGGACTACCTGACCGGCAGGACGCCGGAGCAGGTGTCCCTGCTGAAACTGGACAACGATGGCAAGCCCACGGACGCTGACCTGTTGGCCGGCTGCACCATCGCGGTGGACCGCTATCGGGATGCGGTGGTCAAGGCCTGCTCCAATGCCAGGGGGCTGGGCGCGGCCAAAGGCGACCGGGTGTCGCTGGGCGTGGAGGCGGTGAATGGCTCTTCGGATGTGACCGCCACCGATGACCGGGACGTCAACGCAGAGATCGACATCAGCCTTGTGGCCCTGACGCTGGACGCCGAGGGCCGTGTGACCAGCGCTGTGGCAGATATGGCCGAACCGGCCCTGACGGTGGCGGCCGATGGCGGCATCACTGCGCCGGACAAGGTGGAGACCAAGCTGGAACAGGGCGACCGCTACGGGATGCGGGGGGCTTCCTCCTTAAATAAGGAATGGTACGAGCACAGCGAGGGCTTTTGCGGCTACCTCAAAGGAAAGACCCGTGCGGAGGTCGCCGCCATCCCGGCAGACGGCTCGGACGCCGACCTGATGGCGCTGTGCACCATCTCGGTGACCGACCTCCAAAAGGCCGCGCTGGACGCGATGCGAACCAAATGACGCTGCAAAGCACTTCACAAGAGCTTTTTCCGAAAGGGAAGGGCTCTTTTTGTTTGCGCGATTCGCACAGAAAGCACACCGGAAAGAGAACGCATTCCGGCATTGTGCGAAAAATCAGCCTTCCCCCTTGCAAAATCGTGCCAAATGCGGTATCCTAGATGCACAGTTTAGCTCTTTATCACGGTAAAGCGATAAAACAAGGGCGTTCGAGGAGGACTTTGGGATGAGAATGAAACGATTCCTTTCGATGTTTGTGGCGGGTGCGATGGCACTCAGCCTGGCAGCCTGCGGCGGGGCCGCATCCACGTCTGCGGCTGCTTCGGCTTCCGGCTCTGCGGCAGGCTCTGCTGCATCCGCTTCGGCCGACAGCGACCTGGCCTATATCCAGGGCAAGGGCAAGATGGTCATCGGCTACACGGTGTATGCACCGATGAACTACACCGATGACGAGGGCAACTTCACCGGTTTTGATACCGAGCTGGCCACCGCCGTCTGCGAGAAGCTGGGCGTGGAGCCGGAGTTCGTGGAGATCAACTGGGACACCAAGGTGGTCGAGCTGGACGCCAAGAGCATCGACTGCATCTGGAACGGCCTGACCCTGACCGATGAGATCAAGGAGAACACCGCCGCCACCAGGCCCTACGCCAAGAACGCACAGGTCGTGGTCGTGAAGGACGGCATGGAGTACACCTCTACGGCGGACCTCGTGGGCAAGACTGTGGTCGCAGAAGCCGGTTCCGCCGGTGAGTCGGCCATTGCAGACGATGCAAGCCTGTCGCAGGCCGATTACATCTCCAAGAGCGTCCAGACCGACTGCCTGATGGAGGTGGCCGCCGGTACCGCAGATGCCGCTGTGCTGGACCTGACCCTGGCCAACGCGATGATCGGTGAGGGCACCGACTATGCAGACCTGAAGATCGTCGATGAGCTGAACGCCGAGGAGTACGGCGTGGCCTTCCGCAAGGGCAGCGATGCCGCAGCGGCCGTCGATGAAGCGTTTGATGCGCTGAAGGCTGACGGCACCCTGAGCGCACTGGCCGAAAAGTACGAGCTGGCGCTGGCCGACTGATCGTAGACCGCAATGCAGAAAGCCGCTCCGTTCCGGGGCGGTTTCCGGTTGGAAGTACAAAAAAATGATGGGTGTGTTTTTGTGTCTGTGATTCTTGGGCGCCTATCCGGCGCATTCCTGCTCAACTGTGAGCTGTTTGCCCTGACGCTGCTGTTCGCGCTGCCGCTGGGCCTTGTGGTGTCGTTTGGCTCCATGAGCCGCTGCAAGCCGCTGAGCGCCGCGGTCAAGACCTTCGTCTGGATCATCCGCGGCACCCCGCTGATGCTGCAGATCATCGTCATCTACCTTGGCCCCGGTCTGCTGGGGATGAGCAACCCCTGGCCCTCCGGCTCCGGCGGGCGGATGGTGGCAGCCGTGGTGGCGTTTGCCATCAACTATGCCTGCTACTTCTCGGAGATCTACCGCGGCGGCATCGAGGCAGTGCCCAAAGGCCAGACTGAGGCCGGGGAGGTGCTGGGCATGACGAAGACGCAGATCTTCTTCAAAGTCACGCTGCTGCAGGTCATCAAGCGTATCCTGCCCCCGATGGGCAACGAGATCATCACGCTGGTCAAGGATACCTCGCTGGCGAATACCATCGCCAACAAGGAGATCATCATGATGGCCAAGGAATACAGTGCAAAGGGCCTGATCTGGCCGCTGTTCTCCACGGCCATCTTCTTCCTGGTCTTCGTCGGTGTGCTGACCGTTCTGTTCAACTGGCTTGAGAAAAAGCTCGATTATTTCCGCTGCTAAGGGAGGGGTTCAATTATGGCATTGCTCGAAGCCTCCGGCATCGGGAAAAATTTCGGGGACACCCACGTCCTCAAGGACATTTCGCTCACTCTGGAGCAGGGCGAGGCGCTGGCCATCATCGGCTCGTCGGGTTCCGGCAAGACGACCCTGCTGCGCTGCCTGAATTTTCTGGAACGGCCGGACACCGGCGTCATCAAGGTGAACGGCGAGACCATGTGGGACGCCGCCGACCCCGCCACCCAGCGGGAGAGCGAAGTGCGCAAGAAGCGTCTCCACTTTGGTCTGGTGTTCCAGAACTTCAACCTTTTCCCGCAGTACACCGCGCTGCAGAACGTCATGCTGGCGGGTGAGCTGCTGGCCAAAGAGCGCCCGGACTACAAGGCCCGCAAAAAAGCTATCCACGCCGAGCTGGAGCAGCAGGCAAAGGAGCTTCTGGCCCAGATGGGTCTGTCGGAGCGTGCCGGACACTATCCGCACCAGCTGTCCGGCGGCCAGCAGCAGCGCGTGGCCATTGCCCGTGCGCTGGCCCTGCACCCGGACATCCTCTGCTTCGACGAGCCGACCTCGGCCCTCGACCCGGAGCTGACCGGTGAAGTGCTGCGCGTCCTGCGCGACCTTGCCGACCGCAAGACGACCATGATCATCGTCACCCACGAGATGCACTTCGCCCGCGATGTGGCGGACCGCATCCTCTTCATGGATGGCGGCGTGGTCGTGGAGGAAGGCCCCGCCAAAGAGCTCATCGACCACCCCCAGGAGGAGCGCACAAAGCAGTTCCTCGCCCACTATTCTGAATGACCGCATCTGCCCCCGGAGAGGTTGCCTTTCCGGGGGCGGTTTTGCTATAATAGATTCGAACAGGAAGGAGGGAGTTCCGGTATGACGACAAAACGAGAACAGGCTATGCGCAATGCGGTGGCGTCTGCGCGGATGGAGGGGCTTCCGGTCTCCAAACAGACGGAGCGCGATTGTGTGCGCTATCTGGAAGGACGAATCGATACGGCGACCCTTGTGCAGGAAATCCTGAACCGGCAGCGTGGGCAGGACCGGCCAGCCCGGAGGTGAACCATTTCTGCGGTCTTTCGCGGGAACGTTTTGCAGAGGAGCTTCTGGACCTCTATGAACGGACCAATGAGCTGCATCCGTTCCGGGAAGGGAATGGGCGGACGCAGCGTGTGTTTCTGGCCCAGCTGGCGCAGAATGCAGGCTATCGGCTGGATTTTTCCTGTGTGGATGCCGATGAGCTGATGATCGCAACGATATACGCCGCACAGGGTATCGACCTGCCGCTGAAAGAGATGCTGGACAAGATCATAAAAGAATGACCAAAACTGCCCCCGGAGAGGCTGCCTTTCCGGGGGCGGTTTTGCACTCCATGCAGGAAAACCGCCTGGACGACCGTTTTATGGAGTGAAAGGATGTGGAACTCGATGAAACGGAAGCGTTCTGCGCGGAACCGCCGGGCACGGCGGTGTCTGTTTTTGATCTTGCTGGCTCTGCTGGCACTGCTGCTGATATGGCCCCGGACGGTCCATCTGGAGGGACTGGTCAGCCCGTATGCCATTCTGGTGGATGCCGACAGCGGAGAGGCAGTGGCAGAAAAAAAGGCGGATGTGAGCATCTACCCGGCCTCGATGACCAAAGTGATGACGGCCCTTCTGGCCCTTGAGGCAAACCCAGACCTGGAACAGCCGGTGACGCTGCCGGAGGACATCTTCCCGGAATTGCGGGCCGAGGGCGCATCGATGGCGGGGTTTCGGCCCGGTGAGACGGCTACCGTGCGGGACCTGTTATACGGTGCGCTCCTGCCCTCCGGCGCGGAGTGCTGCGAGGCGCTGGCGCGGGAAGTGAGCGGTTCGGAGGAAGCCTTTGTGGAGTTGATGAACCAGAAGGCGGCAGAGCTGGGGATGCGTTCCACCCACTTCTGCAACTCCACCGGCCTGCACGACCCGGAGCATGTCTCCACCGTGCGGGATATGGCCCGGCTGCTGCGGGCTGCGATGCAGAACGAGACCTTCCGTGCCATCCTGAGCGCCGGGCGCTACGCCGTCCCGGCGACGGACCTGCATCCGGAGGGCTTTACAATGACGAGCACTTTCTGGGAAGAGCTGGGCGATGTCTCCCTGTGGAGGGGGCAGTTCCTGGGCGGCAAAACCGGCTATACCAGCGCGGCGGGGCTTTGTCTGGCCAGTGCCGCACAGGTGAAGGGGAAACGGTACATCCTCGTCACGGCGGGTGCGCAGGGGAACCACGGCACCGAGCCTTACCATATCGAAGATGCTGTCCGGGTCTACCGCCAGCTGACTCGCTGAGATATGAGCAGAATCACTAATTTTTACGAGGAATCCTTGTTGAAGCTTATCAAAAGGAGACTCTTGAAAAATTACCGCAATCTGATATAATCACATTCGTGAAAACCACAACGTCCTGCCCCTTTTCCGGCAGGGCGTTTTTGTCGGCAAAAAATCGGTTTTGTTGCTTTTGATGACCCCCAAAGGAGGGCACTGACATGACAAAAGATATGACACAGGGCAGCCCGCTCAGGCTGATCCTCGCCTTTGCGGTCCCGCTGATGCTGGGCAGCCTGTTTCAGCAGTTCTACAATCTGGCCGATACCATCATCGTGGGCCGGTTCGTCGGTGTGGAAGCGCTGGCGGCGGTCGGCAGCGTGGGCGGCCTGAACTATCTGGTGCTGGGCTTCGTCAACGGCATCGCCTGCGGCTTCTCCATCCCCATTTCGTGGACGTTCGGCGCGAAGGACTACCGTGAGATGCGCCGTTACACCGCCAACGCCGTCTGGCTGTCGCTCTTCTTTGCGGCGGTGCTCACCGTGGTCACGGTTGCCATGACCCGCTCCATCCTGGTCTGGACCAATACCCCGGACAACATCATCGACCTGGCGGATGTCTACATCCGCACCATTTTTGTGGGCATCCCGTTCACCCTGCTGTACAATATGACCAGCGCCCTGATGCGCGCTCTGGGCGACAGCAAGCGCCCGCTCTACTTCCTGCTGGTGGCGAGCTTCCTGAACATCGGGCTGGACCTGCTCTGCATCATCGTGTTCCGGATGGGCGCCTTCGGTGCGGCGTTCGCCACCGTGTTCAGCCAGGCCGTGGCCGGTCTGGGCAGTCTGCTCTATATCCTCAAACATTACGGGGAGCTGCGCTGGTCCAGAGAAGAGGGGCAGCTCAGCAGGACGCACTGCGCCAAGCTCTGCAGCATGGGCATCCCCATGGGCCTGCAGTGCAGCATCACGGCCATCGGCAGCGTCGTGCTGCAGGGTGCCGTCAATGGTCTGGGCAGCGACATCGTGGCAGCACAGACGGCCGGCGGCAAGGCGGCGCAGTTCCTCGCCGTCCCGCTGGAGAGCATCGGCACGGCCATGACCACCTACGCCAGCCAGAACATGGGCGCACACGACCTGAACCGCGTGAACAGGGGCGTCAATACCGCGCTGGGCATCGGCGTGGTGTACAGCATCGCGTCCTTCCTCATCCTGCGCGTGGCGGATAAGCCCCTCATCGGACTCTTCTTGGAGAGCGATCAGACCGAGATCATGGCCAACGCCCAGAGCTTCATTTTCTGGAACAGCGTCTTCTATATCCCGCTGGCAGTCCTCATCATCTACCGCTATACCATTCAGGGGCTGGGCTATTCCAGCCTGGCCATGTTCGCCGGGGTGGCCGAGATGGTCGCCCGTGCGCTGGTGGGCTTCCTGTTCGTGCCGCTGTGGGGTTACTTTGCCGCCTGCATCGCCAGCCCCGTGGCCTGGTTCTTTGCCTGCTTCTTCCTCATCCCGGCCTACATCGTGGTGTACCGCCGCCTGAAAAAGGAAAAGCTGGTGCCTCACGCAAACCTGTAAGGATCAAAAGAAGCGTTTTGCGATGACTGCATTGCAAAACGCTTCTTTTTATATTATACTGATTATAATTATGCCACAGAAAGGGCGGTGGAGCCGATGGAGCAGGAACTGGAACAGATCGAGGGTACGGTCGAAGACATCATCTACGAAAATACGGACAACGGCTACACCGTCTTTGAGATCTCCGGCGGCGGCGTCCTCACGGTGGTGTGCGGCGTGGTGGGGGAGCTGCATGCAGGCGAGAGCGTCGTCTGCCGCGGCAAGTATGAAAACCACGCCACCTATGGCCGCCAGTTCCACGCGCAGGAGTGCGAGACCGACATGCCCAAGGATCTGGAAGCCGTCTATGCCTTCCTCGCCAGCGGCTCGCTGCCCTACATCGGGGCGCGCACGGCCACGAAAATCCTCGACAAGTTCGGGGCACAGGCACTGGAGATCATTGCGAATGACCCGGCCCAGCTGACCACCATCTCCGGCATCTCGGCGGACAAGGCCGACCGCATCCAGCAGGAGTTCAAGCGGATGTTCGGGATGCGGGAGCTCATCGCCTATCTAGCGCAGTTTGAGATCAGCCCCCGCCGCGCGATGGAGGTGTTCCGGGTGTTTGGCCCCAGCGCCATGAACGCCATCTCCTCCAACCCCTATCTGCTCTGCGGCGAGCCGCTGCAGCTGGATTTCCGCCACGCTGACAGCATCGCCCAGTATTATCACATGGAAGGGGACTGCACCCAGCGGCTGGAAGCCGCCCTTCTGCGCACCCTGCGCCACAATGCGGGCAACGGTCACACCTGCCTGCCCCGTGCGCAGTTGCTGGAAACGGCCTCCAATTTCATCCACCAGCCGCCGGAAAAGCTGGCCAAAGCGCTGGACCAGTGCATCGAAACGGACGAACTCAGCGTCCGGATGTTTGAGGGCACACCCTACATCTACCTGCCCGACCTGCTGGCCGCTGAACAGGACATCGCCGACCGGCTGGCCCTGCTGGCCAAGCGGGAGAAGCAGACCGTCCGCGACCTGGACAAGAACATCCAGGTATTGGAGCTGACCCAGGGCTTTGCCTATGCACCGCTGCAAAAAGAGGCCATCCGCAAGGCGATGACCGAGAACTGCCTCGTCCTCACCGGCGGCCCCGGCACCGGCAAGACCACCACCGTGAATGCCATCCTGCAATTGCTGGAACATCAGGCCGAGCGGGTGGCCCTCTGCGCTCCCACGGGCCGCGCGGCCAAGCGGCTGAGCGAGCTGACCGGCCGGAAGGCCTCCACCATCCACCGCCTGCTCGAAGTGGACTACACCGGCGGCGTGGTCAGCTTCATCCACAATGACAAGAACCTGCTCAAGTGCGATGTCGTCATCCTCGACGAGATGAGCATGGTGGACGTCAAGCTGTTTCAGGCGCTTATCGCGGCGCTGCGGTACAGCTGCCGCATCCTGATGGTGGGCGATGCCGACCAGCTGCCCAGCGTCGGCCCCGGCAACATCCTGGGCGAGGTCATCCGCTCCGAGCGGGTGCCCACCGTCTGCCTGAACGAGATCTTCCGGCAGGCCAAACGGAGCCTCATCGTGGAGAACGCCCACCATATCATTTCCAGTGAGCCGCTGCAAAAAGGCGGCAAGACCGACGACTTTTTCTTTCTGGAATCGGACGGCGACGCGGCCCAGAAACTGGTCTGCGACCTTGTCACAACCCGCCTGCCCCGGAGCTACGGCTTCGACCCCGTCCGGGATATCCAGGTGCTCTGCCCGACCAAGCTCGGCCCCACCGGCACCCAGGCGCTGAACGTGGAGCTGCAGAACCTGCTCAACCCGGAGCAGAAGGGCAAACCCCAGCTGCAGAGCGCGGCCCGCGTCTTCCGGGTGGGAGACAAGGTGATGCAGGTGCGCAACAATTACGAGATCGTCTGGCAGCGGGTCGGCGGGGAACAGGGCGTGGGCGCCTACAACGGCGACATCGGCATCGTGGAGTCCATCAACATGCGGGAGCGCTCGATGGTGGTCCGGATGGACGACCGGCGGCTGCTCTACCCGGCGGAGAACCTCAACGAACTGGAGATCGCCTACGCCATCACGGTGCACAAGAGCCAGGGCAGCGAGTTCCCGGCGGTGATCCTGCCGGTGGCGCAGGTGCCGCCCCGGCTGTGCTACCGGAACCTGTTCTACACCGGCGTCACCCGCGCACGGAAGCTCTGCATCGTGACCGGGCGGCGGGATGTCGTGAACCGGATGATGGGCAATGTGCGCCAGAACCTGCGGTACAGCGGCCTGTGCACCCTGCTGCAGCAGGCCCTGCCCGCCGAACAGCAGAAACTTGAGGAATGACGCAGGAAACCGCTGCTTTGTGCAAGAACGCGGGTGTACTTTTCCGAGCGGTTATGTTATACTATAATGTGTTTGATTACCCGGCCGGGGAGACCGGCATTCAGATAGGAACAGGGAAAGCAGAGAAAGGATCTTCGTATTATGGCACAGAATGATATCGGTATCGACCTTGGTACCACGACCATCATCATCGCGCAGGAGGGCACCGGCGTGGTGCTCAATCAGCCCAGCGTGGTGGCGGTGGATACCCGCAAGAACTCGGTGCTGGAGGTTGGCGACAAGGCGCTGGCCATGGTGGGCCGCACCCCGAACTATATTTCCGCGATCTTCCCGCTGAAGGACGGCGTCATCAGCGACCACACCATGACCCGCGAGCTCATCTGCCGGTTCGTCAATCAGGTGTACAGCTCCCACATGGTCAAGCCCCGCGTGGCGGTCTGTGTGCCTGCGGCCATCACCGGCATCGAGAGCGACGCCGTGGTCGAGGCGGTCATGGCAGCCGGTGCGCGTCAGGTCTACCTCATTGATGAGCCCATCGCCGCAGCCCTCGGCTCCGGCATCGACATCACCCAGCCCGACGGCCGGATGATCATCGACATCGGCGGCGGCACCACGGACATCGCGGTGCTGAGCCTGGGCGGCAAGGTCAAGGCCACCAGCGTCCGCGTGGCGGGCAACCACTACGATGACGAGATCTTGAAGCATGTGCGCAACAAGTTCAGCATCGCCATCGGTCAGCGCACCGCCGAACAGCTGAAAAAGAACGTGGCCTGCTGCCCTCAGAAGGCCGATTTCAACGAGACGATGGAGGTCAAGGGCCGCAGCCTGCTGACCGGCCTGCCCATCCGGGTGAACGTCTCCACCAGCGACCTGTATGAGCCGGTCATGATGCTGAGCGAGCAGATCGGCACGGCGGCCCATCAGGTGCTGGAAAAGACCCCGCCGGAGCTGGCCGGCGACATCTTCCGCAACGGCGTGGTGCTGACGGGCGGCGGTGCCCAGCTGCACGGCCTGCCGGAGTACCTGAGCCAGGAACTCAAGGTCAACGTGGAGGTCTCGCCCGACCCTGTGAACTGTGTGGCGCTGGGCACGGCCATGAGCCTGAGTGTGCGCGACCGGCTGGAGACCGGCTTTACGGATGCGACTCCCCGCATCGGCCGCCGCTGAGCGAAAAAGACGTACTTCACGGTTTGGAAAAAATTGCGATATTTTTTGTTCATCGTTGTTGAATCGGGCCGGAAAATATTGTATAATGTTTTCAAATCGGTTTTTGCGGGCGGAGCCATGCGCTTTGACCGCAGAAGAATAAATGACTAGGAGGAAGAACATGAATCTGGGTTCTGATGTGGTTATCACCATTACCGGTATCGTATTGGTGTTTGCCATCCTTGTCCTGCTGATGGCGATCATCACGCTGGAGGGCAAGATCTTCGACGGCATGAATGTCAGGAAGGCAGCAGCAAAGGCTGCACCCAAGGCTCCCGCTGCAAAGCCGGCCGCACCTGTTCAGCAGGCTGCTGCTCCTGCTCCTGTGGTGGAAGAGGGCATCCCCGGCGATGTGGTGGCTGCGATCATGGCAGCGATCCACGCAATGGGCAACGGAAAGTACACCCTCAAGGCCGTGCGCCGCAGCAAGAATGGCTGGGGCAAGGCCGGTGTCAACGACACCACCGCACCTTTTTAACACAGGAGGAAGAACATGACACAGTTTATCAGCACTCTGGTCGGTATTTTCCAAAGCTCTGGCTTCGCCCGCTTCGGCGAGCCGGGCGGCTACCTGTACGCAATCATGATTTGCGTCGGCTGCTTCTTGCTGTACCTGGCCATTGTGAAGGAATTTGAGCCCCTGATCCTGCTGCCCATGGCGTTCGGCATGATCCTTGCCAACCTGCCCGGCAGCGGCATCATCCACATGCAGTATTTCGTCGGCGATGGTCTGGAGCACCCGATGTGGGTCGAGATCCTGAACAACGGCGGTCTGGCCGATATGCTCTACATGGGCGTCAAGCTGGGCATCTACCCGCCGCTGATCTTCCTGGGCATCGGCACCATGACCGACTTCGCACCCCTGATCTCCAACCCCAAGAGCCTGCTGCTGGGCGCTGCAGCCCAGTTCGGCATCTTCGGCACCTACATGGGTGCCCGCCTGCTGGCAGCCACCGGCCTGGTGGACTTCACCCAGAAGCAGTCTGCTGCCATCGCCATCATCGGCGGTGCAGACGGCCCGACCGCGATCTTCGTCACCTCCCGTCTGGCACCGGAGCTGCTGGGCAGCATCGCCGTGGCAGCATACAGCTACATGGCGCTGGTGCCTGTCATCCAGCCGCCCATCATGAAGGCTCTGACCACCAAGAAAGAGCGTACCGTCGTGATGAAGCAGCTGCGCACCGTGACCAAGACCGAGAAGATCGTCTTCCCCATCATGGTCACCATCATCGTCTCCCTGATCGTTCCGGATGCCGCCGTTCTGGTCGGTATGCTGATGCTGGGCAACCTGATGAAGGAGTCCGGTGTCGTGGATCGTATCCAGAAGACCGCCGGCAATGAGCTGATGAACATCATCACCATCTTCCTGGCGCTGTCCGTTGGCTGCACCACCTCTGCCAACACCTTCCTGAACACCCGCACCCTGTTCATCATCGTGCTGGGCCTGATCGCATTCTCCTTCGGCACCGCAGCCGGTGTTCTGTGCGGCAAGGTCATGTATGCACTGACCGGCGGCCAGGTCAACCCCCTGATCGGTTCCGCAGGCGTTTCCGCTGTTCCGATGGCGGCCCGCGTTTCTCAGAAGGTCGGCCAGAGCGAGAACCCCTCCAACTTCCTGCTGATGCACGCCATGGGCCCCAACGTCGCTGGCGTGATCGGTTCCGCCGTTGCTGCTGGTATTCTGATCAACATCTTCGGCTAAGCCCTGTTTTGGCAAATTGAGGATCCCAAACCGCCCATCTGTCGGCACTGCGCCGCAGATGGGCGGTTTTTTGTGCGGGAAACTCTGTGCAATAGGGATGAAATGTGATATACTATACCTTAGTGATTCATGGAAAATAGCTTAAAGAACAGGTGAAACAATGGCAATTGATCTCAGGCAGGAATTTTGCGCGCTGCGCGATACCTACATTGAAAAACAGTTCGGCCGCCTGAACGCGATGCAGCGGGAGGCTGTGTTTACCACCAACGGCCCGCTGCTGATCCTGGCAGGCGCCGGAAGCGGCAAGACGACCGTGCTGGTCAACCGCATCGCGAACCTCATCCGCTTTGGTGCGGCGCACGGCTCCCAGTGGGTGCCCCGCGAAGTGACCGAGGACGACGTCAAGGCGCTACGGATGGCCATCATGACGAACACCGATGCCCCTTCCTGGCTGGACGGGATGCTCCGCAAGGATGCGGTGCGCAGCTGGAACGTGATGGCGATCACCTTTACGAACAAGGCGGCAGGGGAGCTGAAGGAGCGCCTGCGGAACATGCTGGGCGGCGAAGAGGGCGACGAGGTGTTCGCCTCCACCTTCCACTCGGCCTGTGTGCGCATCCTGCGCCGCTGGGCCGAGGAGATCGGCTACCCCCGCAGCTTTACCATCTACGACACCGACGACACCCAGCGCGTGATGAAGAGCGTGTACAAAGAACTGAGCATCGACGACAAATTCTTCCCGGTCAAGAGCGCCATCAACCAGATGAGCCGCTGGAAGGACCAGCTCGTCAGCCCCGAAGAGGCCCTGCGCACCCCGGCGCGGGATACGAAAGGGGCGCTGGCGGCCAAAGTCTATGCGGCCTACGAAAAGAAGCTGAAGGATGCCGGTGCGTTCGATTTCGATGACCTCATCTACCAGACCGTCCAGCTGCTGGCCGGGAACGAGGAGGTGCGGCAGTTCTACCAGAACAAATACCGCTATCTGCTCGTGGACGAATACCAGGACACCAGCGTGGCACAGTTCCGCCTGGTCAGCCTGCTCACCGGGCCGGAAAAGAACATCTGCGTCGTCGGCGACGATGACCAGAGCATCTACCGGTTCCGCGGTGCCACCATCGAGAACATCCTCAACTTCGAGCGCATCTATCCCGGCACAAAGACCATTCGTCTGGAGCAGAATTACCGCTCGACCTCCAATATCCTGAACGCCGCCAACTGCGTCATCCAGCACAACACCGAACGCAAGGGCAAGACCCTCTGGACGAAGAACGGTGAGGGCGACAAGGTGCAGGTCTACACGGCGGAGAACGAGCAGGATGAGGCCATGCACATCGCAGATGTCATCGGCCAGCACCTCAAAGAGGGCGGGCATCTGGCAGACCACGCGGTGCTCTACCGGATGAACGCGCAGTCGGCCCCCATCGAAAGCTACTTCACCCGCGCCGGCATCCCGCATAAGATCGTGGGCGGCCAGCGCTTCAACGACCGCAAAGAGGTCAAGGACATCCACTCCTATATGTCCATCGTGGCCAATGCCCGCGACGACGTCCGCCTGCGCCGCATCATCAACGAACCGGCGCGGAAGATCGGCAACACGACCATCGAGGTCATCGCAGACCTTGCCGCGCAGGAGAACACGAGTATGCTGGAGATCATCAGCCACGCCGACCAGTACGCGCGGCTGGCCCGCTCCATCATGCCGATCCTGAAATTCTGGCAGATCTACGAGAAATTGCAGGAGTCGCTGGAAACACGGACGCTGGATGAATTTGCGTCCGACGTCATTGAGCTGAGCGGGTACAAGGCCATGCTCGAACAGGAGATCGCCAAGGGCCACGAGGACGCCGCCGACCGGCTGCAGAACCTGGGCCAGCTGGTCAATAACGTGAAAAACTACTGCGACCAGCACGGCGAGGAAGCCACGCTGGAAGGCTACCTCGAAGACATCGCCCTCATCAGCGACATCGACAGCTACAACGAAAGCAGCGATCAGGTGGTCCTGATGACCATCCACTCGGCCAAGGGGTTGGAATTTCCGTATGTGTTCCTCATCGGCATGGAGGAGGGCGTCTTCCCCAGCGAGATGAGCAAATACTCCGAGGCAGACCTCGAAGAGGAACGCCGCCTGGCCTATGTCGGCATCACCCGCGCCAAAAAGGAACTTTACATCTCCAACAGCGTGACCCGGATGCTTTACGGCCGCACCCAGCGCAACGAGCCCAGCCGCTTTTTGCGCGAGATCGAGCCGGAGTACATCGAGGAGACCCGCAGCCCGGCGCTGGAGCGCCGCTCTCAGCTGGGCGGCTGGGGCTCGGCCTACAGCGATACCGTGCCGGGCGGCGCATCGGGTTACTCCGGTGCCTCCGGCTGGGGCCGCAGCCGTTCCGGTTTCGGTTCCGGTTCCAGTTCCGGCAGCCGCTCCGGCTACCTGAATGCTGAATACAACGGCGGCAGCCGGGGCTTCGGGGCCGACTACGCCGGGCGGGGCGCATCCGGGTCCGCCAGCGTGGACAGCCACAGTCGTTCGGGCGGTTTTGGCTCTGGTTATGGCCGCGCCGCAGCCCCCAAGGCTCCGGCGAAACCGGTGCAGTTCACCGGGGCACCGGCGCCAAAGCCTGCCGCCAGCACCCCGAAACACTACGAGCCGGGGGATATCGTGGAGCATAAAGTGTTTGGCCGCGGCAAGGTGCTCAAGGTCAAGCCTGCCGCAGGCGACCAGATCGTAGAGATCAACTTTGAAAAGGTCGGCGTGAAGAAGACCATGGCGAACTTTGCGCCGCTGACAAAAATAACGGAGGAATGACAGATGATGACAGTCCGATTGATCGCGCATACGCCGGAGCCGGAAAAGGTGGTGGCTGCGGCGGCGAAGCTCTGCTATTCCGACGCCCACATCACCGACCTGCTGGACGGCCTGACCGAGGAGAAGACGGCCAGTTTCCTGACCATGCTCAGCGACCTTGGCCACGCCAGCCCCATAGAACATGCCAGCTTCACCTTTGGCATCGAGGGCGTCAGCCGCACCCTGTTGGCCCAGATCACCCGCCACCGCATCGCATCGTTCAGTGTGCAGAGCCAGCGCTATGTCCGGCTGGACGACTTCCGTTATGTCATCCCGCCGGAGATCGAGGCCATCCCCGAAGCGAAGGAAGCCTTCATCGCCAGCATGAACGAGGACGCGGCGCGCTACCTTGACCTCGTGAAAAAGCTGGAGGAGGGCCACACTGCCCGTCTGATGGCAGAGGGAATGCCCGAAAAACAGGCCCGCGCCAAGGCTTCCAAGCAGGCCAACGAGGACGCCCGCTTCGTGCTGCCCAATGCCTGCGAGACCAAGATGGTCGTCACCATGAACGCCCGTAGCCTGCAGAACTTCTTCCATCTGCGGTGCTGCAGCCGCGCCCAGTGGGAGATCCGGGCGCTGGCCGAAGAGATGCTGCGGCTGGTCTACCCGGTGGCACCCCATCTCTTCCGCACGGCCGGCCCGGCGTGTGTTTCCGGCCCCTGCCCGGAGGGCAGGATGTGCTGCGGCAAGACCACCGAGGTGCGGGCGCAGTATGCCGCTTTGAAGGGGGAACCCGTATGAGCCACGGAAAACTCATCGTGCTGGAAGGGCTGGACGGCAGCGGCAAGGCCACCCAGGCCAAGCGTCTGGCCGCAGCACTGGCCGCCGAGGGCAGGCTGGTGCGGGAGATCACCTTCCCGAATTATGCCAGCGATTCGAGCGCGCTGGTCCGGATGTATCTGGCCGGACAGTTCGGCGCGAGACCCGATGACGTGAATGCATACGCAGCATCGAGCTTTTATGCGGTGGATCGCTATGCGGGCTACAAAGCCGACTGGGGGAGATTCTACGAAGAGGGCGGCATCCTCATCGCAGACCGGTACACCACCTCCAATGCGGTGCACCAGTGCTCGAAGCTGCCGCCGGAAGAATGGGAGCAGTTTCTGCACTGGCTGTTCGATTACGAGTTCCATCTGCTGGGGCTGCCCGCACCGGACTGCGTGATCTATTTACAGGTGGACCCTGCCGTGAGCCAGAAGCTGATGACCCAGCGCTACCACGGCGACGAGAGCAAAAAGGACGTCCACGAAAAGGATGTGGAGTATCTGGCCCGCAGCCGCAGAGCGGCTGAGTTCTGCGCCGCGCATCTGGGCTGGCAGACCGTGCCCTGCACCTGCGGGGACGGGATGCGCAGCATTGAAGAGATCGGGCAGGAGGTCCGCCGACGGGTGGACGCGGCCCTTGCGGAATAACGCACAATCGACCTGTGCCGGGCAGGCGCAGGGATACCTATGCGTAGGAGGTAGGTGTTTTTATGTACCGTTTGATGCAGCCGTCCGACCGGGCGGAGATCCTGGCGCTGTGGCAGCGCGAACATGGGGAGGACGAAACCTTCCTCGCTAACGCCATCGAGCGCTTTGCCGGGGAGCAGAATGTCTATGTAGCGGAGGAAAATGACCACATCGAGGCCGTGGCCATGGCGGTGCCGGTCTCGCTGCAGGGGCGGCCCGGCTGCTGCCTGTACGGCCTGACCGGGCAGGGCAGCCTGATCCTGGCGGGCCTGGTAGACCATCTGTGCACCCAGCAGAAACTGAAAGGGGCCGGGTTCGTGGTCGTTGTGCCCAGCGGGAACGAGCAGGCGGCGCTATTGCAGGATAAGGGCTTCCAGTGGGCCTTCCCGCTGCGGTGCCTGCCCCGCGAGGTAGACCGCAACCTGTGGAGCCAGGCCGAGTTCGATACCGTCACGGCCAAAAAGCTCTGTGAGCTGCGGGCGAGATTCTGGCCCGACACCGTGCAGCTGCCGCCGGAACAGATGGCCGTGGTGCTGGGGGATCTGTACTCCCGCGGGGCCACCCTCGTCTCGAACGACAACGGCTACGGAATATATTTCCGCAAGGAGGACACCCTTTATTTTGTGGAGATGATGGCCACCGGCGACCGCGCCGCAGAGATTTTGATGGAAGCGGCCCGCGAAAAAGAGGTCATTGTGGAAAAGGCCGTCATCACCGTGGGTGCCGCGCAGAACCTCTTCCTTGGCGAGGGCACCCGGCAGGATTATGGAATGATCCGCTTCGAGGGCGAAGCCTTTGATGTGAGCGAGAGCTATATGCGGCTGATGTTGGACTGAAAGGAACATGCAGATGGCAAGTAACCATACAAGACCCCGCAAAAAAGGCGGTGCGCTGAAGATCCTGCTCGTGCTGCTGGTGCTCATGCTGGCGGCGGCGGGCGGCGCATTCCTGCTGGCAAAGCGCGAGATCGACGGCGGCACCCGGCAGGATGCCGTGACCGTGGAGATCGCGCAGGGCAGCGGTGTGAGCACCATTGCCCGGCAGCTGAAGGAAGCGGGCGTCATCCGGTTCCCGCAGCTGTTCCGGTGGTACGTCAGCCGCAAAGACGCGGCGGCGAAGCTTCAGTACGGCGAATTTTCGCTGGAACCCGGCAGCTCCTACGATGCGCTCATCGAGGCGCTTTCCGAGTATGCCAAAGCAGATTCCGTCCGCCTGACCTTCCCGGAGGGCACGACGGCCATCGCCATCGCGCAGAAGATGGAACAGGCCGGGCTGTGCACCGCAAAGGAGTTTCTCGAAGAGGCCAACACCGGCGATTTCAGCGAATACACGTTCTGGCAGTATGTCCCCGATGACACGGATGCCCCAGACCGTTTCCTGAAATGTGAGGGCTATCTCTTCCCGGATACCTACGAATTCCTCGCGGATGATACGGTGCACAACTACGTTGCAACGTTCTATTCGCATTTTGACCGGCAGTTCACCGACGCGATGTACAAGGAGCTGGATCAGCAGGGCCTGAGCCTTTCGGAGGTCATCACGCTGGCTTCCTTCGTGCAGGAGGAGGCCGGCAACGACCAGGACAACAATGTGGCCCAGGTCTTCCGCAACCGTCTGGCAGAAGGCTCGCCCTACCCCAAGCTGCAGAGCAACACGTCCAGCTATGTTCAGAGCGATGCAGACAACAACTATCTCTGGAACTGGGTGGCCCCCTGGTACGGCGGCTGGGAGAAGATCCCCGAAAACATCCGCAATGCCTACGACACCTACACCTGCACTGGCCTGCCCGCCGGGCCGATCTCGAACCCCGGTCTGGCTGCCATCCGGGCTGCGCTGGCCCCCCAGCCCGATGCGGAGGTCCAGGACTGCTATTTCTTCGTGACCGACCTCAGCGGCCAGTATTACTACGCCCGCACCTATGCGGAGCATCAGACCAACTGCCAGAAGGCAGCGGATGTGAACAGCTCGCTTGCGGCAAAAAAATGAGAGCGAAGCCCTTGTGCTGACGGAAAACGCAATGGTTGACCGGTTGGCCAGGGGCTCTCCCTTTGGGAGAGGGTAAGCTCGTTTAGGAGAATGATTATGTTACAGATCCCGGAACTTCTGTCCCCCGCGGGCGATTTGGAGCGCCTGCGCTACGCCATCAACTACGGTGCAGATGCCGTTTATTGCAGCCTGCCCGAATTCGGGATGCGCTCGGCCCCGGCCAACTTCACGCCGGAACAGCTGACCGAGGGCGTCATCTATGCCCATGCCCGCGGCCGCAAGGTCTATCTGACCATGAACACCCTGCCCACCAATGAAGAGGCCGACCGTCTGCCGGACGCCATCCGGAGCGCGGCCGCAGCGGGCGTGGATGCCTTCATCGTGGCAGACCTGGGTGTGCTGGAAGCCTGCAAGCAGTTCGCGCCGGATATTGATGTCCACATGTCCACCCAGACCGGCATCACCAACTGGGCCGCTGCCCGTGCGGCCTACAACCTGGGAGCCAGACGGGTGGTGCTGGCCCGTGAGCTGACGCTGCAGGACATTGCCACCATCCGGGATAAGACCCCGCCGGAACTGGAGATCGAGGCCTTTGTCCACGGTGCCATGTGCATGAGCGTGTCGGGCCGGTGCCTGCTGTCCAACTACCTGACGGGCCGCGACTCCAACCGGGGCCAGTGCGCCCAGCCCTGCCGCTGGAAATACTACCTGAGCGAGGAGACCCGCCCCGGCCAGCTGTATGAGATCGGCGAGAACGAGGATGGGAGCTACATCCTGAACGCCAACGACATGTGCACGGCACCGTTCCTGGACCTCATCTGCAAGGCGGGCGTGGACAGCCTGAAGATCGAGGGCCGCGCCAAGACGTTCTACTACGTTGCCAGCGTGACGGCCGCCTACCGCCGCGCACTGGACCAGTATCTGGCTGACCCGATGAACGACAACTTTGAGCTGCCGGACGAGGTGCTGGCCGAGCTGACCCGCACCAGCCACCGCCACTATTCGCCGGGCTTCTACTTTGGCCGCGAGCAGGCCAAACAGGCCACCGACAGCGCCACCTACATCCGCGAGTGGGAGTTCGTGGGCACTGTGGACAGCTGGGAGAACGGCATCGCCAGCTGCCAGCAGCGGGGCAAGTGGAGCCTGGGCGACACGCTGGAAGTGCTCTGCCCGGACGGCCGCAGCATCCCGCTGCACCCGGAGTGGATCCGGAACGAGGCAGGGGAGAAGGTGGAGTCCACACCCCATGCGATGGAAAAATACACCATCCCCACCCCGGAACTGCCCCCCATGAGCCTGCTGCGGCGCAAGGTCTGAGGTTTCCGTTCCATACAGCAAAAAAATCCCGCCATTTGGCGGGATTTTTTTCGTCAGAGCGTATCCAGAACGTTGCGCGCCTTCCGGATGGTCTCTTCGCTCGTCTGCCACAGCTCGAACTCGGAGAAGCCAGGCAGGCCCATGGGGACGCCCTCCCGGCGGAAGGTCATCCGGCTGTCCAGCACCTGCTTGCCGGAAAGGTGGAAGCTGTGCGCACCGGTCTGTTTGGCCAGTGCAGGGAGGTTGGCCGGGGAGACGCCTGCGCCCACCAGAATCTCGATGCGCCCGGCGGCGCAGTCCACAAGCTGCCGGAGCAGGGGTGCCCCGGCGGGGGCGCTGGCGGCCTGGCCGCTGGTCAGAATGGTGGAAAGCCCCAGAGCACAGGCCGTGTCCAGCGCCGCGAAGGGGTCGCGGCAGACGTCAAAGGCGCGGTGGAGGGTGAGTGCAACGGGGCGGCCCGCTTTGGCGGCGGCTTCGCGGGCGGCCTCGTAGATGGGGCGCAGAGCCTCTGCATCCAGCACACCGTCCGGGGTCAGCACACCGGTGACGATGCCGTCTGCCCCGGCGGCGACGAGGGCGGCGGCAGATTCTTTCATCTGGGCCAGCTCCCAGCGGTCGTAGCAGAAATCACCGAAGCGGGGGCGGAGCAGAGCGCGGACGGGCAGGCCGGTGGTCTCCTTGACCTGCCGCACCAGCGCAAGGCTGGGGGTGGTGCCGCCCACGATGAGGTCGGCGCAGAGCTCCAGCCGGTCGGCTCCGCCGCGCTGAGCCGCAAGGGCACTGGCGGTGCTGTCAACACAAACTTCTAACGTATAGGGCATGAAAAACCTCCTTTGATACAGCTGCCGGAATGGTCCATCAACAAGACCCGTCAACAGAAACTGCTGACGGGTCTTGTTCAGGAACAACAGGTCACTTTACGGATTCGAGGAAGCGCACGAAGCCTGCACGGCCTGCTTCGTCCAGCTTGTAGACACCGGCATCGGTCAGGACCTCGGCGAAGACATGGCCGACCTCGTCCTGCAGGATGAGGTGGACCGTATCAGCATTCAGCTCCGGGTGCCGGGCGAGGATCTCCTCGGCCCAGGCAGCATGTTTTTGCAGGGCTTCGGGGTAGTCGGCCGTGGGCACATGCGCGATCAGCAGGTCGGCCAGATCAAACAGCTCCTGCTTCAGGCGGCTGGGCAGCACGGCCAGACCCATGACCTCGATGAGGCCGATGTTTTCCTTTTTGATGTGGTGGAGCTTGGCGTGGGGGTGGTAGACGCCCAGCGGGTGTTCCGGCGTGGTGATGTTGTTGCGGAGCACGAGGTCCAGCTGGAATCTGCCGTCCCGCATCCGGGCGATGGGGGTGATGGTGTTGTGCGGCTCACCGTCGGTCTCGGCGTAGACGAAGCAGGCTTCGTCAGTGTAGCCGCGCCATGCGGTCAGGATCTTGTCCGCCAGGTCCACCAGACGGGCGTCGTCCTCGCAGGTCAGGCGGATGCAGCTCATGGGCCAGTGGACGATGCCGGCTTCGACGTCCTCGTAGCCGGGGAAGGTCCAACTCTTCTCGATGGGAGCTTTGGCCATGGCGAACTCGTAGTGGCCGCCCTGGAAGTGGTCATGGCTCAGGATGGAGCCGCCCACGATGGGCAGGTCGGCGTTGCTGCCCACGAAGTAGTGCGGGAACAGCGCCACGAAATCCAGCAGCTTACGGAAAGTAGCCCGCTCGATCTTCATGGGGGTGTGCTGGCTGTTGAACACGATGCAGTGCTCGTTGTAGTAGACGTAGGGGCTGTATTGCAGATTCCACGCGCTGTCGTTGATGGTCAGCGGGATGATGCGGTGATTCTCGCGGGCGGGGTGGTTCATCCGGCCCGCATAGCCCTCGTTCTCCACGCAGAGCTGGCATTTGGGGTAGGCGCTCTGGGGGGCCAGCTTGGCGGCGGCGATGGCCTTGGGGTCTTTTTCGGGCTTGGAGAGGTTGATGGTGATGTCCAGATCGCCGTAAGGCGTTTTGGTGACCCACTTCAGGTCCCGCTTGATGCGGTAGCGGCGGATGTAGTCGGTGTCCTGGCTGAACTTGTAGAACCAGTCGGTGGCAGCCTGGGGGCCTTCCTCCTCGTACCGCTCCTCAAAGTTGGCGCGGACGATGGAGGGGCGCGGGGTCAGGACGCCCATGAGTTTGGTGTCAAAGAGGTCGCGGGCGGTGGAGTTGTCCGCGCACACACCGCGCGATACAGCATCGTCCACCAGCGTTTTCAGGATGGATTCGAGGTCTTTGTAGCAGACTTCGCTCTCCGGTTCGGTGAAGCTGTCCAGCTGCATGGTCATGAGCAGCTGGTTGCGGATGTAGATTGCATCGTCCGGCAGGATGAGGCCGGTGTCCAGACCATAGTTGACGAGCTGCTGAATGGCAGTGGAGATCACAGGACAGCGCCTCCTTCCGGGCGGATGGAGAGGATGTGGCAGCGGCCCTTGCCGAGGATGGCCTCCATCTCAGCCTTGAAGGAATCGAGCCGGGTCAGCGGCACAAAGGCCTGCACGGTGCCTGCGAAGCCGCCGCCGTGGACGCGGACTGCGCCCTCGCCGTGCAGGAAGTGCTTGGCGGCAGCGATGGTCACGGCCACCTCCTGATGCTCCTTATACCCGGCGGGGATGACGTTCTGCAGATACTCCCAGCTGCTCAGACCGGACTCGGTGACCAGCGCAAGGAAGGTCTCGAAGTCGCCCGCGCGGAGGGCGTCCACCTGCTTTGCGACCCGGTCGTTGTCGGCGTAGACGTGGAAAGCGCGCAGAACGGCGCGGTCGCCGCACTGTCTGCGGCACTCCGGCAGTTTGGAAAGGAAGGTCTCGAACGGCACATCGCGCAAAACTTCGCCGCCGCAGACCGCTGCCACGGCGCGGCAGTCGGCCGGGATGGCGGCATACTCGTCGGTCAGGTCGGCGTGGTCTGCACCGGAATCCAGGATGCAGAGCGCGAGGCCGGCCTTGGAGAAATCGACCTGCACAGGCTCGACCACGGGGTGGGCCGGGTCGGCAAAGTCGATGGTGATGATGTTGCCGACGCTGGAAGCCATCTGGTCCATCAGGCCGCAGGGCTTGCCGAAGTAGACGTTCTCTGCCCACTGGCCGATCTGGGCAATGGCGATGGGGGAGACCTTTTCGGTCATGAAGCAGTCGTTCAGGATGACGCCGATCAGCACCTCGAAGGCGGCAGAGGACGAGACGCCGCTGCCCTTGGGCACGTTGGAGGAGATGTAGACATCCAGACCGGAGAGGCTGGCTCCGCGCTCCTGGAAGGCCTTGCACTCGCCGCGCAGGATGGCGGCGCTGGTGTTTTCCTCTTCCTTGCGGGCCGTCAGGTCGGCCAGGTCGATGACGCACAGGTCATAGCCCTCGCTCTGGACGCGCAGCTGGTTCAGGCGGTTGGGGGCGGCGGCTGCGATCATATCAATGTTGACGCTGCCGGCCAGCACACGGCCGTGCTGGTGGTCGGTGTGGTTGCCGCCGATCTCGGTGCGGCCGGGGGCACTGTACAGCCCGGCCTCGGTGTGGGCACCAAACGTTTTTTCCAGCCCGTCCAGCACAGCAGCGTAGCGGGCTGCCTGTGCGGGGGTCTGTTCGGGGGCGCAGCAGTACAGCGAGGCCAGACGCTCGGTGTGGGCGCCGCCTGCCAGCTCCTGCTTCCAGACAGAAACGGATTTCATCATGGCGAGTTCCTCCTCTGAACAAATCGTGCAAACTTCGTCACAGCCCATGCGGCGGGCTGTGGTGGATCTTTCGATACTCCTATAATAAAGAATCTGTGCCCAAAAGACCATGCGTTATTGTTGCATTTGAATGCAAAGTTGCCAGAAAATCCGGCACGAAATTTGTGCAGAAATTCCTGCAACAGAGCTGAAAAAATCCTCCAAACCGGAAAAGCATTGGCCACAACCCACAAAGAACGGTCGGCTGCGGGTCAATCAGGGCCAGAGTTCCGATATGGAGGATTGGATTTTGCCAGCGGGTCAGTGGAAGTCCGGGCCGGTGAGGCCGTCGAGATTCAGCATCCCTTCCAGTGCAGCCACATCGGCGGAGACGTCCAGCGCGTCGGACTGGAACAGCTTGTCCAGCTGGTTTTCGAAGGCCGTGATGAGCAGATCCATCGAGCGCTCGATGCTCTGCCTGGCGTCGGTGATGTTCTCGCCCTGCACATCCTGCGCCGAGAGCTGGGCGTAGGTGTTCAGCAGCTTGAGGGCCGTGGGCAGGTAGTAATCCATGAACTTTTGCAGCTGGGCTTTTTTATCCGGGTCTTTCTTGGCCAGAGCAAAGATGCGGGCGCTGAGTTCTTCCAGCCGGGAGATCTTGGCCGTCATCACCGGGTCGGGGATGGCATCGTTGGCGCGGCGCAGCTGCTGCTGAAGGGAGGCGTACAGGTCTTCCGGTTCCGCTTCCGGCTCCGGCTGCGGTTCCTTGGGCGGCTGGGGTGCGGCCCCGCGCACGATAAGGGTGTCGGTGCGGTAGTCAATGTAGGCATCGGCCCCGAAATAGCCGTGGTCGATGGCGTGTTCCACCGCAGTGCGGCCTCGGACCGCGTCGATGCCGACCGCCGCGAACAACTCGCCCAGCGCGATGTTGTCCCGGTCGCCGACGATCTTGTCGAGCTTGCGTTCCAGCTTGCGGGCGCGGTCCATCCGCAGGCCGGTGAAGAGGGCTGCGCCGCCGCCGATGGTCTGGGCCAGCGCCGTCAGCAGCTCATCCCAGTCGATCTCATGGCTCCAGAGTTCCTCCATGGCATCGGCCAGGTCGCCGATGCCCACCAGCAGGAAGATGGCACCGAAGATGGTGCACAGGGTGGTGAGGGTCTTGTGCCACTGCTTGGCGCTCTTCTGCTCGGCGGTGGGGACATCCGGAACGGAGGCCGTCTCGCTGCGCTGGCCGGAGGCGGCGCTCTGCGCGGTGCGGGCGTTCTCTGCGCGGCTGTCACGGGTGGGGTCGGCATTCGTCTGCTCCTTTTTCTCGGCATCCCGGTCGATGGCGCGCAGGATGAAGAACAGGATGCCCAGCCACGGCGACATGGCGAACAGCACCAGCAGAAGGATGGTGGGGAGATGGGCAAGGAAATGGTTGCTGCGTTTTGGCTCCATGGGGCAAATTCCTCCTAAAATGAAAAGAACCGTGTTCCACCTTATTATAGCGGAACGCGGCTCTTTTGTTAAGGGATAATTTATCTGGGAGTAAACGCCTTATTTCATCAGGCTGCAAACAGCTTCAGCATACGCGGCGGGGTCATCCACAGGCAGGCCCTCGATGAGCTGTGCCTGTGCATAGAGCAGGTCGCTGTATTTCTTGAGCTTCTCGGTGTCACCGGCCTCCTGTGCGGCCTTGAGCACGGCGAAGACGGGGTGATGGATGTTCAGCTCCAGCACCTTGTCGCTCTTGACGCCCTCGCTGCCGGGCTGCTTGGAGAGGACCTTCTCCATCTCGATGGAGAGCGGGCCGTCTGCGGAGAGGCAGACCGGGTGATCCTTCAGGCGGGTGGAGACCTTGACCTCCTTGACCTTGCCGTCCAGTGCATCCTTCATGGCATCGAACAGGGGCTTGTTCTCGGCGGTGGCATCCTCGGCGGCCTTCTTCTCGTCCTCGGTCTCAAGGCCCAGGTCGCCACTGTTGACGTTCTTGAACTCAACGGTGCCGTCCTTGCCCTCGGCATCCTTGCGGGGATAGGTGCGCAGGATCTGCAGGCAGAACTCATCCACATCCTCGGTCAGCAGCAGCACGTCGTAGCCCTTATCCAGCACCAGCTCAGCGGCGGGGAGCTTGGCCAGACGGTCGGTGGAGTCACCGGCTGCAAAGTAGATGAACTTCTGCTCAGCGGGCATCTTGTCCACATACTCCTGCAAAGTGACCATCTTCTGCTCCTTGGCAGACCAGAACAGCAGCAGGTCGCGCAGCAGCTCGCCGTGCATCCCGTAATCGGAGTAAGCGCCGAACTTGATCTGGCGGCCGAACTCCTTCCAGAAGGCCTCGTACTTCTCGCGGTCGTTGGTCAGCATGGCGTGGAGCTCGTTCTTGATCTTCTTTTCCAGTGCGTTGTGGATCAGCTTGAGCTGGTTGTCCTTTTGCAGCATCTCACGGCTGATGTTCAGGCTCAGGTCCTGGCTGTCCACGATGCCCTTGACGAAGCTGAAGTAATCGGGCAGCAGGTCGCCGCACTTTTCCATGATGAGCACACCGGAAGCGTAGAGTGCCAGACCCTTTTCGTAGTCCTTGGTGTAGAAGTCGTAGGGGCGATGGCTGGGCACAAAGAGCAGAGCGTTGTAGTTCGCGGTGCCCTCGGTGCGGCTGACGATGACGCGGGCGGGGTCGGTATAGTCGTTGAACTTATCCTTGTAGAAGGCGGCGTACTCTTCGTCGGAGACTTCGCTCTTCTGCTTCTTCCAGATGGGCACCATGCTGTTCAGGGTCTCCAGCTCGGTGTAGGTCTCCCACTCCGGCTTGTAGTCATCGGGCTTGGGGTCCGGTTCGGGCTTCTGGCGGCTCTTCTCGCGCTCCATCTGGATGGGATAGCGCACATAGTCGCTGTACTTCTTGACGATGGCCGCGATGCCATATTCATCGAGGAAGTTCTCGTAGTTGTCGGTGTCGGTGCTGGGCTTGATGTGCAGGATGATGTCGGTGCCCACGGTGTCCTTTTCGGCCGGGTTCATCTCGTAGCCGTCCGCACCGCTGGATTCCCACTGCCAGGCCTGGTCTGCGCCGTAAGCTTTGGAGATGACGGTGACTTTGTCGGCCACCATGAAGGCCGAGTAGAAACCGACGCCGAACTGGCCGATGATGTCGATGTTCTCGTCCTTGTTCTCTTTCTTGAAGTCGAGCGAGCCGGAGTGGGCGATGGTGCCGAGGTTGGACTCCAGCTCTTCCCTGGTCATGCCGATGCCGTTATCGGAAACGGTCAGGGTGCGGCTGTCCTTGTCGCGGGTGAGCAGGATGCGGAAATCGCCTTTGTTCATGCCGACGGAGGTGTCGGTCAGGCTCTTATAATACAGCTTGTCGATGGCGTCCGAAGCGTTGGAGATCAGCTCGCGCAGGAAGATCTCCTTGTTGGTGTAGATGGAGTTGATCATCATGTCCATCAGCTTTTTGCTTTCCGCCTGAAATTCTTTCTTCGCCATAATACAAAACCTCTTTTGTTCAGATTCGGTGCCAGAGAGCCGGAGTTTGGGATAATGGCTTAGCACTCATAACTTTCGAGTGCTAATATACACCGCTTCGCATCAAAAATCAAGGGGTTTCATAAAAAGTTCAGAAATGTTTGCGGTTCTCTTTGCATTCCGGCTTCAAACCCATTATAATAGTCCCGACAAAGTCGGAAAGGAATGACTTCGATGCAGTTTGAAATGTGTGCGCTTCCCGGTGGAGGGAAGCTGGAACTTTATCTGCGCAGCCCGGACCCGGCCATGCCGAACGCGCTGCGCCGTCCGCTGGTGCTGGTGGTGCCCGGCGGTGGGTACGAACACGTCAGTGCCCGTGAGGCCGACCCGGTGGCGCTGCAGTTTGCAGCGGCAGGGTATCACGCCGCCGTGCTGACCTACAGTGTGGGCGAGGGGGCACGGGATCACCAGCCGCTGCGCCAGCTCCGCGCGGCCATCGGGCTGCTGCGGCAGAACGCAGAACGCTGGGGCATCCTGTCGGACCGGATCGCCGTTTGCGGCTTTTCGGCGGGCGGGCACCTGGCGCTGTCCGGTGCGGTGCTCGACTGCCCCGGCGAGGCGGCAGACCGCAGCCGGAAGCCGGATGCCGTGCTGCTGGCCTATCCGGTCATCACGGCGGGGGAGTATGCCCACCGGGGCAGCTTTGTGCAGCTTTCGGGCAGCGAAGACCGGGCGGAGCACCGGAGATTCGGGCTGGAAGAGAAGATCACACCGGATACACCGCCGGTCTTCGTCTGGCACACGATGGAGGACGCCACCGTCCCGGTAGAGAACACCCTGCTCCTCCTTGCAGCGCTGCGGAAGAACCATGTCCCCTGTGAGGCGCATCTGTTCGAGAAGGGGGGCCACGGCACCAGCATCTCCACCGCAGAGGTGGATGCCGCCAGCGCCCACCGCGCCCACTGGGTGCAGCTGGCGGTGGAATGGCTGAACGACACCTTCGACTTCCATCTGGAATAAACTGGATTTGTACAGTTCTACAAAAAATTCATGAAAAAATAGTTGACCTGCAACAAATTTTAGCGTATACTGGTCAGCGAAAACAAACGCCGGGCACACCGCCCGGAAGGAAGAGGGAACATTTATGGCAATGCGGCCGGAAATTTCTGTCAAGAACCTGATGATGCAGGCATTCCTGACGGGCTGGGAGCTCTCCGACAAGAGCATCTCGCAGGATGAATATCTTCAGAGCGCCATTCAGGTGATCGAGGTGCTCCAGGTGGAGCCGGAGAGTCTTTATGCCGAGGAAGGCCTCGGTCTGCCGGACGGCGAAGAGGTGGACCATCTGGACGACCTGCTCCGGGCAGACGGCCAGTGGATCTATTACGGCGTCGAGGCAGAGAACTTCTTCCTCATCCAGTGGTATCCGGATGTGGAGTCCGCCAAGGCCAAGCTCGCGGAGCTGGACGCCATGGGCGACGGCAGTCGGCAGTATCTGGTGGATATGAGCCTGAAGCGCGAGAACCCCAGCAGCGCCGAGAACTTCGGCAATTCCAACCCCGTCCAGCTCCGCTCCTGATGTTGATTTTTAAGAGGAAAGGGACCCCAAGCAATGCAGCTTTCTCAGACTGAACGTGAGCAGCTTTACGCCATTCTGGAACAGTACGACCACCATCCCAAAGTGCAGGAGATGCGGGAGTTCATCCAGCATGGCGATGTGACCACCTATCAGCACTGCAAAAATGTGGTGCTGGTCAGCTTCTGGCTCAACCGCCGCTTCCATCTGGGTGCCGACGAGACCGCGCTGGCGGTGGGCGGATTTCTGCACGATTTCTACCTGTACGACTGGCACAAGACGAGCAGCTTCCATGGCATCCGCCGCCTGTTTGAGATGCACGGCTTTTCGCACCCCGGTTCGGCCTGCGTGAATGCGGAGCACTACTTCCACATCACGAAGAAGGAGCAGGACATCATCCAGAGCCACATGTGGCCGCTGACCTTCCGGCATGTGCCCACCTGCCGCGAAGCCATCATCGTCTGCCTGGCCGATAAGTACTGCGCTGTGGTGGAGAGCATGTTCAGCCGCGCCAAAGTCGCCACCACCGTGGGTGCGGATGGGGCCGACGACACCGAGTGGTAATCACAAAACAACAAAAAATCCTTCCGGCAATTGCCGGAAGGATTTTTTTCGTTGTGATGGGACTTATTCCGACCGCAGGGCCTTGACGGGGTCAGAGCGGGAAGCGCCCTTGGCGGGGATGAAGCCGCCGAGGATGGTCAGCACGGTGGCCAGAACGATCAGCACAAGGGCTGCGTTCAGCGGCAGGCGGGCGACCACGTTGGTGCCGTTGGAGATCTTCTGGATGAGCATATTGCCGGGGATGAGCAGGATCTCGCTCAGCACGACGCCCATCACGCCGGAGCACAGGCCGATGATGAAGGTCTCGGCGTTGAACACCTCGGAGATGTTCCGCTTGGACGCGCCGATGGCACGCAGGATGCCGATCTCCTTGCGGCGTTCAAGCACGCTGATATAGGTGATGACGCCGATCATGATGGACGAGACCACCAGCGAGATGGAGACGAAGGCGACCAGCATGTTGGAGATCATGTTGATGATCTCGGTCACGGAGGTCATCAGGGTGCCGACGACGTCGGTGTAGTGGATGACCTTGTCGTCCGCGCCCTGGGACCGCATGTTGTCGTTATAGGCGTCGAGTTTGGCCACGACGGACGCCTTGTGGTCAAAGTCCTGCGGATAGATCTTGATCTGGCTGGGGGCGTCGAGGTCGGCATAACCCAGCGTCTGCAGGTTGCTGTCATAGGTGGCGGTGGAGGAGAGCATGGCCGACTTCATCAGGTCGGTCAGGTCGTCCTCGCTCATGTTGAACTGGATGGCCTTCTGGAAGGCTGTGGCGTCGATCTTCAGCGCGCTCTCCATCTGGCTGCCCAGCTGGGAGAAGCTCTGCTGCATCTGGCTCTGGATGTTCTGGCTCATCTGGGTCATCAGCTTGGTCATGGCCGTCTGCATCGCGCTGCCCAGCTGGGTTTGCAGCGTCTCGGAGATCTGCGACGAGTAGCTTTCCATGAGGGTGGACATCGCCGTCTGCATGGCCTCCGAGAACTGGGCCTGCAGGGCGTCCTGGTCAAACAGTTCGCCCATGGCGTCGTTCATCAGGGTCTTGAAGGCATCGCTCTTGAGGTACTGGGAGAAGCTGATCTTGTTCAGGTTCAGGATGCCGTTCCCGATGACATAGTCCTTGTAGCCGACCAGAACCTTCTGGGCCAGCTCCTGCATCTTGTCTTCGGAGACGGAAAGATCCATGTTGGCAAAGAGGTCGGTCAGGGTGCTCATGTCCAGATCAGGCGTTTCGGTCAGATCCAGATCCAGCTGGAAATCGTCGGGGTCGAGCAGCGAGCCGAGATCGACCGAACCGTTGTCCAGATCGAATGCACCGCTGAGGTCGAAGTTCAGCTTGCTGGTGTCGAACTGGAAGGCGCTCTTGAGCATGTCGGTGTCGATGCGGAACAGGCTGCTCATATCAAAGGCGGAAGCGTCTTCGGTGCCGAAGGGTTCGCCGTTCATCACATTGATGGCAGGGGAGGCCAGCTGGTCTTTGACCATCTGAGAGTCGGCTGCGGCGGCGATGACGTGCTGGGTGAGGGCGGCCGGATAGGCGATGCCGGAGGACAGCATGGAAGCAGAGGCATCCTCTTTGGGCTGCACGACGCCCACCACGATCAGGGTCTCGCTGGATGTGACAAGGTTCTTCATGAAGTCCTTGTCGTCGGACTTGTCCACCCAGGCGTTGTGGTCGTCGTCGCGCAGATAGCGGTCGGCCGCGTTGACCAGTTTGAACTGGATGCCGATGAAATCGCTGTACCGATAGGTCTTGAAGTCGGTGGGGACATCGACGTTCTGGTTCTGGGCGAACTGCTGGATCATCTTGTCCAGCTCGGCGCTGTCCCGCAGGCCGAGGGCATACAGCGCATAGTCGGTGATGGTGCCGTCGGCACCCAGCACGGCCACGCATTCGTTGTACTTCTCCGGCCAGCGGCCCGCCTTGACCTCGTACTGGGAGTTGTAGAGTTCATCGCTTTCGGGCAGCTGATAGAACACGCTGGTGTTCATCATGGAGGACATCATGCTGTTGGTGGAACTTGTGGAGCTGATGCCCAGGCTGGAGAGGGAGGAATCCGGGTTCACCTGACGGATGGAGCCATCGGCGTCTTCCCGGTAGATCTGGGGCTGCGCATTATAAGAATACTCGATGGAGGTGGCATCCTCGGCAATGGTGCAGTCGTCGCTTTCGAGATAGGTCTTGAGGGACTTCAGGTCATTGGAGGTGATGCCCGCCACCATCTGGGTGATGAGCTGCCGCACCGGGACCATCCCTTCCTCGGCGGTCGTGCCGGAAGCGGACGTCGGCGAGCCGGAGGTGAGCATCGAGGTCAGGTCCATGCCGCTGCTGAGAATTTGCAGCGGATATTCGGACAGGGTGGAGCGTTCGGTGTCGTCGATATACTGGTTGACGCCTGCCGACAGGGAGATGATGAGCGCGATGCCGATGATGCCGATGGAACCGGCAAAGGCCGTGAGCAGGGTGCGGGCCTTTTTGGTCAGCAGATTGTTGAAGCTCAGGCTCAGCGAGGTGAGGGGAGACATGGACGAGCGGCCCATGCTCTTGTGCACCGGCGGGGCAAGCTGGGCGGTGTCCGGCTCGAAGGGGTCGGTGTCGGAGCGGATGACGCCGTCCTTCAGCTGGACGATGCGGGTGGCGTACTGGTGGGCCAGCTCCGGGTTGTGGGTGACCATGACGACGAGGCGGTCTTTGGCCACTTCCTTCAGCAGCTCCATGACCTGGATGCTGGTCTCGCTGTCCAGTGCGCCGGTGGGCTCGTCGGCCAGCAGGATGTCCGGGTCGTTGACGAGGGCGCGGGCGATGGCCACCCGCTGCATCTGGCCGCCGGACATCTCGGTGGGGTGCTTGTGCAGCTGGTTGCCCAGACCCACTTTCTGCAGCGCCTCGGTGGCCCGGCGGCGGCGCTCGGCACCCGATACGCCGGAGATGGTCAGTGCCAGCTCCACGTTGGCCAGCACGGTCTGGTGGGGGATGAGGTTGTAGCTCTGGAACACGAAGCCGATGGTGTGGTTGCGGTAGGAGTCCCAGTCGCGGTCGGTGTACTTTTTGGTGGAGATGCCGTTGATGATGAGGTCGCCGCTGTCGTACCGGTCCAGACCGCCGATGATGTTCAGCAGGGTGGTCTTGCCGGAGCCGCTGGGGCCAAGGATGGCGACGAACTCGCAGTCGCGGAGGCTCAGGCTGACCTTGTCAAGGGCTGTCTGGACCAGGTCGCCGGTTTTGTACTGCTTGTGGATCTTTTTGAGTTGAAGCATGGATTCTGCCTTTCTGCAAACACGGCTGAGGGGAGTGCCAAAGCCGCCGGAACAAAAATATCACTTTATTCTATCAGAAAAATGTGAACAAATCGTGGCATTCCGCGGGCTCCCGACAGGGGAGGTTCTGGAAGATAAGAGAAAATTACTGTCCCTTGCTTTTGGGCGGAAAAGGTGGTATTCTTGACAAAGAAAAGCAGTTTCCATCGGCTTTTCTCTGGCGAAAAACGCGAGATGAACCGGGCAGAGCAAACACCAAAACGACACATTTTGACGCTTTTTAGGGGATTGCATCTCTCTGTGCTGCTCTATAAAATAGGAATGAAAAGCCATAGACCGGAAGATTATGGCAACCATAGCAGCAAGGAGGAGTCTTTTATGGAACGAACGTATACCCCGCTGATCCGGCAGTTCTCGTCGATCAAGGGCTATCAGGCCGCGTATACGCTGGTCTACGCGCTGGATGCGTCAGAAGGCGGCTGCCACCTGACGCTGGACCGGAAGGGCGAGCGGGAACAGCAGGTCAGCGAGTTTGTTCCGCTGCATCCGGAGGCAGGCTACCGGTTGCTGCAATATCTGTGTGAAAATGCCGTGCAGCCGGAGATCTGGGGCGATGTGATCGCAGACTGGCTCCCGGTGCTGGAAGCAGAGCAGAACGGAGGTGCCGCAGGTGCCCGGTGAGCGGGATGCGGAGAACCTGCGCGTCGCTCTGATGAGCTACGACGACCGGGAACTCCGCATCCGGAAGTTTTATCTGGAAGAGCAGAGCACCATCATCCGATGCACCTGCTTCCAGAGCGGGGAGCCTGTCCTGCAGGCGCTGCGGCAGGAGCGGTGCTTTGATGTGCTGGTGCTGAGCAGCCAGCTGGAGGATATGGACAGCCTGACCTTCCTCGAAAAGCTCAACCGCCTGCCCAGCCACCCGCCGCTCCTGTTGCAGGGCGACGGCTGGGCCGACGACATCACCGCCGCCCACCTGCAGCCGGGCAGCCGTTTTTACGGCGTCGGGCACGACCATCTGCGGGATCTTCTGCGGGGGCTGCTGGGCGTCCCCGGCCGGAACTCGATGCAGATCGAGCGGTTCTGCACCCACCTGTACGAGCTGTGGAAGCTCCCGCAGCCGGACACCAATTGCGAATACCTCACGCTGGCGGTACAGATCGCCTGTTCAGCCGATGGAAAACTGGCGCTTCGCAAAGAGATCTTGCAGGGCGTCGCGGAACAATATCACATCACGGTGGCCGCTGTGGACAGCGGCCTGCGCCGTCTGGTCGAAGGGCTGGAGACACGGCACCCGGTGGAATGGGAGCGCTTCAAGGCGGAAAACGGCCTGACTGGGCTCAAAGTTACAACCGGCAGGCTGGTCTACTCGCTGCAGCAGACCGTGCTGCGGCGCGGCATCATCGTGCGGGAACAGCGGTAAGGAGGAACGGTGGATATGTGCAGGCAGGACGAAGCGGGATTTCCGCAAAAACAGTTGGAAACAGCGTTTCTGCACTCACTGCGCCTGCTGGAACAGAACCGGGAATATTTACAGATGCACTTACAGCCGCTGAAGGATGCCCGCACAGCCCAGGCGCTGGAGGACATGGAGCAGGAAGCAGCCCGGCTGGAACGGACGTTCCGGGAGTTGATGGAGCTTTCGGCTCCGGAGGAACCGGTGCAGAAGCGGCCGGTGGACCTGTGCCGCCTGCTGGCGCAGCTGGAAGGGCTGCGCGGCGAGATCGACGCCCAGAGCAGCACGAAGCTCACCGTAGACTGCGGCGGGCTGGAGCAGTGCCTTGTCTGGGGCGACCGGGAAATGGCCGAACAGATCTGCTTCCACCTGCTTTCGAACGCCCTGCGTGCCGCTGCGCCCGGCGGGAACATCCAGGTGTGCCTGCGGCAGACCGTGCAGGACATCCGTCTGACCATCGAGGACGATGGCTGCGGCCTGCCGGAAGGGGAGGGCTGGCTCGAAAACCGCCGCCGCTTTCTGGGCGGTGCGCAGGCGGGGCTGCTGCTCTGCCGCCGGTATTGCCGCCAGCTGGGCTGGGAGCTTGCCCTGCTGCCCCGCACACCGCAGGGGGTCCGGGTAGAGCTGACACTGCCGCTGCCCACCCGGCCGTTCCCCATCGAAACGACGGTCGAGTTCCGCTCGCAGCCGTCCCACCCGGACGAACACAGCACCACCGCGCTGCAGCATCAGCTCCGCCGCGAGCTGTATCTGCTCACCCGCAGGCACGCAGGGAATTGACCGCAGATTCCGAAGCCGTCCTGGGGCGGCTGCTGGACAAAGCGGTAGAAGAATATCTTGCAATGTGATCATGAACGCGCTGCGCATCGGGCGGGATGAATTGCCCACCGATGCGCAGCGCGTTTTGTCTGCTGAAATCCACTCTCAGTAAAGAATCTTAGCTGTTTTATGGAAAAATACGGCCGAAAGTTCCGTGAAATTAACAAAATGTTTAACTTCATGAGCGGAAAATACTATTTTTTGCGTGTAAAATAGGGAACACTAATTGATTGTTTTCGCAGTTTTGAGTATAATACAACTGTATGCGAGTCCTGCAAATGATTCGCTAACGAACTACTTTTCGGGCAGAGGACGGCAGAGCGGCCCTGCCCGAAAACTGGCAGGAAGTTCCTTCAGGAGGAAAGAGAAACGTGAGAGTAGGTCTTGACATCGGCAGTACCACCATCAAGTGCGTGGTGCTGGATGAACACGATTCGATTGTATATTCGACATATGAACGTCATTACAGCCATATCCTGGAAAAGGCGCAGGAGCTGCTGCGCCGGATCGACGCCGAGCAGCTGCACGGTCAGAAGGCGCTGCTGAGCATTTCCGGCTCGGCGGGCATGGGCCTGGCAGACAGCTGCGGTGTGCCCTTCGTGCAGGAGGTGTTCTCCACCCGCGTGGCGGTCAAGCGGTTCGTTCCCGCAACGGACTGCGTCATTGAGCTGGGCGGTGAGGACGCGAAGATCCTGTTCCTGACCAACGGCACCGAAGTCCGCATGAACGGCAGCTGCGCCGGCGGAACCGGTGCGTTCATCGACCAGATGGCCACCCTGCTGAAGATGAGCGCTGACGAGATGAACAAAGCCGCCGAAAAGGCTGAGCGCACCTACACCATTGCTTCCCGCTGCGGCGTGTTCGCCAAGAGCGATGTGCAGCCTCTCATCAATCAGGGGGCCCGCACCGAGGACATCGCCGCCAGCATCTACAAGGCGGTCGTCAACCAGACCATTGCCGGTCTGGCACAAGGCCGCCCCATCCAGGGCAACATCCTCTACCTCGGCGGCCCGCTGACCTTCAGCACCGTGCTGCGCAAGAGCTTCGACGAGGCGCTGGGCGTTACCGGCACCTGCCCGGAGAACAGCCTGCTGTATGTGGCACTGGGTGCGGCGCTCTATGCAGACAAAGAGTTCAACCTCTCTGCGGTGGCCGGGGCGCTGGATGAGTACGCCGCTACAGCGACCTACGCCAGCGAGCCGCCGCTCTTCGCCAACAAGGAGGAGTACGAGGCCTTCCATGCCCGCCACATGTCCCACAGTGTGCCGCATGTGCCCTTCAGCACACAGTGCGGCCCCGTGCACATCGGCATCGACTCCGGCTCTACCACCGTCAAGCTGGTGGTTGTGGACGAGAAGAGCCAGATCCTGTATACCAACTATCAGCCGAACCTCGGCAACCCGCTGCCCCTCATCAAGGAGCAGCTCATCAAGATCTATCAGGAGCACCCCGGCCTGCACGTGGCCAGCGTGACCACCACCGGCTACGGCGAAGAGCTGGTCAAGAACGCCTTCCGCTGCGATTACGGTCTGGTGGAGACGGTGGCGCACTTCACCGCCGCCAAATACTTCATGCCCGATGTGGACTTCATCATCGACATCGGCGGCCAGGATATGAAGTGCTTCAAGATCGAGGATGGCGCCATCAGCAACATCTTCCTGAACGAAGCCTGTTCCTCCGGCTGCGGCAGCTTTTTGCAGACCTTCGCGCAGGCACTGGGCTACGATGTCAAGGAGTTCGCCGCGCTGGGCCTGTTTGCCGACCGCCCGGTGGACCTGGGCAGCCGCTGCACCGTCTTCATGAACAGCTCGGTCAAGCAGGCCCAGAAGGACGGCGCATCCATCCAGAACATTTCGGCCGGTCTGTCCATCAGCGTCGTCAAGAATGCGCTGTACAAGGTCATCCGTGCGTCCAGCCCCGAAGAGCTGGGCCGCAAGATCGTCGTGCAGGGCGGTACCTTCTACAACGAGGCCGTGCTCCGCGCCTTCGAGAAGGAGATGGGCGTCGAGGTCATCCGCCCCGACATCGCGGGCCTGATGGGCGCTTACGGTGCGGCGCTGTTCGGCCTGCGCCAGAGCGCCAGGAACCACAGAGAGACTTCCTCCGTGATGACGCTGGAGGAGCTGAAAAGCTTCGACCAGAAGATCGTCAGCGTCAAGTGCGGCGGCTGCGGCAACCACTGCCAGCTCACCGTGAACACCTTCGCCGATGGCCGCAAGTTCATCTCCGGCAACCGCTGCGATAAGCCCGTGACCGGCAAGAGCGAGGACAACAGCCTGAACCTCTATGCCTACAAGCAGCAGCTTCTGGCAGGCTACAAGCCGGTGCCCGGCAAGCGCGGCTCCATCGGCATCCCGCTGTGCCTGAACATGTACGAGATGCTGCCGTTCTGGCACACCTTCTGGACCAGGCTCGGCTTTGCCGTTCACACCAGCCCGGTGTCCAGCCGCGGGCTGTATCTGGCCGGTCAGGCCACCATCCCCAGCGATACGGCCTGCTTCCCGGCCAAACTCAGCCACGGCCACATCAAGGCCCTGAGCCAGATGCAGCTGGACGCCATCTTCTACCCCTGCCTGACCTACAACTTCGATGAGGGGCTGGGCGATAACCACTACAACTGCCCGGTGGTCGCGTACTATCCGGAAGTTCTGGCCGGCAACTGCCCGGAGCTGGAAGGCAAAAAGTTCATCTACGATTACGTGGGCATCCACCGCCCGAAGGACTTCGTCCGCAAGATGGCCAAAGAGGTCCTCCCGCGCTACTTCGGCGGCATCTCTGAGAAGGAAGTGCAGGCCGCAGCAGACGCCGCCTACGCCGAGCACGAGGCCCACATGGCCCAGATCCGGGTCAAGGGCAGCGAGATCATCGACGAGGCCCGCCGACAGGGCAGGCGCATCATCGTGCTGGCCGGCCGCCCCTACCATGTGGATCCGGAGGTCAACCACGGCATCGACCACCTCATCACCCGCCACGGCGCTGCCGTCATCACCGAGGACAGCATTTCGGACCGGGTGGAAAAGTTCCCCACCAGGGTCCTGAACCAGTGGACCTATCACAGCCGCCTGTATGCAGCGGCCAAGTACTGCACCACCCAGAAGGATATGGATCTGGTGCAGCTCGTCTCCTTCGGCTGCGGCGTCGATGCCATCACCACCGACGAGACCCGCGAGATCCTGCAGGAGGGCGGCAAGCTCTACACCCAGCTGAAGATCGACGAGATCACCAACCTGGGCGCGGTGAACATCCGCCTGCGCAGCCTGTTCGCGGCGCTGGATGAGCGGGACGAGGACCGGAAATAAAACCCTGACCTCTCAGGCACGGCATACGGATACAGGACAGCGTCAAGTGCCTTCAGGCAACGTTACAATGATACATAGGAGGAACCTATGGAATACAACTATCCCAAATTTACCCCGGAGATGAAGAAGACCCACACCATCCTCATCCCCAACATGGCCATCACCCAGTTCCGGCTGCTGGAATACGCGCTGCGGTTCGATGGCTACAAGTGCGAGATCCTCGGCAACTGCGGCAGCGCCGTAGCTCAGCTGGGTCTGAAATACGTCCACAACGACACCTGCTATCCGGCGCTGCTGGTCATCGGCCAGTTTCTGGACGCCCTGAACAGCGGCAAGTATGATCTGGAACACACCGCCCTGCTCATCACCCAGACCGGCGGCGGCTGCCGTGCGTCCAATTACATCCACCTGCTCCGCAAGGCGCTGGTCAAGGCGGGCTACCCGCAGATCCCGGTTGCCAGCTTGAACTTCTCCGGCCTGGAGAAGGACAGCGGCTTCCAGATGACCCTGCCGCTGGCGCGCCGGGCCATCGCCTGCATCTTCTACGGCGACCTGCTCTGCGCCCTGCGCAATCAGGTGGCCCCCTACGAGAACGTGAAGGGGAGCGCCGACAGGATGGTGGACCTCTGGGTCGAGCGGCTGGGCCGCGTCCTGCTGGCGGGCAAGGGCTATACCTCCAAAGAGATGAAGCATACCTTCCCGCTCATCGCAAAAGAGTTTGCCACCATCCCCGTCACCCGTGTGCCGAAGGTCAAGGTCGGCGTCGTCGGTGAGATCTACGTCAAATACAGCCCGCTGGGCAACAACGACCTGCAAAAGTTCCTGGAAAGCCAGGATTGCGAGGTCAACTTCCCCGGCCTGATGGGCTTTGTGCAGTACTGCATCTTCAACATGGGCGAGGACCATGTCCTCTACGGCGGCAAGCTGGCCGTCAAGGTCGGCACCGACCAGCTGCTCAACTGGCTGGACAGCGTCGAGCGCGCCATGCTCAAGGCGACCGCCGATGCCGGGTTCTATGCGCCCGGCCCCTTCAAGGAACTGGTGGAAAAGCCCCACGGCATCATTTCGCTGGGTGCCAAGATGGGCGAGGGCTGGCTGCTGACCGCCGAGATGATCGAGCTGGTGCAGGGCGGCTACGGCAACATCGTCTGTGCCCAGCCGTTCGGCTGCCTGCCCAACCACATCGTGGGCAAGGGCATGGTGAACAAGATCCGTGCGCTGTATCCCGCTGCCAACATCACCCCCATCGACTACGACCCCAGTGCCACCAAGGTCAATCAGGAAAACCGCATCAAGCTGATGCTGGCCGTTGCCAAGGAGCGCCTGAACGCCCCCGCCGCCCCGGCCCGGCCCCTGACCGCCGAGGAGATCGCGGGCGGTGCGCCGCGCGTCGAGACCACGGTGTGACCTGACAAACGAACAGACAAAAAGGCCCCGTGCAGACCAATGTGTCCGCACGGGGCCTTGCTTATGCGCCGGGAAACAGAAGAGAGATCACTTCTTCAGGTAGATGTGGTGGGGCAGACCTGCAATGTACAGCGGGGTCAGCTCGGCCTGGATGAGGGGACGGGCATAATCCAGGAACTCCTCGGTCATCTGGGTGTGGTTGGCGTTCATCCAGCTCAGCGGCACCTTCTTTTCGAGGTTCGCGACCTCGCTGATGGGGTGCAGCTCGGTGGTGCACTGATAGGGGTTGTTGGAGATGCGCTTCAGAGCGACCATCTGGCCGGTGACGCCCTCAAAGGCAGCCTTGGCGGCAGCACCGCCGACCTGATAGGCCTCGGTGATGTCGGTGCGGCTGGTCAGGTGGCCGGCGCAGCGCTGCAGGGTGGAAAGCTCGATGCTGCGGGTCTTGGTGTCCAGATTCCGGGCCACGACGTTTGCCAGATAGCGGGCGGTGCCGGTCAGGGCCTTGTGGCCGAAGGCATCGACTGCATGCACATCGTCGGCCAGCTCGCAGACATAGCGGCCATCCTCCAGCTTGACGCCTTCGGAGACGGCGATGACGATGCTGGGCTTCTTCTCCTGCATGGTACGGACCTTTTCCACGAAGTGGTCCACATGGAAGGGCACTTCGGGCAGGCAGATCATGTCCACGCCCTCGCAGTCATCGCTCTTGGCCAGAGCAGCGGCGGCGGTCAGCCAGCCGGCGTTGCGGCCCATGATCTCGACAACGGTGACGTACTTGGTACCGTAGACAGTGGCGTCGCGGATGATCTCCTTCATCACGACGCCGATGTACTTGGCAGCGGAGCCGTAGCCGGGGGTATGGTCGGTGACCATCAGGTCGTTGTCGATGGTCTTGGGTACACCCATGAAGCGGATGCTGCTCTGCACACGGTTGCCATAGTCGGCCAGCTTGCCGATGGTGTCCATGGAGTCGTTGCCGCCAATGTAGAAGAAGTAGCCGATGTCCAGCTTCTCCAGAATGGCGAACAGCTTCTTGTAGACCGCCTCGTCGTCGTGCCAGTCGGGCAGCTTGTAACGGCAGCTGCCCAGGAAGCTGGACGGCGTGCGCTTGAGCAGCTCGATGTCGAGGTCGTCGGTCAGGTACTGAGACAGGTCTACAACGTTTTCCTCCAGCAGACCGGCGACACCGTTGCACATGCCGTAAACGACCTGTGCGCCGCGGTTCTTGCAGCTCTCAAAAACACCTGCCAGACTTGCATTGATGACAGAGGTGGGGCCGCCAGACTGGCCAACGATTGCATTTTTACCCATGATGATTTCTCCTTTTCTTCTGTTTCGGCTTTATATTATCGTGCAGGAGCACGAAAACAGACTGCGGGAAAGAGGATGCGCGGGGAAAAAACTTACAGGCGGATGTGGCGCGGGGTGCCGTTGACGTAAACAGGCGTCACCTCGTCCAGGATCAGCGGGCGGGCATATTCCTCAAATGCCGCCGTGACCTGCATCCCGTCCGGGGTGATCCAATCCAGCGGGACCTTCTTCTCAAGGTTCGCCACCTTCTGGACATCCACGGCCTCGGTGATGCACTGATAGGGGTAGTTGGAAATGCGTTTGAGCGAGATCATCTTGCCGGTCTCGCCCGCGAAAGCAGCCGCAGCGGCCGCACCGCCCACGGCGTAGGCCTCGTTCACATCGGTGCGGCTGGCCAGATGGCTGGCGCAGCGCTGCAGAGTCGAGAACTCGATGGCGCGGCTCTTGCAGTTCAGCCGGTCGTGGATGAGGTCGGACAGATAGCGGCTGGTGCCGCTGAGAATGGCCTTGTGGCCAAAGGCGTCCAGCTGCCCGGCGGTGGAGACCAGATCGCACAGATAGGTGCCGTCGGCGGTCTTCACGCCCTCGCTGGCTGCGATGATGACATTGGGCTTGCTCTTTTGCAGCTCGTCCACCCTGGCCAGGAAGCGGTCCGCATCAAAGGGAACTTCCGGCAGCAGGATGAGGTCCGGGCCTTCGCAGTCATCACCGCCGGCCAGGCAGGCCGCACCGGCCAGCCAGCCTGCGTGGCGGCCCATAATCTCGGCCACGGTCACGCTGCGGATGTTGTAGACGGAAGAGTCCCGGATGACTTCCTTCAGGATGGTGGCAATGTACTTGGCTGCCGAGCCGTAGCCGGGGGTGTGGTCGGTCAGGCACAGGTCGTTGTCGATGGTCTTGGGCACACCGATGAACCGCACCGGGCTGCCCACCCGCGCGCCATAGCGGCTGAGCTTGGCGATGGTATCCATCGAGTCGTTGCCACCGATGTAGAACAGCGCACAGATGTCGTACTTGTCAAACAGGGTGAAGAGTTTAACGAACGGGGCGGCGTCCACATCCGGGTCAGGCAGCTTGTAGCGGCAGCTGCCCAGATAGCTGGACGGGGTGCGCTTGAGCAGTTCGATGCTCATGCGGTCGTTCAGCAGAACGTTCAACTCCAGCATCTCTTCCTTGAGCAGGCCTTCGATGCCGTACTGCATCCCGTAGACCTTCTCAGCTCCCAGACTGATCGCGGCTTTGTAGACGCCTGCCAGACTGGAATTGATGACGGCTGTGGGGCCGCCGCTCTGGCCAATGATGACGTTTTTCGCCATGAGAACCTCCTTCTTATCCAAAAAAACTGTTACGTCCCGCAAAACGGACGGCTGCGTTTTGAAACTGTTCCGGGTGCCCTGCACTGCTCCCGGAACAAGCGCAGCCATTCGCCGCAAGTCGTACAAAAAGAATGCAGGATGTGCAAGCACTTCAATGAAAACGGCACAATTCCTGCTGCTCTTCTATTGTAAACCATTTGCCTGTTGTATGCAAGACCTGATTGGTTGCACAGGCAAAAAAATTATGATACAATAATAGTCATATGGCACAAAAAACGGTGCGATCCCGGAATGCGATGCAATTTTTGAGGGATACTACCCGTAAATATAAAAAAGGCAAGGGGAACGACGATGGGAATTTCACACGAATATCATTCGGCGCATGGCCGCGCCAGGCGCAGCCGTGCAGGGACCGGGCTGCGGCTGGCAGGGGTCATTGCAGCCATTCTGCTGCTCTCGCTGGCCGTGACGGCCATTCTGGAAAACGGTACGAAGGAGAGCGAGCAGCCGCAGACCGCGACTTCCAGCGGCATGGCCGAGAACATTCTGGCTCCGCTGCCCATGCAGGGCGCAGCGGCCGGCAGCACAGCGGGGGAGAGCGGGGAGACCGCAGCGGACTCCGGCAGCGCGGGCAGCACGGCGGATACCGGAGCCGCTGCCGTGACGCTGGAGACCTTCGGCCCGGCCCGGCAGACGGCGGGCGGCTACACGATCAAGGCGCAGGACAGCAGCACCATCCGCCAGCCCAGCTGCGGGCAGGTGGACCTGAGCTATTTTGCGGATGCAGCCTTCCTCGGTGACAGCCTGACCGTGGGCTTTTCCGATTACAACATCAACCTGGGCGGTGCGCTCATCTGCGGCTACACGGGCGTCGGCCCGGACGCCATCGTGAACCGCAGCGCTGTCAAGAGCTCCACCCGCGGCGAGGAGATTGCACTGGATGTGCTGGCCGCTGCCCACCCGAAAAAGCTCTATCTTCTGCTGGGCACCAACACCCTGACCACGCTGGGCGCGGCAGACCGCTTCCTGGCCTACTATGGCCAGATGCTGGACCTGCTGCGGCAGACGCTGGGCAATGACTGCGTCATCTACGTCCAGTCCATCCCGCCGGTGCGCCCGGCCGCTGCGGCGGAAAAGCCCGGCCTTGCGTCGGACGTCATCCGCTCGGTCAATGAGCAGCTGGCCCTGCTGGCAGCGGACAAGGGCTGCGTTTATCTTGACCTGTGGGAGACCTTTGCCGATGGCGAGGGCAACCTGAAAGAGGTGCTGGCCGCTCCGGACGGCATCCATTTCTCGGCGGGCAACGGCTACGGTGCCTGGGTCACCTATCTGCGCAACCACGCAAAGTATTCGGCTGCCAATGCCTGGACGCCGGGCAGCGCCTACGCGGCAAATTAAGCAAAAAAGGAACGGCACACCGTCTGGTATGCCGTTCCTTTTTTGCGCCTGTTTATTCGGCCCAGAACACCCGGCCGTCCCGGCGGGGTGCGGGCTGCGGGGCTTCGCCGTCGATGGAACCGACGACACAGTGGCCGATGCCTTCCCACTCGCCCTCGACGCCGAGGTCTTTGAGCAGTTGCTTGTATTCCGGGCGCTCGAACTCCTCCTTGGCGCGGTGGATCCAGATACTGCCCAGGCCCAGCGCGTGTGCGGCCAGCATCAGGTTGCCCATGACGAGGCTGCCGTCGTAGATGCCGGTGGGGCAGCTCTTGTCTGCCAGCACGATGAGGACCGCCGGGGCACCATAGAAGGGGTCTTTGCCTTCCGGGAAGCCGCCGATCTCGCGGTTCAGGGCAGAGAGCCTGTCGCGCAGCTCCTTGTTGGTCACGGCCAGAATGATCGCGCCCTGTCGGCCTCTGCCGTTGGCGGCGTAAAGCCCGGCCTCGATGATCTGCTGAAGCTCCTCCTTGCGGGGCATGTCGGGCTTGAACTGCCGGATGCTCCGGCGGGTCTCCATGGCCTGAATGATGTCGTTCATAACAAAACCTCCCTGTTTGTGTCTTTCACGCGGCACAGCGCCGCAGTGAGATGGAGTTTTCTTTATTATACAGAGAATGGAGCCGGTTTGCAAATATAGCAGTTTGCGTTTTTAACGCATAAGCAACATCCGCAAACTGCATATCGCAAATATACCGTTTTGATAGGCACTATTTTTGAAAATTGCGATAGAAAGGCAGACAAACACAAAAAACGGCACCGCAGGCCGTGGGGCTTGCGGTGCCGTTGATCTGTTTTGGAAGAAGGGGAGCGCTTACTTCAGCTTGCTCTTGGCCTTCATGCGCTGGTCGTGGTTCAGGATCTGCTTGCGGATGCGCAGATTCTCCGGGGTGACTTCCAGCAGCTCGTCGGGTGCCAGGAACTCCAGGCAGCCCTCCAGGCTCAGCTTGCTGATGGGCACCAGACGCAGAGCGTCATCGGAGCCGGAAGCACGGGTGTTGGTCAGATGCTTGGTCTTGCAGACGTTGACATCGACGTCCTCGCCGGAAGCGGTGTAGCCAATGACCATGCCTTCGTAGACCTTCTCGCCAGCGCCGACCAGAAGGGTGCCGCGCTGCTGTGCGTTGAACAGACCGTAGGTGACAGCCTCACCGGTCTCAAAGCTGACCAGAGAGCCGGTGGAGCGGTTGGCAATCATGCCGGCCCAGACGTCGTAGCCGTCGAAGATCTGGTTCAGGATGCCCTCGCCGTGGGTATCGGTCAGGAACTGGTTGCGGTAGCCGAACAGGCCGCGGCTGGGCATCCGGAACTCCAGACGGACACGGTCGGTGCCCAGAGACTCCATCTGCTGCAGGATGGCCTTGCGGGTGCCCAGACCGGTCATGACAGCACCCTGATACTGGGTGGGCACATCGATGACGACATGCTCCATAGGCTCGTAGGTCTTGCCGTCGATGACCTTGGTCAGAACGTGCGGGGGAGAGACCTGCAGCTCGTAACCTTCGCGGCGCATGGTCTCGATCAGGATGGACAGGTGCATCTCACCACGGCCCATGACGCGGAAGGAATCGGTGGTGGCGGAGTCCTCCACCTTCAGAGCGACGTCCTTCAGCAGTTCCTTCTGCAGGCGGTCACGGATCTGGCGGCTGGTGACGAACTTGCCCTCGCGGCCGGCCAGCGGGCTGTCGTTGACGGAGAAGGTCATCTCGACGGTGGGGTCGTTGATCTTCACGAAGGGCAGCGGCTCGACCTGAGAGGGAGAGCACAGGGTGTTGCCGATGGTGACATCGGGCAGGCCGGAGAAGGCGACGATATCACCGGCGGTGATGTTGTCGCACGGCTGGCGGCCGTTGGCCTGGAAGTCGTACAGCTTGGTCAGACGGCCGCGCATCTTCAGGTCGGGGTTGTGCCAGTCGCACACCAGGACCTCTTCGCCCACGCGGGCAACACCGTTCTGGATGCGGCCGATGCCGATGCGGCCCACGAACTCATTGTAGTCGACCGAGGAGACCAGCATCTGGAACGGAGCCTCCGGGTCGCCTTCCGGCGGCTGGATGGTGCTCAGCAGGGTGTCGAACAGGGGAATCAGGTCGGTGCCCGGCACATCCGGGTCCAAGCTTGCGGTGCCCTGACGGCCGCAGCAGAACAGGATGGGGCAGTCCAGCTGCTCATCGGTAGCGCCCAGATCCATCAGCAGGTACAGGACCTCGTCGATGACTTCCTTGATGCGGGCATCGGGGCGGTCGATCTTGTTGATGGCGACCACCAGGCTCAGGTTCTGCTGCAGAGCCTTCTGCAGCACGAAACGGGTCTGGGGCATGCAGCCTTCCGCTGCATCGACCAGCAGCAGAACACCGTTGACCATCTTCAGAACGCGCTCGACCTCGCCGCCAAAGTCGGCGTGGCCCGGCGTATCGACGATGTTGATCTTGACACCCTTGTAGGTGCAGGAGCAGTTCTTGGCCAGAATGGTGATGCCGCGCTCACGCTCGATATCACCGCTGTCCATGACACGCTCGGCCACGACCTGATTGTCGCGGAAAGCACCGCTCTGACGCAGCATGGCGTCCACCAGCGTGGTCTTGCCGTGGTCAACGTGAGCGATAATGGCGACGTTGCGCAAATCGTTACGAACCATAAAATACAACCTCTCTATTTTGAATCTCTGTGTAGAAGTTACGTCATACGAATTAAGTTTATATCAGCAGGGGGTGGTTTGTCAAGATTGTATAAAAAATTTTTCGAAAATTCGGCGTTCTGCTTGATATTCCCGGCGCGATTTGGACGCATTGGAAAAAGAAAATATGTTATAATACAAGTGCAAAACCTCTCGGTCTCGCTTCGCTTGCTGCGGACGCGGTGCGAATGGCAGAGAGCATCGATCAGGAGGTGCTTTTGGATGAAACTGACGTTTTTGGGCGCGAACCATGAGGTGACAGGCAGCTGTACCCTGCTGGAAGCCGCCGGGCAGCGCTATCTCATCGACTGCGGCATGGAACAGGGCAAGGATACCTATGAAAACCAGCCTATCCCCGTGGCCCCCGGCGAGATCGACGGTGTGCTGGCGACCCATGCCCACATCGACCACACCGGTCTGCTGCCGCTGCTGGCCCGCAACGGGTTCCGGGGCAGGATCTATGCCACCAACCCCACCGTGGAGCTGTGCGGCATCATGCTGCGAGACTCTGCCCACATCCAGGAGTTTGAGGCGGAGTGGAAGAACCGCAAGGGCAAGCGCTCCGGTGCCGAGCCGGTGGAGCCGATGTATACCGTCCAGGATGCCGAAGCGGCCATCAAGCTGTTCCGGGGAGTGGATTACAACACGAAACTGGAACTGGCCCCCGGCCTTGTGATCGAGTTCGTGGATGTGGGCCATCTGCTGGGGTCGGCCAGCATTGCGATCTGGGTGACGGAGAACGGCACCACCACCAAGCTCGTCTTCTCCGGCGACATCGGCAACCAGAACCAGCCCCTCATCAAGGACCCGACCTATCTGACCGATGCCGACTATGTGGTGATGGAATCCACCTACGGCGACCGGCTCCACGGCCCCCGCCCGGATTACATCGGCGAACTGGCCAGAATATTGCAGCGCACCTTCGACCGGGGCGGCAATGTGGTCATCCCCAGTTTCGCGGTGGGCCGCACACAGGAGCTGCTCTATTTCATCCGGGAGATCAAGGAAAAAGGTCTGGTCAAGGGCCACGGCAATTTCCCGGTGTACATCGACAGCCCGCTTGCCATCGAGGCGACCCGCATCTTCCGGGATACCGACCCCGACTGTTTTGACGAGGCGACCCGCGCCCTGCTGGCCCAGGGCATCGACCCCATCCAGTGCCCCGGCCTGCGGGTCAGCGTGACCAGCGACGAATCCCGGATGATCAACGCCGACCGGGAGCCGAAGGTCATCCTCTCGGCCAGCGGCATGTGCGAGGCCGGCCGCATCCGCCACCATCTCAAGCACAACCTCTGGCGGCCGGAGTGCACAATCCTCTTTGTGGGCTATCAGGCCGTCGGCACACTGGGCCGCACCCTCATTGAAGGTGCTACCGATGTCAAACTGTTCGGTGAGGCCATCGAGGTGCGGGCGGAGATCTGCCAGCTGACCGGGCTGTCCGGCCACGCGGACAAAAACGGTCTGCTGGCGTGGATCAACGCCTTTTCGCCCAAGCCCAAGCGGGTCTTCATCGTCCACGGCGACGACGAGGTGGAGAACATCTTCGCCCAGACCCTCACCGACGAAGGCTTCACGGCCTGTGCGCCCTACAATGGGGCGCAGTGGGTCATCGGGGCCGAGGGGGCCGTCTGTGTGCAGGAGGGCACCAGAGTGCGGGTCGAGCGTCGGCCCAGTGAGGGTGCCAGCCGCGCCGCCACGGTTTTCCAGCGCCTGGTCAGCGCAGGCAAGCGCCTGCTGCGGGTCATCGAGCACAACGAGGGCGGGGCCAACAAGGACCTTGCCAGGTTTGCCGACCAGATCAACGCCCTCTGCGACAAGTGGGACCGATAAGAAAAACAGCAAAAGCCACGCGAAAGCGTGGCTTTTGTCTTACGTGGAAGGACGGTAGCTGTCCTTTTCCACAACATCATAAATGCTGCGCCCGGCAAGCTGCTCAAAATGGGCTTTCAGGGCAAGGTTAATGTCCCATTTGTTCTGGGGGTAATCGCCGTAGCGGCGCTTGACATCAGCCATCCGCTCCTCGATATCCACGACGCCGGCCGCATCCGCCAGCGAGTCGCAGAGCTGGATGAGCCGGTCGTAGTCGTCGTAGACCATGGTGGCGAGCTCCCGCTCAATAAGGGCCGTTTCTTCGGGTGTGGTGTCCCTGTGGCCGACATAGCTGGCAAGGGATTGGTCGTTGAACGAGTGACTCATGCAGACGCGGCCACTTCGTCATAGCCCAGCTCCATCATATAGGTGTAGCCGTCCGACACATGGCCGAGGTGCCGCTTGCCGTAGCGGCGGCCAATGTCGTGCAGCAGGCCCAGCACGAACGCCTTGTCCGGGTCCAGCCCGACGGCTGCGGCGATCTTCTCCGCGCAGTGGGCGGCGGTGCGGCTGTGGTCGCCCCAGGGACCGGGGTTGTGCGGCTCGGCCTCCGCCAGCAGGGCAATGGCTTCTTCACGGGTGGGGTACATACGCAGCCTCCTTTGGCTTGTGGTTCCAGCGTGTACAGGAAAAATAGATCTCTCTGTCATCTTGGTCGAGAAAGTAGGTCTGCGCTCCGCTGCGGGCGTTCTCTTAAAAGGCGTACCGCTCCATCGTCTCCGGGCTGCGGAACTCGTGCTTTTCGTAGTAGCCGATGAGGGTGCTGTCGGCGTCCCGCAGGGCGACCATGTAGACGTCTTTGTTCTGCTTTTCGTTGTGATAGGTGTAGATGATGTTGTGCTCCGGGCTGGCCGCGAACCAGTCCACGACTTCCTGAATGCGGCTGTTCGAGCTGGCATTGTGGCAGTGGAGCAGGCTGCGGCCGATGAGCGCGGCACCGCCGTGCTTGGCGTAATTGCGGATGGCGGCAGGGTTCATGTAGACGATGGTGTGGTTCAGGTCACACAGGACGACCGATGCGGTGTCCTGGTCGATGACACTTTTGAAATAGGCGTTCAGATCAGACATGGGAGTCCTCCTTGGGTTCCATAAAATGTGTTCGATGGTCTGTGCTTCGCCCTGCGGAGTGGGAACGCAGAGGTTGGCCAGAAATTGAAAGCCCAGCCGTTCCTGCAACATCCGGGAGGGCGTGTTGAACGAATAACACCCGCACTGGACGAAATCGAAGTGCTCATCGTCAAAAAGCTCGGCAATGACGGCGCGGATGGCTTCGGCGGCATACCCTTTGCGCTGGGACTCCCGCCGGATGCAGAAGGAAAGCGTCTGCCCGCGTTTGCCCTGCAATTGCGGCAGGGCAGCAAGGGAAGCCGGGAGGGCAACGATATTCAGGTTGCCGATGAGCTGCTCGTTGGCCTTTTCCACGATACCGTAACAGCGGGGTTCCTTGTCCTTGAGCCAGTCGAAGTTCTGGCGGATATCGGTTTCAGTGTGCAGAAAGGCGCGGCCCATCATCCGGGACATCTCGTCGTCCACGGCATAGGCGGCGTAAGCCGGGAAATCGGCCTCTTCCAGCCGTCGGAGCAGCAGACGGCTGGTCTCTACAAAACAGTTATTCATGGGCGTTTTCTTTGTTCTGGTCCAGCGCGTCGAACTGCTTCAGGATCTGCGGGGCTTTCAGCTTGATGACCTTGCCGGAGAGGTAGTGTAGGGTGTTCTCCTCCGGGATATCGAGGAAGCGGACGCGGACGGCGCAGAGGGCCTGCGTTTTGGTGCCGGTGCGCTCGTTCATCTTGCGGTTGCCGTATTTGATATCGCCCAGCACCGGCTTGCCGAGGTAGGCGAGGTGGGCGCGGATCTGGTGCGTCCGACCGGTGATGAGGCCGATCCTGCACAGCGCGAACGGCCCGGCGGTGCGCAGGACGTCCACATCGGTGATGATCTGCTTCCGGCGCTCATCCTGAGACTGGTGCGCGTGGATGCTGACCTTGTTGTTCTTCTCGTCGTGCTCCCACCAGGCCGTGAAGCGGCCGCTCTGGGGGATGCCCACGGTGATGGTGTAGTATTCCTTTTTGAGCAGATCGGTGCGGATGATCTCGTTCATGTCCCGCAGAGCGGCGTAGCTCTTGGCCGCGATGACCAGACCCTCGGTGCCGCGGTCCAGCCGGTTGCAGATGCCGGGCTTGAAGCGGTTCTCGCCGTGGGGGTCGTACTCGCCCTTCTGCGCGAGGTACTGGGTGAAGGCGTCCACCAGATTCGCGTCGCCGGTGCGGTCGCTGTGGCAGAGCAGGTGGGTGGGCTTGTAGAGCACGGCGATGTTCTCGTCCTCGTAGATGATCGTCACCTTGGGCTGATTGGGCTGCTTTTTGGGGGCTTTCGGTGCGGGCTTCGCTCCTTCCGGCGGGAAGAACTCGTCGTTGATGTAAAGTTCGATGAGGTCGCCGGCCTGGATGCGGTCTTCGGGGGCGCCCTTTTTGCCGTTGACCTTGATGCGCTTATTGCGGAAGCTCTTGTACAGCAGACTCGTGGGAAGATCGCGGGTCACGCTCTGTACAAAGCGGGAGAGCCGCACACCGTCGTCGTTGGCGGTCGCAGTGTATTGTTTCATTCTTGTTCTGTTCCTCATGTTGAAGCGCGGATGGGCCGCGCATGGATGCGATAACCTTATAATAAACTACTCGTTTTCTGAAGTCAACGCGAAAATTTAGGCCGGGCCCTTGTGTTTTGCAGAAAATCGGGTACTATTAAGAGGAGAAAGCGCGCGAAAGGAGCCGACTTATGGCGGAAGATTCAAAGATCCATACCGGGCACCGCAGGCGGATGCGCAGCCGGGTGGCAGAGAACGGCTTTTCCAGCCTGGAACCGCACGAGGCGCTGGAATGCCTGCTGTACATCACCAACGCGCGGAAGAACACGAACCGGATGGCCCACGAGCTCATCGACCGCTTCGGTGATTTTGCCGGGGTGCTGGATGCCTCGGAGGAAGACCTGATGACGGTGGAGGGCGTTGGCCCGGCCACGGCCCGGATGCTGCATCTGATGCCCGATGTCTGCCGATACTATACCCAGTGCCGCACCGGCAGAAACGGCTGCCTGAAGACGACGGAACAGCTGGCAGAACACCTGATGGGCCTGTTTGCCGGGGCCGCGCAGGAGCGCGCCCTTCTGTTGGCGCTGGACAGCCGCAGCCGGGTCCGGGCGACGCTCTGGCTCAAGGACGGCACCAGCGACCGGGTGAGCCTTGCCATCAAAGACGTGGTGGCGGCAGCCTTGAAGGGCGGCACCGACCGGGTCGTGCTCTGCCACAACCACCCAAACGGCGTGGCGCTGCCCTCGCGGGAGGACATCCAGGCAACCGAAAACATCGTCCGGGCGCTGGGGCTCGTCCATGTTCTTCTGCGGGACCACATCATCCTGACCGAGACGGAGTATTTTTCCATGCGGGAGGAGAACCGCCTGCCGTTCTACGACCTTGCGACCGGGGAGATGTTAAGGCCGTACTGAAATGCAGGAAAACTCCCCTCGTGCGGCAGAGTCAGCTGGCAGGATGTCGGGTGGTCTCCCAAGCAAGTGTCCGACGGGTGGGACCCTGTTGCCGCAGGCAATAGGGCGGGGTATGGAATCCCCGTCTCACTTGCGGGGAGACTGCCCGATGTCCTGCTCTGTCCAAAAAACTTCTTGTTTACTTTATAAAATAGTTGTGCTATACTGAACACAAAAAGCACAACTATTTGTGGTTCTGTGACAATCGAAAGGAGAAAGCGGCATGGCAGATGAAACCTTCCATCTGGTCTCGGACTATGCCCCGACGGGCGACCAGCCGCAGGCCATCCAGCAGCTTGTGGAGGGTGTGGAGCGCGGCGACCGCTGCCAGACCCTGCTGGGTGTGACCGGCAGCGGCAAGACCTTCACCATGGCGAACGTGATCGCCCAGTGCAACCGCCCCACGCTGGTGCTGGCCCACAATAAAACGCTGGCGGCGCAGCTCTGCACCGAGTTCCGGTCGTTTTTCCCGGACAATGCGGTGGAGTATTTCGTGTCCTACTACGATTACTACCAGCCCGAAGCCTATATCCCCAGCACGGATACCTATATTGAAAAGGACAGTGCCATCAACGATGAGATCGACCGCCTGCGCCACTCGGCCACGGCGGCGCTGTCGGAGCGGCGGGATGTCATCATCGTGGCGTCGGTGTCCTGCATCTACTCGCTGGGCGACCCCATCGACTACCGCAGCATGGTCATCAGCCTGCGCCCCGGCATGGAGATGGAGCGCGATGTGCTGTGCAAGCGTCTGGTGGACCTGCAATATGAGCGCAACGACATCAATTTTATCCGCAACAAGTTCCGTGTCCACGGCGACACGGTGGACATCTACCTGGCCTATATGAGCGACCTAGCCATCCGGGTGGAGTTTTTTGGGGACGAGATCGACCGCATTGTCGAGTTCAACCCTGTCACCGGGGCCAAGCAGAACGTGGTCAAGCATGTGGCCATCTTCCCGGCCAGCCACTATATCGTCAGTGCTGAAAAAAAGGCGAAGGCACTGGAAAAGATCCGCGCCGAGTGCGACGCACAGGTCAAACAGTTCACTTCCGAGGGCAAGCTCATCGAGGCCCAGCGCATCCAGCAACGGACGAATTACGACATCGAGATGCTGACCGAGGTCGGCATGTGCAAGGGCATCGAGAACTATTCGGCGGTGCTGTCGGGCCGTGCGCCGGGCAGTATGCCGACCACCCTGCTGGATTATTTCCCGGAGGATTTTCTGCTCTTCGTGGACGAGAGCCATGTCACTCTGCCCCAGGTCCGCGCCATGTACGGCGGCGATTTTGCCCGCAAGAAAACGTTGGTGGAGTATGGCTTCCGCCTGCCCTCGGCGTTTGACAACCGCCCGCTCAAATTCGAAGAGGTGGAGTCGAAGCTGAACCAGATCGTGTTCGTGTCGGCTACGCCCGGCGAGTACGAGCGGAAGAACAGCACACAGATCGCGCAGCAGGTCATCCGGCCCACCGGCCTGCTGGATCCGCTCATCTCGGTGCGCCCGGTCGAGGGCCAGGTGACCGACCTGCTGGGCGAGATCAACGCCCGCACGGCGAAAAATGAACGTGTCCTCGTCACGACCCTGACCAAGAAAATGGCCGAAGACCTGACCGATTTTTTGACCGAACAGGGTGTCAAGGTCAAGTATATGCACCACGAGGTGGACACCTTCGAGCGGATGGAGATCATCAAGGACCTCCGCCTCGGCTCCATTGATGTGGTGGTGGGCATCAACCTGCTGCGCGAGGGTCTGGACCTGCCGGAAGTCAGCCTCGTTGCTATCCTGGATGCCGACAAGGAAGGCTTCCTCCGCAGTGAGACGAGCCTGATCCAGACCATTGGCCGCGCCGCCCGCAACGCCGAGGGTCTGGTCATCATGTATGCGGATGAGGTGACGGACAGCATGGAGCGCGCCATCACCGAGACTGAACGCCGCCGCGCCATCCAGATGGCATACAACGAGGCCCACGGCATCGTGCCCCGGACCATCGTCAAGGCCATCCCGGATTCCATCGAGATCAGCGACAAGGCCGAGAACGCGAAGATGAACACCCGGCGGATGGGCAAGCTGGAGCGGGAAGCTGCCATCGACCGGCTGACCCGCGAGATGAAGGAAGCCGCCAAGCTGCTGGAATTTGAGCACGCGGCCTTCCTGCGCGACCAGATCGACCGCCTGCGCCGGGGCGAGAACCCCACCGTGGACTCGGCCGCCGAGACCGAGCGCAAACAGAACCATGCACAGACACAGAGAAGAGGGAGAAAGTACCTTGGCAAACGATAAGATCGTCATCAAAGGCGCACGGGAGCACAACCTGAAAAATGTCAATTTGACCCTCCCGCGCGAAAAACTCATCGTCATGACCGGTTTGTCCGGTTCGGGCAAGTCGAGCCTTGCCTTCGATACCATTTATGCCGACGGCCAGCGCCGCTACGTCGAGAGCCTGTCCAGCTACGCCCGGATGTTCCTGGGCCGGATGGACAAGCCCGATGTAGACGAGATCACCGGCCTGTCGCCGGCCATTTCCATCGACCAGAAGACCACGAGCCACAACCCGCGTTCCACCGTGGGCACTGTGACCGAGATCTACGATTATCTGCGCCTTTTATATGCCCGCGTGGGTGTGCCTCACTGCCCGGTCTGCGGCCGGGTCATCAGCCAGCAGACCGTGGATGAAATGGTGGATGCTGTCCTGAAACTGGACGAAGGCACGAAGTTTCAGGTGCTGGCTCCGGTCGTCCGCCAGCGCAAGGGCACCCAGCAGAAGGAGCTGGACGCAGCCCGCCGGGGCGGCTACTCCCGTGTCCGCATCGACGGGGATCTCTATGATCTCGACGAGGAGATCACGCTGGAAAAGAACATCAAGCACACGGTGGAGATCGTCGTGGACCGCCTCGCCATGCGCAAGGGCATCCGGGGCCGCCTGGCTGACTCGCTGGAAACGGCTCTGGCCCTGACCGGCGGCATCGCAGAGGTGGATGTCATCGGCGGCGAGTGCATGACCTTCAGCCAGAACTTTGCCTGCCCGGAACACGGCATCTCCATCAGCGACCTGTCGCCCCGGCTGTTCTCCTTCAACAACCCGCTGGGTGCCTGCGAAAAGTGCACCGGCCTGGGCACGTTCATGCGGGTGGACGAGGAGCGCATCCTGCCCAACCGGAGCCTGTCCATCCGGCAGGGAGCCATCAAGGCCAGCGGCTGGTATTACGCCGAAGGTTCCGTCAGCGAGATGTACTATCTTGGCCTTGGCAAAAAGTACGGTTTCACGCTGGATACGCCCATCAATGAGATGAGCACGGAGGCCGTCAACGCCCTTTTGTACGGCACCAACGGCGAAAAGATCGAGATGCACCGCACCAACGAGTTCGGCAGCGGCGTCTACTACAACACCTTTGAGGGCATCGTCGAAAATCTGGAGCGCCGCTTCCGCGAGACGAACAGCGAGTGGATGAAGGAGGAGATCGGCAGCTTCATGTCCGGCGTCGAGTGCCCAGACTGCCATGGCCGCCGCCTGAAGCCGGTGGTGCTGGCCGTGACCATCGGGGACAAGAACATCAGCGAATTCTGCGAGATGTCCATCCGGGATGAACTGCGATTCATCGCGGAAAATGAGCCGAATCTGACCGAAAAGCAGAAACAGATCGGCGGGCAGATCATGAAGGAGATCAAGAACCGCCTGCAATTTTTGCAGAGCGTGGGTCTGGATTACCTGACACTGGCCCGCTCGGCGGGCACGCTGTCCGGCGGCGAGAGCCAGCGCATCCGCCTGACCACCCAGATCGGCAGTGCGCTGTCCGGTGTGCTGTATGTTCTGGACGAACCCAGCATCGGCCTGCACCAGCGCGACAACGACAAGCTCATCGCGACCCTGAAGGATCTGCGCGACCTGGGCAATACGGTCATCGTGGTCGAACACGACGAGGATACCATGCGCAGCGCCGATTATATCGTGGATGTCGGCCCCGGTGCTGGCGTCCACGGCGGCGAGATCGTGGCAGCCGGCACGGTAAAGGATATCTGCAAGGCCAAACGAAGCATCACCGGCGATTATCTGTCCGGCCGCAAGCGCATCCCGGTGCCGGAGATCCGCCGTGCAGGGAATGGCAGCTACCTGACCGTGAAGGGGGCCCGAGAGAACAACCTGCGCAACATCGACGTCCGTTTCCCGCTGGGCGAGTTCATCTGCGTCACAGGCATTTCCGGTTCGGGCAAGTCGAGCCTCATCAACGAGATCCTGTACAAGACGCTGGCCAGCGAGCTGAACGGTGCCCGCGCCCGCGCAGGCAAGTGCGATGGGGTAGAGGGGCTGGAATTTGTCGATAAGGTCATCGGCATCGACCAGCAGCCCATTGGCCGAACCCCGCGCTCCAACCCGGCCACCTATACCGGCGTGTTCAACGACATCCGCGCCGTTTTCGCCGAGACGCAGGACGCCAAGATGCGCGGCTACGGCCCCGGACGGTTCAGCTTCAACGTCAAGGGCGGCCGCTGTGAGGCCTGCGAGGGCAACGGCATCCTGCAGATCGAGATGCACTTTTTGCCGGACGTCTACGTCCCCTGCGAGGTGTGCAAGGGCGCCCGCTACAACCGCGAGACGCTGGAGGTGAAGTACAAGGAGAAGACCATCTCCGACGTGCTGAACATGACGGTGGAAGAGGCAGTGGTCTTCTTTGCCAACCAGCCCAAGATCGCCCGCAAGCTGCAGACGCTGCTGGATGTGGGCCTGGGGTACGTGACCCTGGGGCAGAGCGCCACCACCCTTTCGGGCGGCGAGGCGCAGCGGGTCAAGCTGGCCAATGAGCTGGCCCGCCGCGGCACCGGCAAGACGGTGTATATCCTCGACGAGCCGACCACCGGTCTGCACATCGCCGATGTCCACCGCCTCATTGAGGTGCTGCAGAAACTGGTGGATGCGGGCAACACCGTCATCGTCATCGAGCACAACCTCGATCTCATCAAATGCGCAGACCACATCATCGACCTCGGCCCCGAAGGCGGCAGCGCAGGCGGCCTGGTCATCGCAGAGGGCACCCCGGAGCAGGTGGCCGAAGCAGAGGGCAGCTTCACGGGCCAATACCTCAAGCCGCTGCTGGAAAAGGACAAGCTGCTGCGCCAGCAGGAGGCCGAGGCAGCACAGAACACGCCCGCCGCAAAGAAATCAAAAAAGAAAGAACGTACTCCAGAGGATTTTACAAAAATCTAAAAAATCTTCAAAAAACTGTTGACAAACACCCGTGATTCGCGTATAATATCTCCTGTCGCCACGCTTCGGTAGGGAAGCGGCGGTCGATATCCGGGTGTAGCGCAGTTTTGGTAGCGCGCTTGAATGGGGTTCAAGAGGCCGTGAGTTCGATTCTCGCCACTCGGACCATAAATCCAATGATTTCACATTAGAAATCGTTGGATTTTTTTGTTTGTGGGCTGACCTCATTTGGTTTTGACCACAATTTTGACCACAATGCCAACGATTTTATCTGGTCTAATTAGTGCCGTTCCGTCCAATTTTCAGGCCGAAAATGCCTCGCTGAACAACTGGATCGCACTCTGCCGAATGGATTCCTGAACATGGAGATAATG
>NZ_QUFG01000029.1:0-2395 GCF_003478405.1 Faecalibacterium sp. AF28-13AC | reverse complement strand
AACCGAACGGCATGGGAAGGCCGGTCAGAGAGTGTGAGAACCACGTAGGTGAAAACGACGAAAGCTGAGCAAGTTCCAGAGTACGGCCAGACACGTGAAACCTGGTCGGAAGATAGGGGGACCACCCTCCAACCCTAAATACTACCCAGTGACCGATAGCGTATAGTACTGTGAAGGAAAGGTGAAAAGCACCCCGGGAGGGGAGTGAAAAAGAACCTGAAACCCTGTGCCTACAAGCACCTAGAGCACGTCAAAGTGTGATAGGGTACTTTTTGTAGAACGGTCCGGCGAGCGATTGTATGCAGCAAGGTTAAGGTCTTCAGGACTGGAGCCGAAGCGAAAGCGAGTTTGAAAAGGGCGTTAAGTTGCATACAATGGGCCCGAAACCGGGTGACCTACCCATGGTCAGGTTGAAGTGGAAGTAAAATTCCATGGAGGACCGAACCGACCTCCGTTGAAAAGGCGGCGGATGAACTGTGGGTAGCGGAGAAATTCCAATCGAACCCGGAGATAGCTGGTTCTCCCCGAAATAGTTTTAGGACTAGCCTCAGGTTAGATATCTGGAGGTAAAGCACTGAATAGCCTAGCGGCCGAGAGGTTAGCGAAGCTTATCAAACTCAGAATGCCAGAATATTGATGCCTGGGAGTCAGACAGTGTCAGATAAATGTCATTGTCAAAAGGGAAACAGCCCAGATCTACAGCTAAGGTCCCAAAGTCAGGTTAAGTGGAAAACGATGTGAAGATACGCAGACAACCAGGATGTTGGCTCAGAAGCAGCCACTCATTCAAAGAGTGCGTAATAGCTCACTGGTCGAGCGTCTTTGCGCGGAGAATTTAACGGGGCTAAACCTGGCACCGAAGCTTAGGCAATGTAGTAATACATTGGGTAGGGGAGCGTTGTATACGCGGCGAAACAGTAGCGCAAGCGGCTGTGGAGTGTATAGAAGTGAGAATGCCGGAATGAGTAGCGCGAATGCAGTGAGAATCTGCATGGCCGAAAGCCTCAGGTTTTTGGAGGAAGGTTCGTCCGCTCCAAGTTAGTCGGGAGCTAAGGTGAGGCCGAAAGGCGTAGCCGATGCACAGACGGTAGAGATTCCGTCACCACCAAAAGAGTTAAGCACAGGGACACATAAGAAGTCTCAGAGCCGGGTGTTGGTTCCGGTAGAGATCGAGGGAAAATAGTACCGAAGTCTGGGATGGAAGATGGCGAGAAAAGCTGTGTGGATTTCTGAGGTGCCCGTACCGCAAACCGACACAGGTAGGTAGGAAGAAGATTCTAAGGCCAACGGGAGAAGGGTTGTTAAGGAACTCGGCAAATTGACCCCGTAACTTCGGGAGAAGGGGTGCTCCAGAGATGGAGCCGCAGAGAATCGGCCCAAGCAACTGTTTACCAAAAACACAGGTTTGTGCTAAATCGAAAGATGACGTATACGAGCTGACGCCTGCCCGGTGCTGGAAGGTTAAGAGGAGATGTGCAAGCATTGAATCGAAGCCCCAGTGAACGGCGGCCGTAACTATAACGGTCCTAAGGTAGCGAAATTCCTTGTCAGGTAAGTTCTGACCCGCATGAAAGGCGTAATGATTTGGGCACTGTCTCAACAGCCCGCCCGGCGAAATTGTAGTACCGGTGAAGATGCCGGTTACCCGCGACAAGACGGAAAGACCCCATGGAGCTTTACTGTAGCCTAATATTGGGTTTCGATGTTGCATGCACAGGATAGATGGGACTCTGGGAAGTGATCGCTTTGGCGGTCATGGAGAGGACGTTGGGATACCATCCTTGCGATATTGGAATTCTAACCTGCGGCTCTGAATCGAGTCGGGGGACATTGTTAGGTGGGCAGTTTGACTGGGGCGGTCGCCTCCTAAAGAGTAACGGAGGCGTTCAAAGGTTCGCTCAGCTTGAACGGAAATCAAGCAAAAGAGTGCAAACGCAGAAGCGAGCCTAACTGCGAGACTGACGGGTCGAGCAGTAACGAAAGTTGGAGTTAGTGATCCGGTGGTATGTGAGTGGAAATGCCATCGCTCAACGGATAAAAGTTACCCTGGGGATAACAGGCTGATCTCCCCCAAGAGTCCACATCGACGGGGAGGTTTGGCACCTCGATGTCGGCTCATCGCATCCTGGGGCTGTATTCGGTCCCAAGGGTTTGGCTGTTCGCCAATTAAAGCGGTACGCGAGCTGGGTTCAGAACGTCGTGAGACAGTTCGGTCCCTATCTGTCGTGGGCGCAGGATATTTGATGGGAGCTGTCCCTAGTACGAGAGGACCGGGACGGACGTACCTCTGGCGCACCAGTTGTTCCGCCAGGAGCATAGCTGGGCAACTACGTACGGATCGGATAAACGCTGAAAGCATCTAAGCGTGAAGCCGACCCAAAGATAAGATATCCCA
>NZ_QUFG01000028.1:0-2612 GCF_003478405.1 Faecalibacterium sp. AF28-13AC | reverse complement strand
GCGAAATTCTTGAAGCTGGACAGCCATCACATCGAGTTCGTCATGGACTGCCTGCGGGACAACACCACCAAAGTCCGCAACATCAAGCAATACCTGCGGGCCATGCTTTTTAACGCGCCCAGCACCATCAACAGCTACTATGCGTCCCTTGTGGCGCACGATATGGCGCAGCCTGATTGGGGCCGCCCGCCCAACAACTGACCGAAAGGAGCGTCCACCCATGAGACCCCTTTACCTGCGGCGGCTGGTGGTTCCACCCTAGCTGCCGCTTTTCCGACTACCTGCCAAGGAGGAATGCTGAATGCAGGAAGAAGTCACCCAGAAAACCATTGCCCTGTCCATGAAAACGGGCAAGCTCACCGCCCAAGCGCTGCAAGCTGCCCTGAAAAAATATTTGCAACACCGGGCCAAGGGGCCAAAACTGCACCATGGCAGGCAAAGCCTGAAACAGCTGAAAGCCCACGGCGCGGCCCTGACCAACATTGAAGTCACGGAAGCGAACATCGGGGCATTCAAACCCTGCGCCAAGAAGTACGGCGTGGACTTTACTCTGCGCAAGGACAAGACCACCCAGCCGTCCCATTACATCGTGATCTTCAAGGCCAAGGATGCGGACAATCTGGAACAGGCGTTCCGGGAGTTTACGGCCAAAACACTCTCCAAGGAGCAGCGGCCCTCCATCCGCAAGGTGCTGACAGCAGCCAAGCAGAAAGCCGCCCAGCAGCCGAAACGTGCGAAGGAAAAAATCAAGCAAAGGGGGCTGGAACGATGAAGCCTGAACTGAAAAAACTGCTGTTGCTGAATCTGCCGTATCTGCTGTTCGTGTACCTGTTCGCCAAATGCGGGCAGGCGTACCGTCTGGCTGCGGGCGTGGATGCTTCGGCAAAGCTGCTCCACCTGACGAGCGGCATCTCCGCCGCCTTTGCAAACCCGCTGCCCAGCCTGCATCCGTTTGACCTGTGCGTGGGCCTTGCCGGGGCGGTGGCTGTCCGGCTCATCGTGTACAGCAAAGGCAAGAACGCCAAGAAATACCGCAAGGGTGAAGAATACGGCTCTGCCCGATGGGGCACCGCCAAGGACATTGCCCCGTACATCGACCTCAAGTTTGAAAACAACATCCTGCTGACCCAGACCGAACGCCTGACCATGACCGGGCGGCCCAAAGACCCCAAAACAGCCCGGAACAAAAATGTGCTTGTGATCGGCGGCTCCGGCAGCGGCAAGACCCGCTTCTATGTCAAGCCCAACCTCATGCAATGTTTTCCTACTTCCGACTATCCCACCTCATTCGTAGTCACAGACCCGAAAGGTACTCTGGTTCTGGAAACTGGCCAAATGTTCCAGCGGGCAGGCTACCGTGTAAAAATCCTGAACACGATAAACTTTTCCAAGTCCATGAAGTACAACCCCTTTGTCTACATCCACTCGGAAAAAGACGTGCTGAAGCTGGTGAATACCCTTATCGCCAACACCAAGGGCGAGGGTGAAAAATCAGCAGAAGATTTTTGGGTGAAGTCAGAACGGCTGTTCTACACCGCGCTTATCGGCTACATCTGGTATGAGGCCCCGGCAGAGGAAATGAACTTCACCACCCTGCTGGAAATGATAAATGCCAGTGAAGCCCGCGAGGATGACCTAGACTTCCAAAGCCCGGTGGACCTCATGTTTGAGCGGCTGGAACAGAAAGACCCGGACCACTTCGCCGTCCGGCAATACAAAAAGTTTTTGCTGTCGGCAGGCAAGACCCGTTCTTCCATCCTGATAAGCTGTGGTGCCCGTTTAGCCCCATTTGACATCCGGGAGGTGCGGGAGCTGATGGAGGACGATGAAATGGAGCTGGACACCATCGGGGATGAAAAGACCGTGCTGTTCCTGATTATGAGCGACACGGACACCACCTTCAACTTCATTCTTGCCATGCTCCAAAGCCAGCTTATCAACCTGCTGTGTGACCGTGCGGATGATAAATACGGCGGTCGGCTGCCTGTCCATGTGCGACTGGTTCTGGACGAGTTCGCCAACATCGGGCAGATACCCAACTTCGACAAGCTGATCGCCACCATCCGCAGCCGGGAAATCTCGGCATCCATCATTTTGCAGAGCCAGTCGCAGCTGAAAGCCATCTACAAAGATGCCGCCGAAATCATTTCGGACAACTGCGATTCTGTTCTCTTTTTGAGTGGGCGGGGCAAAAATGCCAAAGAGATCTCCGATGCGCTGGGGAAAGAGACTATCGACAGTTTCAACACCAGCGAAAACCGGGGCTCTCAAACCTCCCACGGACTGAACTATCAAAAACTAGGAAAGGCGTTGATGTCAGAGGACGAAATCGCAATCATGGACGGCGGCAGATGTATTTTGCAGCTGCGGGGTGTGAGGCCGTTCTTCTCGGAGAAGTTCGACATCACCAAGCACCCGCACTACAAATACCTTGCGGACGCGGACAAGAAAAACACCTTTGATGTGGACAGGTTCTTATCCACCCTGCGCCGGAAACGGCAGCAGGTAGTCGCACAGGACGAAAGTTTTGACCTGTATGAAATTGACCTGTCGGATGAAAATGCAGCCGAATAATTTTATTTTTGAGTGCCGCAGAACAAGCGGCAGAAAGT
>NZ_QUFG01000027.1:0-2889 GCF_003478405.1 Faecalibacterium sp. AF28-13AC | reverse complement strand
GAAACGTTCCACTACTATTATCCCATGGGTGTCCATCCGCCGGGAGATTTGACGGTTACTTTATTCCTCATCCTGTGTGCTACAATTTGAATCAGAAAGAGCAAAGCACACAATCCACTGTTCATAGAGACAGATGGAACGATCACCGAAGAGGTGGAAATCATGAAGTATTATCTCAAAAAGTGCTGGCCCACTGTTACAGCGGCCTCCATCTGTATGGTTGTTGCCTATGGTTTGCAGGTCTGCACCAGTCTGGTACAGATTCAGATCACCCAGGGACTGCTGGACGGTGATCTGCGGGCTTTCACCATTCGGATCATTCTTCTTCTGCTGACCTGGCTGGCCGTGGTCCTTTGCCTGATTGCAGAGACCTTCTTCCAGGGCCGGGCCGTGCGCCGGATGAACAACGCTCTGCGCCGGGATATGGCAGCGGGCCTGTTGCACAAGACCCATCAGGAGTATCATAAGCAGGAGAGCGGCGAGTACCTCTCCCAGTTTACCAACGACGTGAACCAGATTGAGCAGATGGCCTGGACTCCGTTTTTCACCATCATGGGTTCTGCGGCACAGGTGGTGTTCGGCATCGTTGCACTGGCATCCATTCATTGGCTGCTTCTGGTGATTTCTCTGGTCATCGCATTGGTTATGATCTTCGTTCCTCGTCTGTTCAGCCAACGGTTGGGAACCGTTGGCACAGCCTGTGCCGCCAGCCAGGCTGACAGCGTCAGTAAAATCAAGGATCTGCTGGCAGGTTACGATGTGCTTCGCTTCTTTGGCAAGGATGAACGGTTTACCAGCGGAGTCGATGCAGCCAGCGACAGCATGGAGCAGGCCAAGTACAAACTGACCATCAACAAGGACGGCATCGGCTGTGGTCTGGCCTATGTCAGCGCCGTCTGCCAAGTGGCCGTTGTCATCCTGCTGGGTGTCCTGATCCTCAATGATATGATTCCTCTGGCCACCTTTATGGGCACCGGTACCATCTGCGCCGGCGTGTATAATGGACTGAACCAGGTGTCCAAACTTGCAGTGTCCTTCTCGGCCAGCAAGCCCTATTTCGATAAGATTACCATCCATGCCGGCGAGGCGCAGCTTCCTGATTTCGGTCTGCCTACCCTGCAGGAAGGCATTACGGTCAAGGATGTCTCTTTCGGCTACGATGAAAAGAAGCCGATCCTGGTCCACATGAACGCGGAATTCAAGAAAGGCGGCAAATACGCCCTCACCGGTCCCTCCGGCTGCGGCAAGAGCACCCTGCTGAAGATTCTTCTGGGCTGGCTGCCCGGCTACCAGGGCAAGGTCCTTTATGACGAGAGAGACGTGCGGGATTACACGCCCGAGCAGCTCCAGCAGAAAATGAGCTACATCGAACAGAATGTGTTCCTGTTCAATACCACCATCCGTGAGAACATTACCCTGGGTGAGCACTTTACCGACGAGCAGATGGAAAAGGCACTGCGTGACAGCGCCCTGGCAGGCGACCTTGCCAATATGCCCAAGGGTCTGGATACGCCGGTGGGCGAGGAAGGCAACGCCCTCTCGGGCGGCCAGAAGCAGCGCGTGGCCATCGCCCGTGCTCTGATCCATAACCGCAGCATCCTGCTGGTGGATGAGGGCACCAGCGCCCTGGACCAGAAGAACGCCGACATCGTGGAGAAGAGCCTGCTGTCCAACCCTGACCTGACCCTGATCCTGATTAGCCATCACCTGAGCGACGAACGTAAAGCCCAGTTCGATCATGTGTACGAGTTGACGCCCGCATCTTCTATTGTCTGAAACCGGGAAGCAACGCAATAGCCGGAAGAATCCAAAGAAACCGTGCCGGGGTTTCGTGGCACACGACTTTGTTTGCAAAGTCTAGTGTGTTACACCTTGGTTCCGGCTGATGCGGAAAAGGGACTGCGAGCAGCTCCGGCAAGCACCTATTCTGCGGCAGAAGGATGCGCGGATGGGGATGGCAGCTAATGGTTTCTGCCCACCCAGCGCAGGCTTGCAGAGGAACCAATGGTGTACATTCTCCCGTCCTGCCGTAGCAGCGTTTTTCCCTATAAGCCGCAAGGTAAATAATCAGCGTCTGTATTTGCCCCGCATCCCGGCCTTTGTGCGGTGCTTTAACATAGAGGATTTATTGAACACTCGCAGCAAGGTCATCTGTTCTTCTTTCGTCAGCTTGGAATAGTCGATGCCGATCTGTCCCATCAGGACATTCATCTTCTTTTCCAACGGAGAACCTTCAAACTTCTGTGCATTTTCAAGCTGCTTCCTCGCTTGCTCGACCGCTGCGCCGTCCGACGTGGTCTTATCGGTCCCATGTGCCGCTTTGATCTGCTTCAGGATCGCCGCCAGCTCATCATAGAGGATCTGCCCGAAATATTCGTCCTCGTTGATCTGCGCCGCCTTCAGCGTCCGCATGGTCAGGTCCTCTGCATCGGCATGGTATCGCTTTTCCAGTTCCTGCCGGGTGGCTTCCACCATGGCATTCATATCCCGGATGCGGTCACTGACCAGACCGTCCACACAGATCTCAAGGTCGGTCATCCACCGGGAAAAATCGGGATGTTCCAAAAGTTCACACAGCAGCCGATGATTGAAATTCCCATTCCTTAATACGTCCACTGCGCCATCGCTCAGATGCAAGTCCGAAAGGACTGCATCTGGGCGTTTTTTGTTTTCCGTCACGCCCAACAGGTAGTCCGTGGTCACGCCATAGAACTCAGCCAGCGTTGTCACCGCATAAATGCTGAGGTCGGTCACATCGTCACTCTCGTATTTCGACAATGCCGATTTGGACAGACCCGTCTGCTCTGCCAGCGTTTCCAGCTTCAGACTCCGCTCCACACGCAGGTCTTTGAGCCGTTCTCCCAGTGTCAGCTTGATGTTCATGGTCGC
>NZ_QUFG01000026.1:0-3505 GCF_003478405.1 Faecalibacterium sp. AF28-13AC | reverse complement strand
GTAACCGTCAAATCTCCCGGCGGATGGACACCCATGGGATAATAGTAGTGGAACGTTTCGCGACGTTCCACTACTATTAACATCAGGGAGGACACCATGACATCAACAGAGCTAAAGCACCAGGCACGACAACAGAAATGGGTGGCAGCGATTCAGAATTGCAGAAGCAGCGGTCTTCCGGTACGGCAGTGGTGCAAGCAAAGAGGAATCACACCATCTACATACTATCGTTGGGAACGGGAAGTGCTGTCCATCGCAGATGCGGCACCGGAATTCCCCGGGGCACCTGCGTTTGCAGAGTTACCAGCACCGAAACAGCAGGATCGGAACGTTTCAGAATGTTCCGCCACGCTGCGGATCGGCAATAGCAGCATTGACTTCTATCAAGAGCTGAGTCCGGACCTGCTGAAAGCCCTGGTCGAGGCGCTGCGGCCATGCTGAACGATTTTTCCGGAGCGGATCGGGTCTATATCGCCTGTGGCTATACCGATCTGCGTAAAGGCATAGACGGTTTGGCCCGGATGGTGCAGCAGCAGTTTGAATTGGATCCGTTCACCAACACGCTGTTCCTGTTCTGTGGGCGGCGCAGAGACCGGATCAAGGGACTATACTGGGAAAAGGACGGGTTTATTCTGCTCTACAAGCGGCTGGAACAGGGTGCATACCAGTGGCCGAGAAGTGAATCTGAAGTACGGTCACTAACGCCGCAGCAGTACCGCTGGCTGATGGAAGGCTTACAGATCGAGCAGCCAAAAGCCCACCGCCCAGTATCTGGGCTGAGCATAATATAAGGCAGATTAAATTTCCGAAAAGCATCGAAAACACTGGCTTTTTGACACTTTTTGTGGTATAATTTTCACATGGAAAACGAGAAGAGAATTGCCACAAGTAACGCTGAAATGGTGACCATTTCACGCGCGGAATATGAATCTCAGCAAACTCAGCTCACTGAACTCAAGCTCCAGAACCAATGGCTTCTGGAGCAGTTGGGTCTTGCGAAAAAGCGGCAATTCGGCTCCTCCTCCGAGAAGTTGCAGGAGGGCCTGATGGATCAGCTTTCGCTAAGCTTCAATGAGCTTGAAGCCTACGCCTATGGCACCAAATCCGCTACGCCGGAGCAGGTTGCCGTGAAAGCCCATGCGCGCAAGAAGCAGTCCGGCAGCGTGACCGAGATCGTTCCGGAGGGCACACCCACTGAAGTGGTGGAGCACCGTCTGAGCGAAGAAGAGCTGATCTGCTCCGCCTGCGGCAGCAAAATGGAGGAGATCGGCAAAGAGGTCCGCCGGAGCCTGCAAATGGAGCCTGCCCGGTTCTGGATTCGAGAGGATGTCTACTATACCTACGCCTGCAGGAAGTGCGAGCAGGACAGCGGCGAGGCCAACATCCTGAAAACACCGAAGGAGCCTGCGCTGCTGCCCGGCAGCTATGCTTCCGCGGAGGCGGTAGCGCATATTGCGGTACAGAAGTTTGTGATGTATTCCCCGCTGTACCGGCTGGAGCAGGAGTTTCACCGCCAGGGATTGAAGCTCTCCCGGCAGACCATGTCCAACTGGCTGCTGAATGTCTCTGATACCTGGCTGCAGCCCATCTACGAGGTGCTGCACCGGCAGCTCTGCAGGGAGAAAGTTCTCCATGGCGATGAGACGACGCTGCAGGTACTGAAAGAACCCGGGAAGGCGGCGACCAGCAAGTCCTACATGTGGCTGTACAGGACCAGCGGCTGTACGGAGCATCCGATTGTCCTGTATGAATACCAGCCGAACCGGAAGGCAGAGCACGCGGAGGAGTTCTTAAAGGGCTTCTCCGGCTGGCTCCATGCGGATGGATACCATGGTTACCACAGGCTGCCGGAGAATATCCGGGTGGTTGGCTGCTGGGCCCACGCGCGGCGAAAATTTGATGAGGCGCTGCAGACGCTACTGCAGGAAAAGCGAAAAGATTCTCTGGCAGCGGCCGGCGAGTGCTACTGCTCAAGGCTGTTCCAGTTGGAAAAGTCTTTCGCAGAACTGACACCAGAAGAACGACATGCTAAGCGGCTGGAACAGGAAAAACCGGTTCTGGACGCTCTATTGGCGTGGGCAAATGCGGCCAGCGGCAAGGCGGCACCAAAGTCCGCTCTGGGTAGGGCGCTGCACTATCTGCTGGAGCAGTGGCCATACCTGATCCGTTATCTGGAGGATGGGCGGCTGGAACTGAGCAACAACCGTGCTGAACGCAGCATAAAGCCTTTTGTTATGGGCCGCAAGAATTGGCTGTTTGCCAATACACCGGGCGGCGCACAGTCCAGCAGTGTGATCTACAGCCTGATTGAGACAGCGAAAGAAAACGGATTAGATCCGTACCGTTACTTGCTCTGGGTTCTGCGGAATGCTCCCGCTATGAGCCAGATGGACGAGGCTTGGGCCGAACAACTCTTGCCTGCCAGTGCACCCCAGGAATGCAGAATACCAAAAGAATGAACATCTCTGGCCCAGCTGCGGTTGCTAAGCCAGAGATGCTTTTTTATGCGCCGGGAGATTTGACGGTTACGTTTTTGATTCCTTTTACCAGGGTTTCTTTTCCCTCCAGTAATTCTTTTACATTCGTTTTGGTTAGTTTTTTCTTTCTAAAATGTTCAGCTAAAGTAAACTTACATTCAGGATAATTTGAACAACCATAAAACGATTTTTTTAATACAATATTGTTGCCACACTTAGGACATTTTCCTACAAGGGGTCCCGAGCGCTTAGTGGGAATTTGTACCCCTTATCGATACAAATTCCCCGTAGGCGCTAGGGACCTCTTTAGCTTCTTGGAAGCTGTCAGTAGTATATCTAATAATTTATCTCCATTCCCTTTAGTAACGTGTAACTTTCCAAATTTAAAAAAGCGACTCATAGAATTATTTCCTCCCGTTAAATAATAGATAACTATTAAAAATAGACAATACTTGCTCATAAGTAATGGTACTTAAATTGTTTACTTTGGCGTGTTTCATTGCTTGATGAAACTGATTTTTAGTAAACAGTTGACGATATTCTCGATTGACCCATTTTGAAACAAAGTACGTATATAGCTTCCAATATTTATCTGGAACATCTGTGGTATGGCGGGTAAGTTTTATTAAGACACTGTTTACTTTTGGTTTAGGATGAAAGCATTCCGCTGGCAGCTTAAGCAATTGCTGAATCGAGACTTGAGTGTGCAAGAGCAACCCTAGTGTTCGGTGAATATCCAAGGTACGCTTGTAGAATCCTTCTTCAACAATCAGATAGATGTCAGACGCACGGCTTTCAAAAACCACTTTTTTAATAATTTGTGTGCTTAAATGGTAAGGAATATTCCCAACAATTTTATACCTCTGTTTGTTAGGGAATTGAAACTGTAGAATATCTTGGTGAATTAAAGTGACACGAGTATTCAGTTTTAATTTTTCTGACGATAAGTTGAATAGATGACTGTCTAATTCAATAGACGTTACCTGTTTACTTATTTTAGCCAGTTTCGTCGTTAAATGCCCTTTACC
>NZ_QUFG01000025.1:0-3713 GCF_003478405.1 Faecalibacterium sp. AF28-13AC | reverse complement strand
CTCTCACATGGGAGGGCGCGGGAAAGGAGGTATCTTTGCTTGATTAGTGAGATCATCGAAAAATGGATAAAGGGCATTTTGATAGATGGCATCACGGGCAACCTCTCCGGCCTGTTCGATAACGTGAACGCCAAGGTGGGCGAAATCGCTTCCGACGTTGGCTCCACTCCGCAGGCATGGAACAGCGGCATTTTCAATATGCTGCGTAGTCTTTCCGAAACGGTGGTGCTGCCTATTGCAGCGGCCATCCTTGCCCTTGTGATGTGCCATGAGCTTATCCAGATGATTACCGAAAAGAACAATATGCACGACTTTGACACCTCCATGTTCTTCCGCTGGATTTTCAAGTCTGCTTTTGCCATCCTCATTGTCAGCAACACATGGAATATCGTCATGGGTGTGTTCGATGCCACCCAGAGCGTTGTCAACCAAAGTTCCGGCGTTATCATCGGTGAAACATCCATCCACTTTGACCGCCTGATACCCGGACTGGAATTTCAGCTGGAAAACATGACCATTGGCAGTCTGCTCAGCCTGTGGTTCCAAACCCTTGTTGTGGGCCTGACCATGAACATCCTGTCTATCTGCATTTTCCTTGTGACCTACGGCCGCATGATCGAGATTTATGTTGTGACCGCACTGGGGCCTATCCCGCTGGCGACCATGGGCAGCAGCGAGTGGCGCAGCACCGGGCAGAACTACTTGAAGTCTTTGCTGGCACTGGGTTTCCAAGCGTTCCTGATTATGATTGTCGTGGGCATCTACGCGGTGCTGATACGCAACATTTCGGGCGCGGCGGACATTGCCGGGGCTATCTGGGGCTGCATGGGCTATACCGTTCTGCTCTGCTTCTGTCTGTTCAAGACCGGCAGCATCAGCAAGTCCGTGTTCGGTGCCCATTGAGAAAGGAGCGTTTGAATGGCGTATGTGACCGTTCCCAAAGATTTGACCCATGTAAAATCCAAAGTCTTATTCGGGCTGACCAAGCGGCAGCTGGTCTGCTTCGGCGGTGCGCTTTTAACGGGCGGACCGCTTTATTTTTTGGCCCGGAACTATCTTTCCAACAGTGCAGCGGCCCTGCTGATGATTTTTGCCATGCTGCCGGGGCTGCTGTTCGCCCTGTTTGAGCGGCACGGCCAGCCCCTTGAAGTGGTGATTCAGCAAATGATTCAGTGCTGCTTTATCCGTCCCAAGGAAAGGCCCTATCAGACCAACAATGCTTACGCCGCCCTTGTGCGGCAATACCAAATGGAACAGGAGGTAAAGGCCATTGTCCAGAAAAACGATACCCCGCGAAACCGAAAAGCCCAAAAAGCTCACCCGCGCCCAGAAAAAAGAAATTGATGCCGTTATCCGCAAGTACAAGGGTGACGGCAAGCCCCGCACGGCGCAGGCCACCATCCCGTATGAGGCCATCTACCCGGACGGTGTGTGCCGCATTGACCGACGCACATTCTCCAAGTGCATTGCCTTTGAGGACATCAGCTATCAGCTGGCCCAGCCGGAGGCCCGAACTGCCATCTTTGAACACCTGTGCGACCTGTACAACTATGTGGATGCTTCCATCCATGTGCAGCTTTCATTTTTGAATCGCAAGGTTGACCCGGTGCAGTACGCAAAAAGTTTTGAGATCGCACCGCAGGGGGATGATTTTGACGACATCCGCGCCGAGTACACCGCCATCCTGCAAAAGCAGCTTGCCAGCGGAAACAACGGCATTGTGAAAACCAAATATCTGACGTTCACCATCGAGGCCGACAGCCTGAAAACAGCACGGTCACGGCTGACCCGCATTGGCCTTGACCTGCTGGGCTATTTCAAGACCATGGGTTGTGTGGCACACGTTATGGACGGGCAGGAGCGTTTGGAAGTTCTGCACGGCATCTTCCACCCGGACGGGGAACCGTTCTGTTTTGACTGGGACTGGCTGGCACCCTCCGGCCTGTCTACCAAGGATTTTGTGGCCCCGTCCTCCCTCTGTTTCGGTACGGCCAAAACCTTTGGTTTGGGCGGCAAGTATGGAGCTGTGAGCTTTTTACAAATCCTTGCGCCGGAACTTTCGGACGAAATGCTGGCCGACTTCCTCAAAACGGAAAGCGGCATTCTCGTCAATCTCCATGTGCAGGCCATTGACCAGACCGAGGCCATCAAAACCATCAAACGGAAAATCACAGATCTTGATGCTATGAAGATTCAGGAACAGAAAAAGGCTGTCCGTTCCGGGTACGACATGGACATCCTGCCCAGCGACCTTGCCACTTACGGCGAGGACGCCAAAAAGCTGCTGAACAAATTGCAGACCCGGAACGAACGGCTTTTCATGCTGACCTTTCTTGTGCTGAATGTGGCCGACACCAAGCAAAAGCTGGGCAACGATGTGTTCCAAGCCGCAGGTGTGGCACAGAAGTATAACTGCTCGCTTGTCCGGCTGGACTACCAGCAGGAACAGGGCCTTGTGTCCAGCCTGCCGCTGGGCATCAACCAGATAAAGATTCAGCGCAGCCTTACCACCTCCAACGTGGCGGTGTTCGTGCCCTTTGTGACGCAGGAGCTTTTCCAGAGCGGCGCGGCCATGTACTACGGCATCAACGCAAAATCCCACAACATGATCATGCTGGACCGCAAGCAGGCCCGGTGTCCCAACGGCCTAAAGCTGGGTACGCCCGGCAGCGGCAAATCCATGAGCTGCAAGTCTGAAATCGTCAGTGTGTTTTTAACGACTGCTGACGATATTTTTATTTCAGACCCAGAAGCCGAGTATTATCCGCTGGTCAAGCGGCTGCATGGGCAGGTCATCAAACTTTCGCCCACCAGCAAGGACTATGTGAATCCTCTGGACATCAACCTGAATTATTCCGAAGATGACAGCCCGCTGGCCTTGAAGTCGGATTTTGTGCTGTCGTTCTGTGAGCTGGTCATGGGCGGCAAAACAGGTCTGGAAGCGATTGAACGCACCGTGATAGACCGTGCCGTGAAAGCTATCTACCGCCCCTATCTGGCGAATCCCTGCCCGGAAAATATGCCGATTTTGTCTGACCTCCACCAAGCCCTGCTCGACCAGCACTTGCCGGAAGCGGACCGGGTAGCGCAGGCATTGGACTTGTATGTGTCCGGCTCGCTGAATGTGTTTAATCACAAAACGAATGTGGACATCCATAATCGGCTTGTGGCCTTTGACATCAAAGAACTGGGCAAGCAGTTAAAAAAACTGGGGATGCTCATTATCCAAGATCAGATATGGGGCCGCGTTACCCAGAACCGCAGCCAAGGCCGGGCCACATGGTATTTTGCGGACGAGTTCCACTTGCTCTTGAAAGAGGAACAGACCGCCGCATACAGTGCCGAGATTTGGAAACGCTTCCGCAAATGGGGCGGCGTGCCCACAGGCGCCACCCAGAATGTGAAGGACCTTCTTTCTTCCCCGGAGATCGAGAACATTCTGGAAAACAGCGACTTCATCACGCTGCTGAATCAGGCATCCGGCGACCGCAAAATCCTTTCGGAACGGCTGAACCTCTCCGCAGACCAGCAGAAGTACATCGACAATTCCGAACCGGGCGAAGGACTGCTGATTTTTGAGAACGTGGTGCTGCCGTTCTCAAACCCTATCCCGAATAACACCCAGCTTTACAAAATTATGACCACCCGGCTCAGCGAGGTGGTGGAGCTATGAGCCTAACGCATTTCAGCTTGTTTTCCGGCATCGGCGGCAT
>NZ_QUFG01000024.1:440-6037 GCF_003478405.1 Faecalibacterium sp. AF28-13AC | reverse complement strand
GGTAGAGCAACTGACTCTTAATCAGTGGGCCCAGGGTTCGAGTCCCTGGAGGTGCACCAAATTTTGAACGTCAAATCGTAAGATTTGGCGTTCTTTTTTGTTATGTAACCCCGAAAAATCGGGGTCTGCACGGTCAATGCACGATTTTTGCACGGTCGGCTTTTTCGTAGGAATCCTCTGCATAGGCTGGAATTGCTTTGAAATGCGTGGTAAATTTTGCATCAGGTCAGCAGTGCCAGACGGAGCTGCGCCTTTACTTCGGGGTCTGCATTCTTCAGCAATTCCAAGAGAGCCGTCATGGAGATGGTGGGTTCGCCTGCGGCGGGTACAGCCTGCGGGCTGGGGCTTTCCTGTTTAGCATAGAACCCTTCCTCGAACTTCCTGCCCAGTTCTACACGAGAGGACTGCTGGATATGGGCATAGGTGTTCACCAGCATATCTGCCGTAGCGTGTCCTGTGGTGCCTTGAACGGCCTTCACATCGCCGCCGGAGATCATCAGCTGATAGGTCGCACTGGAATGCCGCAGACCGTGGAACACAATACGAGGGAACTCCGGGTGTGCATCCTGCCATTTGAGGAACTTTTTGCGAATCAGCACAGGCTCCACAGCCAGACCGTTGGGCAGACGGAACAGCATTCCGCTGTCATGGTAGCGTGCCGGATCTTTCATCTCGTCTGCCGCCAGCTGATTCAGCCACTTCTTCAGTTCCTCTTTCAGAGCAGAGGTCATGAAGATGGTACGGCAGGAGGACGCCGTTTTGGTGCTTTTCAGGATGAGAGAAGTGGTGCTGCGTTCCAGCTTGTCCGGGAATACCTTGATGATGCAGCCGTCGTCTACCTGATTCAGGGCTTCTTTACGCACTCGCTGCATGGATTTGTTGATACGGAATGTTCCGATGCCGTCCGCAGCGTCAAAGTCAATATCCTCTGGGGTCAGACCTACGATCTCGCCCTCTCGCAGTGCGCCCACCAGTGTGAGGTGGACTGCCAGATGCAGGATAGGGTCATCCATGCTGTCCAGAGCCGCCCGCATTTCCTCTACCGTCCAGATGGAGCGCTCCTGCGTGGACTTCTTGGGGCTGTCCACGGGAACAGGACTCTTAATCAGGATTCCCCACTCCACGGCATACTGGAACGCTGTTCCCAGCAGCCGGTGCACCTCATGGATAGTCGTGCCGGAAAGAAACCGCTGTTTCTGCTTTTCGGTCAGTTCTTGCTTCTTTCCCTCGATATACGAACCGCAGGGCGTTTTGCTCAGGGTCGTATAGAGGTTTTCCATGTGGTAGGGCTTGAGTTTCTGCATCTCCATGCTGCCGATATAGGGGATAATAAGGTTCTGAATGGTGGAAAGGTTGGATTCGTAGGTTTTGGGTGCCCACTTGTGTTTGCTGCACTGCTTGGGCAGCCAATCCATGAGGAACTCTGCTACCGTCACAGAGGACGGAATCAGGAAAGTACCAGCCGCCAGTTCATGCTCGATTTGCTTTTTTCGGTTTGTTGCCTCCTCTTTTGTGGGAAAACTCTCCCATTTGTCGCAGCTCTTGCCGTGCTCATCTTCATAAGTGTATCGGACGCTGTAAGAGTTGCCGCGCTTCGTAATATATGCCATACTGTTTGCCTCCTTATCAAGCTGCCCGGTAGAGCCACGCATCGAAACTGTCTTTCGGTACACGGATGCTTCCGCCTACCCGCAGGACACGGAATTCGGTGGTGCTGTTGCACAGGTTGTAAGCAGAGCGCAGGCTGATGGCCAGCATTCGTGCGATCTCTTCCACCGTGTACACCAGCTTCGTGGTTGCTGGGCTGTCAGTCGGAGACTTGACGGCATTGGTTTGAGTGACCACCTCCATTGTAGTGAGATTCGAGTCCTTTTGCAAGAACTTATTCGTATAATCGGAAGATTGCACAGGGACGGTCATAGAATTACGGTCAAAATCCATAAGCATTGCTCCTTATATTGTCATATCATCTAAAAATTCAGCTTAAAGTTCTACATCCTGCCCACGCTTGCGGTTTCGCTGTGGCACATTCATGGTGCGCTCCTGCTTGGGAGCAAGAATCTTTTCCAGAAAACCGCGCACCAGTTCAGGAGCACGGTGGAGCGCATCCAGATAGGGCTTTACATCGTACCACAGGTCGTGGTACTTGTTGCTCCAATGAATGGCTTCCTTCTTGGCGGTGGAAAGTTCTTCTTTCAGGCGGCGGTTCTCTACGTCCATCATATAGCCGTGGTCAGCCTGTTTTTTCAGTTTGGAAAATTCTTCTTCGGTCAGCGAGTAGTTGCCGAGGAAGGTGCGCTTGCCGATATAATCCAGATCACGCGCATGAATGAGGGCTTCTTTCGTGAGTGTGGCCTTTTTCTGCACAGCGGCAAGTTCCTTCTCCTTTTTGGAGAGGGTCTGACTGGTTTTAGCAAGCGACTGTGCTTGTTCGTCGGCTTGTGCAGTCAGGCTGTCCAGACGCTCCTGCTCCCGCTGGACTTTGAACTGGGTGACGGTCAGGTGTTCTTCAGTGCTGCCGCGTTCACCGCGCTCTACATCCGTGTACCCGGCGTTGCGCATATAGTTGAAGAAATCGTCTTGCAGGACACTGTACGACTTCTTCAGGACTGGCTTGCCGTTCTTTTGCAGCGCAGGCTTTCCGGCATCGTCCAGCAGGGGCTTGGATGCCCACTTCTTGCTCCGGCTGACCTGCATGACGGTCTCCTTGACTTTGCCGACCAGAGCCTTGTCCTTGCAGCGTTTCGACCACAGGATCTGCTTTTCCACCACAGGCACATAGACCACATGAAGATGGTAGTGGTAGACCTCCCGGCCTAATGCTTCGGTCATGGCGCGGTTGATTTCATCGGCGTGCATGACAGCCGAGAGAATATACTGCTCACCGCCCACGATTTGAACGGCTGCTTTGTAGGCATCCTCATAGAACTGCTTGGCGAACTCATAGCCGCCGTGATTGTCAAAGTAGGCAGAGTTGACATCAAAGACAAGTTCACAGTAGTGGATAGCATCCGGCTTCAAGCCGCGCGTGGAGATGGTTCCGGCGGCTTCCAGTTGGGCGAATAGGTCGGTGTAGCTGGCAGTTGGCTTTTTGAAGTGGACGTTCCATGCAGTGCGCTGGGGGATAATGTCGGGGTTCCGATAGCTGTCCTTTTCACGCTCATTGTGCTGTTGGGTGTTGCCAACGGCCTTGTCCGAAACGGCGAGATTCCGGACACTGGTGCGGTCAACGCCATCGTTTCTTGCCAAAGGGCATCCCTCCTTTCAAGGTTCATCGAAAGGTGACGGGGAACGAAGATGCACTTCTTCGGAAGTGTAATAACCCACTATAACACTTTCATCCCTATGGGCTGCAAAGTGTAGTGGGCTCTTCGAGGACTCTCCGAGGGGGAACGCCTCCTGCGGGAGAGCTACAATCAAGTTCGCACAATGCGAACTTGATTGCTCCGTACGCATCTGAAAAAATTGCGTACGGACTTCAAATAACCTGTACGGTTCGTACGACGTACGGAAATGCGAAATATAAACGATAACACGTTTTAAAACGCTTTAATTCGCCGTACAGATGCGTACAAGTACAGACCGTACAGGTTGTACGAACTTCTTCTGTGAAAAATGCACTTTTTACGGGCAGGGGTGGACAAGCGGTTCGATGCCCACAAAGCCCCGCACTCTGCGGCCACCGGGCAGATAGATGTTGTTGGTGGCTTCAAGGTTGTAGCGGCGGTCGTTCTGGCGCAGTTCGGCGCTGAAACGGATCGCCGATACGCTGTGGCAGGCGTTGTCCTCGCACCACTGCTTATAAATGTCGTAGAACTCCTTGGAACTGATGGAGTAGTCCGCCTTGAAACGGAAGTAGCCCTCGGACTCCATGAAGTCGATGACATTGTTGCTGCTGCGCTTGATGGTGTCCACGTTGGCTGCGGCTCGTTCGCTGACCGTGAAGCGGAAATCGTTCTGCACCAACCGGTGCAGCCCTTCCAGACACCAGAGCAGGATGCCTTCCAACTCGGCGCACATCTTCTCCACAAGGAAGGGGTCATCCGTGCGGTCGGTGGGCTTGTCCTTGGTGGTCAGGATGAGCTGGCGGCGAAAGAAACCGTCCGAATGGTCGTACAGCGAGGTCAGCGCACCGTTGCCGAAGCAGAGGAACCGGGCGTAGATGTCCCGCTGGTAGCTCTGGACACCTTTGCGCTCCAAGTCCAGCTTGGCCTCGGCGGTCACGATGGTCTTAATATAATTCGTCTTGGGCAGGGCGTTCATGTCCATGTCATCGTCAATCATCAGCAGGCGGCGTTCCAGATCGGCGCGGGCAAAGCGGTTGTTCTCCACTTTCTGGACGCTGCCGTTGCTGGCGGCATCCCCCATGAGCCGTTTCAGCACCAGCCCGATGCGGGACTTTCCCTCGCCGCCTTTGCCGACAATGAGCATCATCTTCTGTCCCTTGGTGCTGGGGATCAGGCAGTAGCCCAGATATTCCTGTAAGGTGGGGATGTCGGCATCGTCCAGCAACTCGTGCAGAAAGGTCAGCCAACGGTCAGGGATGGCAGCTTTCGGGTCGTATTTCACAGGCAGACGGTTCTGGCAGAACAGACGGCTTTCCTGAAAGGTGCCGTCCGGCAGATGGTACACGCCGTTCTGGAGGTGGATGCAGTCCTGTTCGATGGGGAACGGGTCGGAAAAAGCCAGCAGCTTGATGGTCTCCAGAATGTTGGTGACTTTTTTGGACAGGCCGGAGGTGACATATTCCTCGATATTCTCCAAGATGCGCTGCTTGATCTCGCTCTCGTCCTCCACCGGGCCGTCCAGCGTGTACAGCGTACTGTTGACGCATTTCAGCGGCCACTGTTCCAGAAAGGCGCGGCCAAACTGGACTTCATCGATCTTCTTACCGTTGTACCAGTCCGGCCATAAGGGGTTGCGGGAAATGTTTTTCCTCATAGGGTGGTTCTCCTTTAGAAAAGTGAAGTGGCGGGTCTCACGGTGAGACCTACCACTTCAGGTGAATAAATTATTAGGCGCACTTTGCCAGAGCAAGGCGGTCGGTGCGCTCCTCCAGCATCAGCAGGTACGGCCCGGACAGCAGCCGTGTGGCGGCAGCGGACTTCTGCTGGGGTGTCCCAAATGCAACGCAGTCCGTCAGGTGCTCGATGGTCTCGGTCATGTGGAGGGCTTCCACGAACCGCTCGTCCAGCGGTTCTTCCGGGCTGGCGGGCTTGTAGCGCTCCTGCCAGTCGTGCAGCAGGTCGAGATAATCGGTCAGCACCCGCAGGCAGTAGGCGATGTCTGCCCACTGCTCGTCCGTCAGGCCACGCTTGGGCGGCGGCAGAGCGATGGCATTGGCGGGCGGCTTATCCGGGTCAAGCCCGAAGTCGTGTATCAGCTTCTCGGCGGCTTGCCGGGGGTTCAGGTCGAACAGTTTGGCGGTGAGGTCGATGGCATCTCCGTTGGCCCCACAGCCAAAACAGTAATAATAGGTGTCGTTCAGCTTCATGCTGGGGTCGCTGTCAGAATGGAACGGACAGCACACCATGCCATGGCGGTCGGGCTCCATGCCGTACATCTCTCCCACCTGCCGAACGGTGATGGCGGACTTG
>NZ_QUFG01000024.1:0-430 GCF_003478405.1 Faecalibacterium sp. AF28-13AC | reverse complement strand
GATGGCGGACTTGATCTTTTGATATAAACTCAAAATTTCTCCTTTGGTCAAAGGTTTTGGCACGGATCGTTTTGATCCCTGCCACGTTCAAAGTCACCGGGGTCCCCCAAATGGGAACTTCGGTGAAGCCGGTCTCCCTTGCTGCCTCCCGACAGGAAATCTTTTTGGACTCTGTGTCGGCCCTATGCAGGGCGCTCGCTCCCCCGATGGGAGGTCTTGGCGGTCTGGGCAGTTCGGACGGTCATTCTGTTGTCAAGGTTCGGTTATATGATTCGGGAGGGCTTTTACGGGAAGCCCTTAATATGTTCGCTGCTGGGGAGTGATATGTTTTCCTTCTGTCTATAGGATAGCACCTCCATGGCTGCTGTGCCGTATATCCATAATGTCGGAAAACAGGTGCAGAAACTGCAAAATTCCACGCTTATGGACA
>NZ_QUFG01000023.1:0-6447 GCF_003478405.1 Faecalibacterium sp. AF28-13AC | reverse complement strand
GCTTCTGCCTTTTGAAAGATCTGGTAGAGCATCCCTCGTGCCTTGCTGATGTAAGAATCGGAGCGGCCATTGCGCCGCATCCCTTTCAGAAAGTTTTCGATGTCGATGGGGCGTATGACGGTCAAGGGGCAATGGTAAAATCCCTCTTTGAGCATTTTCAGGCAGTATTTGTAGCTTTCCTGTGTCGTGGGAGCGATATTATCCTTGTGACCCTCGAACCATGTATCTGCCCAATCCTCGAAGTACAGAATCGTGTCCAGCTGGACACCGCTGATAAGCGCATGTACGGCGGCAAATGCCGCCTTGAAATCAGATGGGTTCGGTGTCCTGCTCGTCCGGGGCTTCGCCCTCATCCGGCATATCGGTAGGGATCTCAAAATCGCCCTTGTCCTCGGTGTAGTTTGCATCGGGGTCAAGGGCTTCTTTTTCGGCCTGCTTTTTCTGCTTCTGCCTTGCGAAAGCGTAGAAGCCGCCGCCTGCTGCCAGTGCAATCAGCACCACCACACCCAAAAAGCCGGATGCGATCTTTGTGACCTTATTTTCCGTGGGCTGTTCTGTGCCGGATGCCGCTGCTTCTTCGGCGGCTTTCTTGGCTTCTTCCTCGGCTTTCAGCTTGTCCTGCTCTGCCTGTGCCGCCGCTTCCTTTTCAGCGGTATAAGCGTTTGCATATACCTTGATACTTTGGATCAGTTTGTGAAACACACGCTGCACATCCACTGGTATATCCGGTACATGGACGACATTATTATCGTCGGGCACGACAAGCAGGAGCTTGCCAGAATCCGGGATGAGATCGGAGCATTCCTGCGCCGGGAGCTAAATTTGGCCTTGAACAGAAAAACCAGCATCCAGCCATTGAAGCAGGGCGTGGAGTTTGTAGGAATGAAGGTGTGGCCGACACACCGCCGCCTACGACACGCCACAATCCGAGGCATTAAGCTGCGGCTGTCGCAAGTGCTGGCGGAATATGAGGAAGGAAAGATCACGGAAGAATCCGTTGAAAGAACCATCGGGAGCTATCGCGGTGTTCTGAGCCATTGCGAGTGCATGAGCTTGCGGCATAAGCTAAATCAAACGTATGGGAAATTCTACGAGATCAAGAAAGAACGAGGTGAAAAAGAACATGGCAATCAAGACGTACAGTTTGAAGAAGGATGGGAAGACCTATCTGGCACCCTGCTTTCAGGTTAAGGAATTTGTCTGCAAGGCATCTGATACCATCCTGATATCCGAAGTTTCAGGAAAAGCTTCAGGTGTGCAAAGATTTGTTGCACGGCTTTGATTTCAGCGGTTTTATTGGCGGTTCGCCGCTGGTCATGGCAAAACTGGTGACAGGCGGTGTGAACTTTGTGCTGGATGCAAAAGCACCCAAGCGGAAGGACTTGTTCCTGCGAGAAGCGATGCTGCTGAAGCAGTCGCACTCCCTGTGCTCCAGCATGACCACAGAACAGGAGCGTCATGAAGCTGCCTACATGGAAGCCGCGTGTTCTACCGTTGTAAAAATCACCTACGGCGGCAGCGGCGGAAAGACGCTCTCGTTGAAAGAAATTAACGCCCAAATCAACGCGCTTCTGAAAGCGAGTATCCAGAGCCAAGGTGTGATAAGCCTGTTTGACAGCAAGCAAACCGATGAAAATATCAGCTTGTTTGACCCGGCGGTGCTGGATGAAATCTCCAAAATGAAAGAAAAGAACATTGCCGTAGAAATTTTGAAAAAACTTATGGCAGAGCAAGTTTCACTGTATAAACGGACAAATGTTGTGCAGTCTCAGAAGTTTTCAGAAAAGATTACATAGTTGATGAACTCTTACTACAATGGCTTGATTACAAACGAGGAGGTCATCAAGGAACTTCTGAAAACGGCACAGGAGATTACAGAACTGTATAACAACGGTAAAAAGCTGGGCTTGACGCAGGAAGAACTGGCTTTTTACGATGCTCTGACAAAGCCGGAAAACATAAAGGACTTCTATCAAAATAATGAATTGATTGACTTGACCAGAGAACTTACGGAAATGCTGCGCAAAAATCGGACGATAGACTGGCAGAAAAAAGAAACTGCCCGTGCGAGTATGCGTAAGATGGTGAAGCACTTGCTGAAAAAATATAAGTATCCACCGGAAGATTATGATACAGCAATCAGCACGGTTATCAGCCAGTGCGAGATGTGGACAGATAACATGACAGCGTAAAATGCGAGAAATATTGTTGATTTCCTCTTGACAATACATAGTCCAACTCTTAAAATGATTTTAGAGAATACTATTATTGAAAATACGAAAGGCTGTTTTATGGGAAAGATGATCTTAGATGACCTCCGCAAGCGTCTGGAACGTCTGGATGAAGATGCTGACCTGATGATCGACAACAATGACCGATATCAGATGGTGATTGTGGGCGGCAGTGCGTTTATTTTGTTGGGCAAGCTGACCCGCGCTACCCATGATATTGATGCCTTGAGCGTTCCGAAAGAACTGTACAGTTTGCTTGGCAAGTACGACATCAACACCGATGTGGAAGCCTACATCGACAATTTCCCGTATAACTTCCAAGACCGGCTTCAGCCGCTACCCTTTGGTGGTACAAAGGTGCAGTTCTATACACCCAGTCTGGAGGACTTGGTGATTGCAAAGCTGTGCTCTTTCCGGGACACCGACAAGGCAGACGTAGAGAGCGAGGCTGTGCGGAATTCGTTGGATTGGGATTTGCTGGAACACCTTGCAACGGATGAGGATGAGTTGAGAGCCAGCATCTTGAACGACTGGCGGTATCGGGATTTTTATATCCGTTATCAGGAGTATGTGGAGAGGTGGAGACCATGCGAAAGCTGACATTTGAGGGTTTCTTGAAGCAGTATGTGGCAGAGCTTGCCGGGATGCAGACGGCAAGCGTCCATAAGCTGGCGGATTGTCTGAACGAAAATCCCCGCCTGAAAGAACCGCTGTTTCTCTATGCGCTGGCCTTTGATAAAGTGGATTTGCTGCTCCGCTACACCGCAAACAGCACGATTGCTGCGGAATATGAGCAACTTTCTAATCTCTATTCGCTGGAGCAAATGCTGGTGCTTCTTGAAAAGCAATCATCAGAACTGCCGGAAGGCTATCGGAAAGTCTGGCGCAGCTATTGCTCGGTGCGGGATGCCGCCCTTGCAGACAATGACACAAAAGAGTTGATCCATCGTCGGGTATTGGAACTTCAGCAAAAAAAGAAACTGACGAATTATCGCCTTTACACAGACTTGAAGCTGAATCCGGGCAATGTGAATGCATGGCTCAAACACAACGATTCCAGCAAAATGAGCCTCGACTGTGCACGGCAAATTTATAAATATGCGAAAAACTATCAGATGGCAAACTGAGAGGAAAATGCAAAATGTATAGACCTGAAAATTTATCAATAGATGGAACAAGATTTTTGGGAAGATGGAATGGTATAGTTCCAGTGTATGATGTGTTTACAATGCAAGGATTAAATGCAATTGTTGGGTGTGTAAAACACAATAATGCAGCGTATGGTACCGTTCTGTATAGAGGGCAAACAGAACTACATCCTAAATTGATACCGAGTATTTTACATGGAAATCCTGATAGAGAGGAAAGAAAAAGACGAGAAAAAGAAGTCAATTTATATGTGAAAAATATTCTAAGTGATACCCTAATGCAAGGAACACTCCACTTCGGAGATGATCTTGAGGAACGAGCTAATTATAAGAAAATTGTAGTTGAGGCAATGCTACAACACTACGGTGTAAGAACATACTGCCATGACTTTGTTGATAACCACTGGACTGCATTATGGTTCTCTTTATATGAATTAAAGAAAGAACGGGAAAAAGACCAAAGTAAGAAAACAGATTATTATAATTATTACTATCAAAAAAGAAAGCCTTTTTTAAACAAAAAATGTCCGAAACCAGCTTGTTTGGAACTTGATGCGGTAAAAAAAGTACAGTTGCCAGATGAACCGGATTATGAAGATGAAACTGATCCTGAATTTGAAAAGTGCAATGCATATAAAAATCTAATTAAAATTGAAAATTCCGATGAAAAGGAGAAAAAACTTGAACATGCGCGACAAGTTAGAATAACCGGAATAAAGAGCAGAAACGAACGGAAAAGAGAAAACTGGGAAAAGCAGAAGCAAAGTATAAAGCTAAGGAATAACGAGGCACAATTGCAATATGAACGAGACAAGTGCTCAAATATTTCATATGCATATCTTATCTTATATGTTGCGGACACACAAGGAGAGTGTTTTAGAGGTGTGTATGCGGGAACGGAAACGATGACGATAGATTTAAGAAAAGCTCTTCCGTCAGTGATTTTGAGACCATGTGCGCAACACGGTTGGATAGTAAAAAAGTTGTCCAGAGATGGCGACTTAAGCCGGAATGTGTCATGCGTACTTAGAATGCAAGTCGATTTGGTTGATAGAATGTTAGGTAACGGAGAATTGGTTCAACAGAAAAACTTCTTTCCTTCAATCAAAGAAGATAGCGGATATAGAATTTTACTTGGGCGCGAACAGATTGCACCATTTGGAAATCCGAAACACAAATCGAAAAAGGATGAGCCATCACTATTTCCGTATTCTACATTCCAACATTATATCGAAAAATAGACAACAGGAGATGTGAAATATGACCGCCGTAATCTACGCCCGCTATTCCAGCGATAACCAGCGTGAAGAATCTATCGAGGGGCAGATTCGGGAATGCACGGCCTATGCGGAAAAGAACGGTATCACGGTCATCAAACACTACATTGACCGTGCATTCTCTGCAAAAACGGACAATCGCCCGGAGTTCCAGCAGATGATCAAAGACAGCGGCAAGAAGCTGTTTGATGTTGTTCTCGTCTGGAAATTTGACCGCTTTGCCCGAAACCGTTTTGATAGCGCAAATTACAAGATGATCCTGAAAAAGAACGGTGTCCACCTGATTTCCGTTATGGAACCCATTGCTGAGGGTTCACAGGGCATTCTGGTGGAAACCCTTCTGGAAGGTATGGCGGAATACTATTCCGCAGAGCTGTCCGAAAAGGTGATTCGCGGTCAGACCGAGAACGCTTTGAAAGGAAAGTGCACTGGCGGTACGGGAACTATCGGCTATAAAATCGACGAGGACAAGTTTTATCATCTTGACCCGCTGACCTCGCCGCTGGTGTTGGAAGCCTTTCAGCGGTATGACAACGGCGATAAAATGGTGGAGATCGTAAACTTCCTCAACGACAAGGGTGTCCGCAATATGCAGGGCGGCAAAATGACCCACAGCAGCGTGAACACCATGTTGAAGAACCGTCGTTACATTGGTGAATTGTCTTTCCGGGATATCGTTGTGCCGGATGCGATTCCGGCTATCGTTCCGAAAGACCTTTTTGACCGGGTGCAGAAGCGTATGGATAAGAACAAGCGTGCCCCTGCCTGTGGCAAAGCAGACGAGGAATATCTGCTGACCACCAAGCTGTTCTGCGGCAAATGCGGTGCGCTGATGTTCGGCGAAAGCGGAACCAGTGCTACCGGGCGCACCTACTATTATTATAAATGCGCCAACGTCAAACGGCGTAAGGGCTGCAACAAAAAGACCGTGCAGAAGGACTGGCTGGAAGATCTGGTTGTTCGGGAGACCATGAAGCTGATTCAGGACGATGCGGTGATCGACAAGATCGTTCAATTGGTCATGGATGTCCAGAATCAGGAGAACACAACGATCCCGCTGCTGGAAAAGCAACTGCGAGAGGTCAACAAAAAGCTGGACAACCTGATGAAGGCGATAGAGGACGGCTTGTACACCCGGACAACGAAAGAGCGTCTGGAAGCGCTGGAAAGCCAGAAAGATGAGTTGACTGTAAAAATCGCAGATGAAAAATTGAAGAAGCCAAGCTTCAATGAGGATTTCATCCGATTCTGGCTGATGAAATTTAGAAAGTTTGATATTTCGCAGAAAAAACAGCGGAAAGCACTGATTGAAATCTTTGTAAATGCCATTTTCCTGTACGATGACCGGATGCTGATTACGTTCAACTACAAGGGTGGCACCCAAACCGTCCGTTTTGAGGACACTTTGACCGCTGATTCGGCGGAGGAAAAAAGTTTGGATTTGTCCAGCTCTGCTGGACCATAAATCCAACGATTTCACGTTAGAAATCGTTGGATTTTTTTGTTTGTGGGCTGACCTCATTTGGCTTTGACCACAATTTTGACCACAATGCCAAAGATTTTATCTGGTCTAATTAGTGCTGTTCCGTCCAATTTTCAGGCCGAAAACGCCTCGCTGAACAACTGGATCGCACTCTGCCGAATGGATTCCTGAACATGGAGATAATGCTCAGTCATCTCGGTGTCGGCGTGGCCTACGATGCTCTGGATGGTCTGAATGTCCACGCCCAATGCCTGCATCTGCGACACATAGGTGTGGCGGCAGCTGTGCGGTGTGAGCAAGCGGACATC
>NZ_QUFG01000022.1:5810-11277 GCF_003478405.1 Faecalibacterium sp. AF28-13AC | reverse complement strand
TTCGTATTACCTGCTGCTGCCGTTGGCGCGTGGCACGAACGGAAACGGGTATTCATCATCGGTTCTTCTGCCAACACCTCTTGCCAGCGACACCGGGGATGTGGGCAAGGGACTGGACATCCAAATCTCTGCGAACGGCAGCTACCGCAAGATGAACAAGGACGGCAAGGCGTGGACGGCGCGGCTTTCCCATGTGGTCTACCGGATGACCCCCACCACGCTGGAAAAGCCCTACCTCAACCCGGACTGGGTAGAGTGGCTGATGGGTTTCCCGCGCAAATGGACGGACATTCCCTTTGGGCCGAAGAACCCGCCGACATCCCGCGCCTGACCGAAGATGTGCCGAACCGCAGCAAGCGGATGAAAACGCTGGGCAATGCAGTTTCGCCGCCGCAGGTATTCCCGATTCTCAAATACATTGCGGACATTGAAACGGGCCGCTGTCCGATGGGAGGTGAAGAACTTTGAAAGAATTGCAGGCCAAAGCCAAAGTCACCCAGACCATGACCCGTGATGGTCTGGTGGTGGAAAATCAGGCTGACGGCACTGTAGAGAATGTTTCCAGCCGGGAGGCGGAACAGGATTATTCTACGGATTCCGAGGGCAAGGCCGAAAAAATACTGGAACGCACCGAGGACGTAAAGGACAAGCACAAGGCAAAGAAAAAAGCCAAACAAGCTGCGGCCACCGCCGAAAGCGAAGATGGCCTGCACCGTTCCGCTGCCCGTTTGGAATTGACCGAGGAAGAACGGGCAGACCCGGCGTTGCAGCCGTTTATTCAAAAAGCGGATGCAAAGGCTGACAAGCTGGATTCAGCCCGCGCCGCTCTGCCGAAAAAGCGTGTCCCGGTCAAGGGAAAAGTCTACGATGCTGTCAGCGGCAAGGCAAAATCCACCCTGCGTTTTGAGCAGCAGGACAAAGGCCCGCCCAGCCTGAAACCAAACCCGGCCAGCCGCCCACTGTCGGAAGCATTACTGTTCGCTCACGGAAAAATCCATGAAGTCGAACACGAAAATGTGGGTGTGGAGGGTGGCCACAAGGGTGAAGAACTGGTGGAGCATCAGACCGCCAAGGCCATCCGCAGCGGCATCCGGCACCACAAGATGAAGCCTTACAAGGCCGTGGAAAAGGCAGAGCGTCAGCTCATGTCTGCCAATGCAGAATACTTTTACCAGAAATCCTTGCGGGACAATCCGCAAATTGCACAGGCGGCCAGCAACCCCATTTCCCGGATGTGGCAGAAACGGCGTATCAAACAGCAGTATGCCAAAGCTACACGGCAGGCCGGACAAGCCGCCGCGCAGGGTGTCGCCGCCACTGCAGAGAACGGTTTCCGGGTAACAAAGCTGGCGGCCGAGGGCGGCGAACGGGTAGCCGAATTTGCGGCCCGGAACTGGAAAACCATTCTGATCGTGGCGGTGTTCGGTCTGCTGGCTCTGCTCTTGATAACGGGTTTGCAGTCCTGCACCGTGATGGCGGGCACCGCTGGAACCGGCGTGACGGCATCCTCTTACTTTTCCAAGGACAAGGATATGCTGGGTGCAGAAAAAACCTACGCCAAGCTGGAACAAAAACTGCAACGATATCTGGACACCTACGAGGCCACCCACAACTACGATGAATACCATTTTTATCTGGACAAAATCGAGCATGACCCCTATGTGCTGATCTCGATTTTGTCCGCGCTCCATGATGGCGTTTTTACATTGGCCGAGGTGCAGGGCGAACTTGAAATGCTCTTTGAAAAGCAGTATATCCTGACCGAGACCGTGACCATGCAGATACGTTACCGTACAAAAATGATGGTCATTATTGGCCCGTATGGCGTGCCGCAAGTTATCACCTACCAAGAACCGTATGAATACTACATCTGCACGGTCAAGCTGAAGAACAAGGATTTATCCCACCTGCCCGTGGAAGTACTGACCGAAGAACAGCTTAGTGCCTATTCGCTCTATATGCGCACGCTGGGCAACCGGCCGGATTTGTTTGGCAAAGCGCAATACCCCAATGCGTCCACCATCAAACAGCCCACCTACTACGATATTCCCCCGGAAGCACTAAAGGATGATAGGTTTGCCGCCATGATGGAGGAAGCAACCAAGTACATCGGCTACCCGTATGTGTGGGGCGGCAGTTCGCCCAGCACCAGCTTTGATTGCAGCGGCTACATTTCGTGGGTGCTGAATCACTCCGGCTGGAACGTGGGCCGCCAGACTGCACAGGGCCTTTACAACCTCTGCACACCCGTTTCGGCTGCGCAGGTCAAACCGGGCGACCTTGTATTTTTCAAGGGAACCTACGATACCCCCGGCGTGAGCCATTGCGGAATCTATGTGGGCAATTCCATCATGTTGCACTGCGGCGACCCTATCTCTTACACAAACCTCAACTCAAAATATTGGCAGGAACATTTTTACAGCTATGGGCGTTTACCGTAACGCCAGAAAGGATTTTGTATGGCAAAAAGACTTTCCCGCATTGAGCGCGATATTGAACGGCTCAAAGAAAAAATCTCTGAATACCAGCAGCAGTTGAAAGAACTGGAAGCTGCAAAGACCGAACAGGAAAATCTTCAAATCATTCAGCTGGTGCGCAGCATGAACATGAAGCCGGACGAGTTCGCGGCTTTTCTGCGCAGCGGTGCGCTGAACGCCGCACCTACCGTCACACCGTACCACAAACAGGAGGATGCCGCCGATGAAACCTGATAACTGGAACCGCTTCGCTGCCGGACTGCTGGCTATCCTGCTCTGCCTCTGTTCGTTCTCCATGCCTGCTTTTGCAAGCGGCTCTGACCCTGCCCCGGAACCTCTGCCGGAGATTATCGAAGAAGAACCCACTACGGGCGGCATGGAGCCGGAGGGTGTGCCTATCACGCCCAAAGGCAACGCAACGCTGGTGGACGATTTTTACGGCGACAAGCAGCTTATCACCGTGACCACCAAAGCCGGGAATTATTTTTACATTCTCATTGACCGTGCCAACGAGGACAAGGAAACGTCTGTTCACTTCCTGAACCAAGTGGACGATGCCGACTTGCTGGCCCTGCTGGATGAAGAACCGCAGACCGCCGAGGTCTGCACCTGCACGGTGAAATGTGAGGCCGGAAACGTCAACGAAAACTGCCCCTTGTGTGAAAAGAGCCTGCGCAACTGCACAGCCCCGGAAGCGGTGAAGACAGACACCGAAACGCCAGAGGAAAAGCCGAAGTCCAACATGGGCAGTCTGATGATCCTGTTGGTGCTGGCTCTGGCTGGCGGCGGCGCAGCACTCTATTATTTCAAGTTCCGCAAGCCCAAGGCCGATACCACCGGGCACGATGATCTGGACGAGTACGATTTTGGCGAGGATGAGGATGCAGACGAGGAACCGGCTGAAATCGAGATTCATTCGGAGGACGGACAGGAGGACGAAACATGAGCGTTCAGCTGGTAATTGCCGAAAAGCCCAGCGTAGCCCGCAGTATTGCCGCCGTGATCGGGGCCGCTGAAAAGCAAAACGGCTATTGGCAGGGTGGCGGGTATCTGGTCAGCTGGTGCATCGGGCATCTGGTGTCCTTTGCCGAGGCTGGCCAGTACGACGAAAAATACTGCAAATGGCGGTATGAGGATTTGCCCATCCTGCCCCAGCCGTGGCAGTTCATTGTCCCGGACGAGAAGAAACAGCAGTTTGAAGTTCTGCGTGCCCTGCTCAACCGCCCGGATGTGGACAGTGTGACTGCCGCAACCGACGCAGGCCGGGAGGGAGAACTGATCTTCCGCTTTGTCTACCAAATGGCCGGCTGCACGAAACCCGTAAAGCGGCTCTGGATTTCCAGCATGGAGGATGCCGCCATCCGGGAGGGCTTTGCAAACCTGTGCCCGGATTCGGATTATGATGCGCTGTACCAATCGGCCCTCTGCCGTGCAAAAGCAGATTGGCTGGTGGGCATCAATGCAACGCGGCTGTTTTCGGTGCTGTACCACAAGACTCTGACCGTGGGCCGCGTACAGACACCGACATTGAAAATGCTGGTGGACCGGGATGCAAAAATCCTGCGCTTCCAGAAAGAAAGGTATTACACAGTCGGCATCCAGTCTGGCAGCCTGAAAGCGGACAGTGGGCGCATTGCGGATGCAGAAACCGCAAATTCTCTCAAAGAAAAATGCACAGGTGCAAATGCAGTCTGCACGTCCATTCGGCGAGAGAAAAAGGCAGAACAGCCGCCCAAACTTTATGACCTGACTACCTTGCAGCGGGAAGCAAACCGTCTGTTCGGTTTTACCGCAAAACAGACCCTTGATTACGCCCAGCAGCTTTACGAAAAGAAACTGCTGACCTATCCCCGCACGGACAGCCAATATCTGACCGAGGACATGGGCCAGACAGCACAACATCTTGTGTCTGACCTGCTGGGGCTGCTGCCCTTTGCCCAAGGACTTGACTTGACCCCGGAAGTGGGCCGGATTCTGAACAGCAAAAAGGTATCGGACCACCACGCCATCATCCCCACGTCCGAATTTGCAAAGCAGGGGTTCACCGGCCTTGCGGAAAGCGAATGCAAGCTGATGAACCTTGTCTGCTCCAAACTGCTCTGCGCGATAGCCGCGCCCCATGAGTACGAAACTGTGACTGCTGTGTTCTCCTGCGCCGGAAATGAGTTCACCGCCAAGGGAAAGACCGTGCTTGTCCCCGGCTGGAAAGAGATCGAGCAACGGTTCCGCGCCACCCTGAAAGCCGATACCGAGGAAGAAGTTTTGAACGCACTGCCGGAACTGGCCGAGGGCCAGAACTTTTCCGTGACAACTGACATTTCGGAACATTTCACGTCCCCGCCAAAAGCCTACACCGAAGATACGCTCCTGTCGGCAATGGAGCGGGCAGGGGCCGAGGATATGCCGGAGGAAGCGGAACGCAAGGGGCTGGGCACACCCGCCACCCGCGCCGCGATTCTGGAAAAACTGGTGCAAATGGGCTTTGTGCAGCGCAAGGGCAAGCAGCTTGTCCCCACCAAGGACGGCATCAATCTGGCGGTGGTTCTGCCGGAAAGTTTGACCTCTCCCGCTCTGACCGCTGAATGGGAGAACCGCCTGACCGAGATTGCCAAGGGCAATGCAGACGCGGACGAGTTCATGGCCGAAATTGAAGCGCAGGTGCGCCAGCTGGTCAAGACCTATTCTTGTATCAGTGCAGATAAGCAAAACCTGTTCCAGTCGGAACGGGTTATTATCGGCAAGTGTCCCCGGTGCAGTGAAAATGTCTATGAGGGCAAGAAAAACTTCTACTGCGGGAATCGCAGCTGTCAGTTCGTGATGTGGAAGAATGACCGCTTCTTTGAGCAGCGCAAAAAGGCGTTCACACCGAAGATCGCCGCCGCTCTGCTCAAAAACGGTAAGGCAAAGGTCAAGGGCCTCTATTCCGAAAAGACAGGCAAAACCTATGATGCAACGGTGCTTCTGGCAGATACGGGAGGCAAGTACGTCAA
>NZ_QUFG01000022.1:0-5800 GCF_003478405.1 Faecalibacterium sp. AF28-13AC | reverse complement strand
GGCAAGTACGTCAATTACCGGGTAGAGCGCAAAGAGTAAGGCAAAAATACGAGGGCCAGTTATGGTAAGGTGAAGCATTCATTTTGCCATAACCGGCTCTCTCTATCCGTAGGATAGCAAAAAAGGAGTGTGACCAAATGAGCGAATTATTTTCCATCCAGCTGCAAAATCGGCAGCAGCAAGGCAGGGATGGCATCTGGCTGGACATGCCCACTACAACCGAACAGGTACAAGCGGCCCTGCGGCAAATCGGCATTTCGTCCGATAATCCGCAGGGCCTTTTCATTTCCGGCTACTTTGCCGAGGAAGAAAAACGTTTTGCGATTCCCTACAACATGGTGCTGGCATCCAATGTGGACGCGCTGAACTTTCTGGCCGCACAGCTGGAAACGCTTTCTGCGGGGGAACGCGCAGAGCTGAACGCCGCTTTGCAAGCCCCGCAGAGTGAGCTTTTCAGCATCGGGAGAATCACCGACTTTCCCGAAAACGTAGACTACTATGTGTATCTGCCGGATGTGCACGGGCCTGCCCAGCTGGGCGACTACTATCTGAACCGTTCCGGCATGGTGGATATGCCGGAGGAATGGAAAGGCGGCATCGACACGGCACAGTTTGGCCGGTATGTGGCCCAGCAGGAGCAGGGCGTGTTTACCGAGTATGGCTACCTTGTCAAAAGCGGGGATGCGTGGCAGAAAGTCCACGAGGGCCAGCCCGTGCCGGAGGAATACCGGGTGCTGTCCTTTCCCGCGCCGGAAGTTCTGCGGGATGCGGCCAACATCCCGCCGCCTGTTCAGCCTGAAACGGAACCGCAGAAAGTTATCCCCATCATCCTGAACGGCAAAGACAGCGCGGAACGGATGAAAGAAATTACGGACCGGCTGGAAACAGGGATTCAAGAGCTGTTCGACAGCGACCGCTACAAAGCCTACCTCACCACGATGGCGAAATTCCACAATTACAGCTTCAACAACACCTTGCTGATCGCCATGCAGGGCGGCCAACTGGTGGCGGGCTTCAACAAGTGGAAAGACACGTTCCACCGCACCGTAAAGAAAGGCGAAAAAGGCATCAAAATCCTTGCTCCTGCGCCGTACAAGGTCAAGCAGAAGATGGAAAAGCTGGACGAACAGGGCAAGCCGATTCTGGACAAGGACGGCAAGCCGCTGACGGAAGAAAAAACGGTGCAGATTCCGGCCTTTAAGGTGGTTTCCGTGTTCGATGTCAGCCAGACCGAGGGCGAACCGCTGCCATCTATCGCAGTGAATGAACTGTCCGGCAGCGTGCAGGACTATCAAGATTTTTTCAAAGCGTTGGAGCAAGCTTCCCCGGTGCCCATCGGGTTTGAGGACATCGAGGGCGGGGCGCACGGTTATTTCCACCTGCTTGACAACCGCATTGCCATTCAAGAGGGCATGAGCCAGTTACAGACCATCAAGACGGCTATCCATGAAATTGCCCACGCCAAACTTCACGCCATCGACCCCACCGACCCGGAACAGACCAACCGCCCGGACAGCCGCACCCGCGAGGTGCAGGCCGAAAGCGTAGCTTATGCAGTCTGCCAGCACTACGGGCTGGACACATCCGAGTATTCCTTTGGTTATGTGGCCGGGTGGAGTTCGGGCCGGGAACTGGCCGAGTTGAAAGCCTCTCTGGAAATTATCCGCAATACGGCCCATGAACTGATCTCCGCACTGGACGAACATCTGGCAGAACTGCGCCAGCAGCGGGAAACAGAACTTTCCACTGCACAGGAGGCTGCATTTGCGCTGGACAACGGCAATACGCTGTTCATCCAGACCTGCGATTCCGGCTATGACTACACCCTGTATGGCCCGGATAATAAGGCTCTGGACGGCGGCCAACTGGACGCACCCGGTCTGACCCTGCCGGATGCCGGAGAGGAAGCTCTTGCTCTGCTGGGGCAGACAGTCAAGGTGTCGGAAGTTTTGTTGGGCGACAAGCTGGCAGCGTTCCAAGAGGCAGCAGAAAAAGCGAATGAAATTCCCGCACCCGTTAAAATTCCAGACCCCGCCGCAGAGCCCACGGTCACAATTCTGTGGAGTGAAAGTGACAAGCTGCAGGACGGCGAAACCATGCCACTGTCCGTGGCAAACCGCGTCTTTGAAGAACTGGACACCACCCAGCACACGGAACGGGAAAAGGACGGCTACACAGGTGGCTGGTACGACAAGACCGCATTCCGCATTGATTTTACCCTGAACGGCCAGCCAGACAACTACGAGGGGCGGCAGGATTTTGGTGACGGAGAGGGTTCTTTGGTTCAACACATCCAGAACTACCACGAATACTACGCCAAAGATGAAAACTGGAAGAATTTTGTTCTGCATAACAAAGGCCCGAAAGCATGGGAGCAGGACAAGGCAGAGCGGGAAATGGTGCTGACCGAGTTTATCCCGTACCTTAAACAGCATTGCAATCTTTCCGCTATGGAGCAGACGGCTACCGCCGCTTTGCGAGAGGGACAGAACATTTCGCCGGAACAGGCGGCCTATTACAACGCTGTTGTGGCCTATGTGCAGGACTGCCGCCCGCTGCTCAACCAAGGCCAGTATAACTTGCCGGAACCGCCCAAGCTGGCTGACTTTGACCAGAGCTTGCAGGATTACAAGGCACAGGTGCAGGCCGAGATCGCGCAGGAAGCGGCTGCTGCCGGAATGACCGTAGAGGAATACGCAGCGGCAGGCTTTGAAGCACCGCAGCAGGACAGCTTTTCCATCTACCAGCTGCGCAATGAAGATTCCACCCGCGATTACCGTTTTGAGCCCTACGACCGCCTGCAGGCTGCCGGTTTGACCGTGGACAAGGCCAACTATACGGAAGTATACGCCGCGCCGCTGACTGCTGGCACCACGTTGGAGGACATCTACCGCACATTCAATGTGGACTATCCGGCAGATTTCAAGGGACACTCGCTGTCTGTTTCGGATGTGGTGGTGCTGCACCAGAATGGGCAGGACACCGCCCACTACTGCGACAGTGTGGGCTTCCAGCAGGTGCCGGAGTTCTTGCGGGAAAATCCGCTGCGCACCGCAGAACTTTCCACCGAACAAAACGAAAATATGATTGATGGCGTGCTGAACAATGCGCCCTCTCTGGGCGAATTGGAGGCCAAAGCAAAGGCCGGAGAACAAATCTCTCTGACAGACCTTGCCGCCGCAGTCAAGGCCGAGGAAAAGGCACCAAAAGCCAAGAAGTCCCGCACAGCCAAGCCGAAAAAGCCGTCCATCCGGGCACAGCTGGATGCCGCAAAAAAGGAACAGAGCAAGCAAACGCTGCCACGGGAAAAGGCAAAGGAATTGGAGGTCTGACACATGAATTTTAGCGTGGAAGAAGAAAATTTGATCTGTATGTACCACACCTCTGACCGCCGCCGCACGATGGCACGGATGCTGGCCGCCCTGCCGGATATGGACACAGAAATGCGGCGGCTGGCGAATGGAACCATTGCAAAGTTGGAGCACATGACTGATGCGGACTTTGACGGACAGAGGTTCGATTTTGCGGGTGAGTGATACCGCCAGCTCGACAATGACACATTATTTTCAGCAAAAGTGATGTGTCGTTACCAACACAGAAATAGCCGGACACGGTGGCCTTGTGGCTGCTGTGTCCGGCTATTTTTCATGTATCAGTCTTTATCTTTTTTCTCGGTGGGATTTTCCGGCAGTTCGGCGGCATCTTCTACAATGTCGGTCACAAGCTGCTGGAAGTCAAACGCATTCTTTTCTGTAATAACGGGCTTGCCAGTTTCTGCTTCAAGAGCCTGCCGTGCAATACCGGCTACCTTGCCGCCGCGTTTAGCAACCTGCTTGTTTTCTTCAAAGGTCTGCGGCTTTGCAGTCTTGGAAATATCCGTGGTAGATGCTTCCGCCAGCATGGTCAGCACAAGTTCCAAATCGGTCATGTTGTCCCGGAGATTTTCTTTTGTCAGACCTTTCAGCCGCTTGTACTGCCCCGTGGTCATGCCGGACCATGCGCGGGAGATTTCATCGGTCAGGATGGCGTACTCCTTGCCCTTTTGCACTCCGCGCTTCTTCCATTCGTCCGTTAGTTCGTTGCGGATGCGGATTGCCAAAAGCCGCTGGTGAATCCATTCTTCGGAGTAGCCTTTCTTCAAATAGGTATCAAGCGCACGGTCAATAGCTTGCTCCGGGTCGATGGTTTCTTCGATGCGTTCCTTGCCCACCATTGCCAGCCATGCCTTGAACGGTTCAGCTTTCGGGGACGGGATGGACTGGATGATACGCAAAAGCTGTTCGGTGTTGGCGACATCTGTCTTGTACCGTTTTCCATCAGAGGACAACATTTTCAGTTGTACGATTTTTTCGTACAACTCATTTGCCCCCTCAGCTTTCAGCTTACGCTTAAGGTCGCTCCAATAACGCCGTGGATTGGCTGTTCCAGTTAAAACAGAAATAACATCAATAATCGAAAAATACCATTCTTCCTTTTCTGCATCCCATGCAGTACGGATTTTCTGATCTTCAAAAAGCTGGATAGAGCCGTTATCGTTCACTTCTGCCATAGAGGGTTCCTCGCTTTCGTTGTCTAAGTCTATTTTACATGATTTCGGGCGGAAACGCCACCCGGTCTAAGCGTTTGGGATTCAAAAATCCGAACAATATTTTGTGCAGATTTACCGTTCCTGCATCTGCTCCTTTCCCGGTGCTGTCCGCAGAATGCCGTCCACATTCTGCTTTATGATGCCATACTCCTGCATCTGGCGTTTGACTTCGGCGTATTGCTGTTGCAGTTGCTTTTTCTGCTCGGCCAATAGCTTATACTCGTCTTTCAGGGCGTAGAGGTCGGGCAGCTTTTGAAAGCCCTGCTCTTTCAGGGCCTTGGCCGCCGCTTCATAGAGAATCAGGGTGCCCTCGTGCTTGTGCCGGAACTGCTTTTTGTCAGCAGCCTGCTGATATTCCTGCACCAGTGGGCGCAGTTCCTTACAGGTGGTGACATCCTTTATCAGCACGGCCATTTCAGCAAGTCGGCGCTCTGCTGCTTTCAATGCGGCGGCAGCTTCGGTGCTGGCGGCGGTGATCTCGGCCACCCGGCTTTCCAAATCCGGGTAGCTTTCGATTTCATGCTCGGTCAGGAAGTTCAGCGTCCGGGCCGCCTGTTTCAGATTGTGGAGTTTTGCCCACTTCTCATACCCTGCGGACTGCTGGGCCTTGATGCTGTTTTCCAAATCAATCCGCAGAGAAATTTTGCGGTTTTCCTTGGGCTTTCGCTCCACGAACCGCCCTTTGATGCGTTCGATGATGGCTTCCTCGGTGTAGGCTTCGCCCAGCGTTTTGCAGCGGGTGAACCGTTCCTGTCCGGGCGCACGGAACGAAACATACTTGCCACGCTTGGCCTCGTAGCCCTGCTCCTGCAGGAGCCGCAGAAAATCGTCAAAATCCTTGGCCTGCGGGATGGCTGCATCTATGGCAGCTTTCAGCTTCGCCTTCCAGCTTGTACCCTTGCGGTGTGCGTCCCACTCGGCATAGCTCTTGCCTCTGTCTTGGCCGGGCATTACCACGGACAGGCCGTGTTCCTTGCAAAGTCGGTCACTGGTGCGCCGGATGTAAGCATAGCTCCGCCGGTTGGAAACATACTTCCGCTGGTTCACCATGTCCACAGCACAGAAAATGATGTGGTTGTGGACGTGCCCCTTGTCAATGTGCGTGGTCAGTACATAGGGATATTTTCCTTGCAGGACTTCATCTGCAAGCTGTCGACCAATCTCGTGGGCCTGCTCCGGCGTGGTTTCGCCCGGCGCAAAAGACTGTATCAA
>NZ_QUFG01000021.1:0-14039 GCF_003478405.1 Faecalibacterium sp. AF28-13AC | reverse complement strand
CTGGGGTACTCCCCAGCAAGCATTTCTGCCGGGAGTGGCTACACTCCCTATGCTTGCTATCTACTCCATACCCCCACCGAAAGGCGGTATTTGTTGCGCGTTCCTTTGATTTTGGACGCAAAAAAAGATTGCAGCCGCCATGCGCTGCAATCTCCCGATTTCTCATATTGTGAGGTTAATCCTCTGCTTTTTCGACTTCCGTTATCTCCCTTGCTGTTGCGGTTACAATCCGTATGCCTTTATCGCTCATACCGTCCAGCAGCGCGTCAAGCTGCCGCCGCCCGGTGGATTTCTCCGCATTGCTGTTCGGGAAGAAAAATTGATCTACCGAAATATGATACCGGGTTACAAGGTCATAGAATACCTGTAAACTCGGCTGTTGTCCCTTGTTCTCGATATTCGCAAGGTAGCGCGGGGAAATATATAACTCGTCGCTTACCTTTTTGCGGCTCTCGCCGTATTCATTTCTCGCGGCTTTTATAGCTGCCCCGAAAGCCTTAAAGTCGTACAATGGTACGGGTCTTTTTGCCATTTTCATTCACCCTGTTACATTTTACAGTTCACCTTTCTTTTTGGATATGTCCACACAATTCATATCATTAGGTTAAATACTTCCTGTTGTGTATTGACAGTAGACTGATTTTCTGATAAAATAAAATTTATGTAAAAGGAGGCGGCGTTTATGTTGCATAGCATGCATATTAGATAAGCATTGAAAAAAAGGATTTTCCCATTTTCAACATGGGCTTTTTTGTCATGCTTATTTTGCGGATGCTATACAAAAAACTAACGACGTATAGATATAGTATAGACATAGTGCAAGCTATGCCTTAGTTTTGTTGTACTGCTCTGTGCATTATAAATGCAGGTCAATGCTCATGTTGAGGATTGACCTGCATTTTTTTGTGTAAAAAGGACGAGTGAAATATAATGCTTAAAAAATATTGGATAAAATGTCCGATTTGTAACGGAAAGACGAGAGTTCAAGTATTTCATAATACTGTATTAAAAGATTTTCCTCTTTTCTGCCCTAAATGCAAATTGACGCATATCATTGATGTAGAAAAATTAGAGATTGTAATCAAAAATACAGAAAAACAAACTTTTATTATTTAGAAGAAAGGATATAAAAATGAAACGTTTACCTAAATATACGCCTGCGGAAGTACGGAATGATCCATACGGATTTACTTACAAAGAAATGTCGGAAGTTATTGGCGAGAATGAAGCAAAAGCCTTATATGAAGAATTATATAAGCAATTACCACGCAAAAAAAATCTATCAATGTTGGTAAAAAATATTTGCAAAAGCAGTGATACTGAAAAGTATGTTTACGAACTGAAAGACAACAAATACATTGAAACGGTTTTTATCAAGCGGCGAGATGGTGGAACTGTTTGCGTGAGCACACAAGTCGGTTGTCCTGTTGGTTGTATTTTTTGTGAGTCCGGGCGAAATGGCTTTGTTCGTAATCTAACATCGTCAGAAATCGTACAACAGATTATATTGTTGCGTCGAAAAGTAAACCGTATCGTTTTTATGGGTATGGGAGAGCCTTTATTCAATTATGACAACTTGATAAAAGCAATCCATATTCTCCGAGATAGATATGGGCTCAACTTTCCAACCGACGGCATTACCATATCAACAGTTGGTCCGGTCGATCAATTAAAAAAATTGCGCGAGGAACATCTTAAAATTCAGTTGACAATATCTTTACACGCAGCAACACAATCTGCAAGAAATCGTATTATTCCTCACATGCGCATATATGCTATTGAAGATGTTGTTAAGCAAGCCTTATCCTATTCTGAAAGGCATAATCGCAAAATTGTCTTTGCGTATTTGCTTTTACCGGGTATAAATGACCGGCCCTCAGATGTAAGACAACTTGCAAAATGGTTTCGGGGCAAAAAAGTTATGATTAACGTGTTACAATACAACCCAACAAGCAATTCAAGAATTAAAGCACCACAGAAACGGGAAATAGTTGCATTCAAACATCAATTAGAGCAAGCAGGACTTGAAGTTACTATGAGAGTTTCTCATGGCAGAGAGATTAACGCGGCTTGTGGACAGTTAGCTAACACATATAATAAATTCAAAAAAAAATGATTAAAAGTGCCAGACGCATAGACGCAGAGCCGATAACGCATTAGGTCAAAAAACCTATGTGTTATCGGCTTTTTTATTTAATATTGCGCAAAAGCCGCTGTTCCCTATTATAGAATGGATTGCGGGTAGTGTATTAAAGTCGCCCTTTTTTAAGGATACGGCGGTATCGGGGAGGTATCGCCGTGTCCATTTTTATTTACTGTAACCCGCCTAATGCTTTGCGGTCAAAAAAAGCTATGCTCCGCAAGCGGGATATTCCGGCTATGAATGTGAACTGTCAATACATTTAGCTACTGCTTACATTTCCTTTGCGCCCGTCCGCGTCTTGCGGACGGGCGCATTTTGCTTTTTTCAACTTTTTTCTGAAAAGCGCACTCAAGAGCCATCTCCCGAACGGGTACGGAGCGAAAGGGGCAGAGAGGACAAGCCCTTAACTCCCGTCCTCTACTCCACGCGGGAAGGAGGTGAACTCTATGGAGCTATCTTCTTCCGACAAGGAAAGAATACAACATCAGTACGACGCATTAGCAAAGAAAACTTTGGTCGGCGAAGCGAAAAGCCACCGCCGCACTCTTGCGAAACGCGCAGCACGCGAAGTTACTTTTTCGGATTTGAGCGAAAGCGAACTCGCGCAGCTTTTCACAACGGACGAATACGAAAGCGATTATTTCCGTTTTCAAGTGTCCGGCTTTGATGTACTCGTCAAAAATGAACTGCTTGCCGAAGCCCTTAACGCTTTGCCCGAAAGGAAACGCGACATTATCCTTTTGTCCTACTTCTTGGATATGAGCGACGCGGAAATTGGCGAACTGCTGAATGTTGTACGCACGACGGTTTTCCGGCACAGGAAATCCGCGCTTGCGAAAATCAAACAGTATTTGGAGGGAAAAGCAGATGATGAATACCGTTAGGAAGTCTGAAAATCTGTTGCCGTTCCCTGTCATTTCCGCAGCGGCAAACGGCGACACAACCGCCATGTGCGCGATCTTGAAGCACTACGAGGGTTACATAGCGAAACTTTGTACCCGCACGCTGAAAGACGACGCGGGCAATACCTATTCCTATGTGGACGAGGAAATGCGTAACAGGCTGCAAGTGCGCCTTATTACCCGCACCCTTGCTTTTCATGTAGGATAATCTTTTAGCCCATGCGGGGAGCGTGTCCCCTTTCCACGCTTCCCGTTATGGGCTATTTGTCGTTCCGTAAAAGCATATCGGAAACGGTATGCTTTTACAGGCTGACAAAGCCTTATTGTTCCTTGATAAAGAAAGCCCGCAAGATAACGGCGGTGCATCATAGGGCAAACGGATACGTTGCTGTCTGTATCGAGCCGGACGGCGGGTGCGCCATGATGCTTTTCTCTGAAAAGTGGAGCGATCATCACCACGCCGCAATGCAAGCGCGGCTACTTGCGGGCCATGACATACCGACAGGCTGATACTCCCTTACCGTCAAAGTCCGAGCGTTCAGAGCGTCGCAGGCAATGAGTAGGGCTGCATGAGGAATGCAGGGGTGAGATTCCCGTGGGCTGCTGCCAGCAGCCGTCCGTTGGCTCATTTTATGATTTTTAAGAAAGGGGATTTTTACGATGCAAGCGAAAAAGACAAACCCTGAAAAAACAAAAAATCCAGAGATGCTTACTCTGGATTCGACTTATCGTATTGGCAATCGCTCCTTTATCGTTGAGCCGGTGTTCAAAGAAGAAAGTTCCCAGACCTTAGGAGAAGTTCTTCTCCGGCTGATGAAATCCGAAAGCAAAAAATTATAATGACCTTTCGGGAGGCAGCGGACAGAGAAAGCGGATTGTGTTATAATATAGGTGTACAAGCGAATTTGCTATTCGACTGTCCCAAGAAAGGAGCGAGTATGAAACAGTCGAGTAACAAGAAATCCCGTGAAGCAACCGCTTTTCTCTATGAGCGTCTTTCCCGTGATGATAATTTGGAGGGCGAGAGTTACAGCATCGGCAACCAAAAGAAACTGCTCACCAAAGTTGCAAAGGAAAAAGGCTATACCAATCTGGTTCACTTTCTGGATGATGGCATTTCCGGCGTGACCATGAACCGTCCCGGTTTCGTTGAAATGATGCAGCAACTTGAACAAGGAAAAGCCGCCGCTGTGTTCGTCAAAGACCTTTCCCGTCTGGGCCGAAACTATATTGAGGTCGGACGGCTGACAGAAGAATTTTTCCCGGACCATGACATCCGACTTGTTGCCGTTTCGGACAACATCGACACGGCCGAGGGAGAAAACGAACTGGCACCCATCCGAAACCTGTTCAATGAGTGGTATGCCCGCGACATCAGCAAGAAACGCCGTATCAGTAATAAAATCAAAGGCAACTCCGGCGAACCGATGGGACTTCCTCCCTATGGGTATATCAAGGACCCGAACAATCCCAAGCATTGGGTCATTGATGAAGAAGCTGCACAAGTTGTCCGGCGCATTTTTGATATGACGTTGGAGGGCTTTGGCACAGATCAGATTGCCACCCAGTTTGAAAAGGAAGGCATCCTGACGCCGCAGGCCTACTGGATTCAGAAAGGCATCGGCCGTCCCGGAAAGACCAAGACGCGCCCCGCCACCAAGTGGAATGGCTCCACGATTACCCATCTTCTGTACCAGCAGGAGTATTGTGGTGATGTTCTGAACTTCAAAACCTACTCCAAGTCCTACAAGAATAAGAAGCGGATTCATAACGACCCGGAAAATTGGGTAGTGTTCCAAAATGTTCACGAACCCATTATTGAACGTGCCGTGTTTGAACAGGTACAGCAGAAGCGCGGAAAAATGCGCAAACGTCGTACCAGCAACGGAGAACACAATATGTTCTCTGGCTTACTTGTCTGCGCAGACTGCGGCTGCAATCTGCATTTTCACTTCAATCAGGGCAACCCGGAAATCAAGTATTTCAACTGCTCCAACTACAAGGGTAACCGTGGCACCTGCCAATCCACCCACTACATCAGGGTAGACTTTCTGGAAGAAGTGGTGCTGGGCGAGATTCGGCGGCTGACCAAGTTTGCCAGCCTCTACGAGGACGACTTTCTGAAAGCTGTTATCGGGCACTCCCAGCAGGCGGACGAAGCCGACCGCAAGCTGAAAGAGAAAGAGTTGAAAGCACTCCTTGCCCGTGATGAAGAACTGGACGGCCTCTTTGAGCGCATCTATGAGGACAATGTTTCCGGCAAGATCTCTGATGAACGCTTTTCCAGAATGTCCCGGAGATATGAGGACGAGCAAAAGGAGCTGACCGAGAAAATCAAACAGCTCCGCTCCGAAATCGAAAAGCAGAGCAGCCGAACTATGACAACGGATATGTTTATCAGTCTGGTTCGCAAGTACACCAGAGCAAAAAAGCTGACACCCCGGATGCTGAATGAACTGGTGGAAAAAATCGAAGTGTTCAATGCAGAAAAGGTCAACGGTGTATGGGAGCAGCGGCTCCGCATTCACTACAACTGCGTGGGCACCATCGAGATTCCAAGCGCACTTCCTTTGCCGACACCCGATGTGTCGGTGAATACAAGAAAAGGCGTAGTTGTGAACTACGCCCATTGTGATGTCGCTATTTAGCAAACAAAAAATGACGAATGCTCTTTAACAGCTAAATGCTGTAAGAACATTCGTCATGGTGCGATGGAAGGGACTCGAACCCCCGGCCTACTGATTCGTAGCGCACGCCGGGCGATTCCCTCAATTTTTGGAAGTTACGTTTTATCGTTAATTGTTTACGATACATCGCAGATTTTTAGCTTCGAGTTTCTGCACTCTTTGTCCGATTTTGCAACGATTTGCACCCTTTGCACGTTTTGAAACCGTGCAAAAACCGTGCAGAAACCGTGCACTTACTCTCAGATAAATGAAAAATCGACTTATCTGACAACGACTTGACGGCATTGGTTCGAGTGACCACACACCAAAAATCAAGTCTTGGAGGATACTATTATGACAAAATTGCTTTCCTGTCGCTACAACATGGACACCAACCGGGTGGAAGCCCGGTTCGAGGATGGCACCACCGTTGCCATCGACTGCATCGCCGTGGAGGACGAGTACGGCAACACTCCGGCACAGCGGGCAGAACTGGACTGGCTGCTCTATAACAAGCCCTTGGAGTATACCCGGCTTGTGCTGAGAGGGGAGATGGGGCACTATTTGTCGCTTGGGTGTGACCACGGCAGGCTGGAGGATTGAGCCTTAGAAAACGCGCGGCAAAAAAGCTAATCGCGCGGCGCGCGTTTTTCAGCGTAAATTCAGCGTAAACCATGCCAAGTCAGCGTATTTTCAGCGTAAACCATGCCAAGTCAGCGTAAATTCAGCGCAAATTCAAGAAGTCAGCGTAAATAACCATTTACCATATATAATGATGCCCGCCCACTGTGGAAAAGCCACAGTGGGCGGGCATTCTGCGTTTTCAGATGGACTGGAATCCCTTGCCGATGATCTCGCTGGAGTTGACAATGGTCAGAAAGGCCTCCGGGTCCTCCCGGCGCAGGAAATCCCGCAGCAGCCCTGCCTGCCGCCGGGTCAGCGCCACCATGATCATGGTACGGGGCTCGCCGGTGTACACGCCGGTGGCGTCCTGCTGGGTCGCTGTGCGTCCCAGTGTTTCCGTAACGAAACGCCGGATGGGCTCCGGCCTTGAGGTGATGACCGTACACACCTTGCGGAGGTTCAGGCTCTCGATGGCGGTATCCACGATGGTGCTGCGCCCGATGAGTCCCAGCACGCAGTACATCCCGGTCTGCGGGCCGTAGAGGTAAGCCGCAAACAGCACCGTGCCGATATCGCTGAGCAGCAGCGCCCTGCCGATCTCCACCTTGATGTACTTGTGCAGGATCATGGCCACGATCTCGGTTCCGCCGGTGGATGCCCCGATGTTGAACACAATGCCGCTGGCAATGGCAGGCAGCGCCACCGCAAAGCACAGCTCCAGCAGGGTATCATCCGTCAAAGGCTGCGACACGGGAAACAGCTTTTCGCACATACTGGAATAAAAACTGAGCATGAAGGAGGAGTACAGCGTCCAGCCCATAGTCTTTATGCCCAGAAAGACGCAGCCAAGCACATCCAGCACCGCATTGGTGATCCACATAAAGGTGCTGACGCTCAGAGCCGGAAAGCAGGTGGCCAGCACGACGGAAAGGCCGGTAGTGCCGCCAAATACAAAGTGGTTGGGCGCACAGTAAAAGTTCAGTGCTACTGCATAGATGATAAGTCCCAGATTCAGCAGCAGAAAAAAGCGTGCGCCGCTCCACAGCTGTGCTGGGCTCAGGTTTTTGCGCAGGCCGTTCTTGATCGCTTCCATCTCAGTCCAGATGCTCCTTTACATCCATCAGCCGGGTGATGATGCAGTCTGCGGCGGACTGATCCAGCGGCTCGCCGTGGCGGGGCTTCAGTGCCAGCACCTTCAGGCCTGCCGCCTTTGCGGAGGCGATGCCCGTGGGAGAATCCTCCACCGCAATGGCCTTGTCTGCCGTCAGCCCCAGTGCCTTCAGTGCCTTGAGGTAGATGTCCGGCGCAGGCTTATGGGCGGCACAGTCCTCGCCGCTGAAGGCGAAATCCACCATCGCTTTCAGCCCACCCTCCGTGAGCATCTTCATGATATCCGGCGCTGCGCTGGAGGACGCCACCGCCACCTTCAGCCCCCGGCTGCGCAGCGCATTCATCAGCGGCTCTGCCTGCGGGTCGGTAAGCTTGCCGTAGGGGGTGGGGCGAGCCTTGCGGTATTCCCGATAAGCCATCAGCATCTCCTGACGGCGCACAGGGTCGTTGGGGACAATGGCTTCCCAGATGGCTTTTTCGTTGGAGCCGATGAAGTTGCCCTCCGGGATGGGGATGCCGTTTTCCAGCAGAAAGTTTTTACGGCGGTTCTCGTAGTAATATTCCGTATCCGCCAGCACCCCATCCATATCAAAAATCACTGCTTCAATCATTCTTCATTTCCCTCTTCATCAAAAAGGGGGAGGGGCAAGCCCCTCCCCCCAAGCATGGGTCTATTGATTCCGGTTAACCGCTTAGTACTCCAGCTTCCACATATAGCGGCGCAGGGTCAGCGGATGCTGACGGACGTAGGACAGCTCCTCAGCATAGACGCGGAACACAGCGGTGTGCATCAGCGGGTTGAAGTAGGTGATGACGCTGCTGTCCACAGCATTGCCCAGACCGTAATCCTTTGCATCCACAACGGTGGTCAGAGCATCGAAGCGGTGCAGGAAGGTCAGTGCGCGGGCATCCACGGGACGGGTCTTGCCGTCGTTCATCAGCAGGATGAAGGGCACGTCCTTGTCCACGATCTCGAAGGGGCCGTGGAAGAACTCGCCGCTGTGGAAGGAGCCGGAGTTGACCCACTGCATCTCCATCATCAGGCAGATGGAGGTGGAGTAAGCGACCTCCATGGAAGCGCCGCTGGACATGACGTAGACGACGGGAGCGTCCTTGTACTTCTCAGCGAACTCCTTGGCAGACTTGCGGGCAGAGTTGGCAGCGTTCTCGGCAGCCTCGAACACGTTGGTCAGGCCCTCGATCATCTTGTCGTACTTGTCGAAGCCTTCCACCTGCTGCAGAATCTCCACAGCCAGTGCCAGAACGTAGCCCATCTTTTCCAGCTTGGCAGCGTAGTTGGCCTCAAAGCCGTGAACGATGGTGTAGTCAGCTTCCTTGGTCAGGGCAGAACCGGCAGCGTGGGTAACGCTGACAACGGTTGCACCGGCGGCCTTTGCCACGCTGTTGGCCTTGACGGTCTCAGGGGTGCTGCCGCCCAGAGAAGCGGTGATGACCACGGTGGTGTCGCCCAGCCAATCGGGGGTATCGTAGTTGAACTCGTTGGCGGTGTAGTGTGCCACGCGCAGCTTCTTGCTGCAGTTTGCCAGGAAGTACTTTGCGGGGTACAGCTCTGCCTTGGAAGCGCCGCAGCCAACAAAGGCCACGTTCTCCACGTTGTGCTTTGCCACGATGTCTGCCACGATGGACTTGACGTTTGCCAGATCAATGTTATACATAATGCAATCCTCCAAATTATTTTCCTATTGTTCTGATGAATCACAAATTACAGGCGTACGGATATCTATGTAAGCCGGAGTCCCGGTTACACCAACAGACCAAGGGCGTTGATGGCAACACCGCCCACGATGCAGATGACCAGCAGCCAGCCGGTCTTGACCTTTTTGCGGATCAGGGTGTACATCAGCATCACGATGCCAAGGTTCAGAAGATTCGGCAGAATGCTGTTCAGCACATCCTGCAGCACCAGACCGGTGCTTGCGAAGGTGATGGGGGTGGTCAGACCCACCATGCTTGCCACCATGGCACCAATGACCATCAGGCCTACGATGCCACAGACGTACATCAGCTTGTCCATCATGCCGCCGTTGAGCTTGGTCAGGTACTTGCTGCCCATGGTGTAGCCCAGCTTACCGGCAAACCATGTAATCAGCACCGAGGGGACGATGGAGATGATCATAGCCAGAATGGGGCCCAGAACGCTGCCCTGCTGTGCCAGAGAGATGCCCAGACCAAAAGCGATCAGGCGGACAGTGCCCTGGAAGAAGGAGTCGCCCACACCGGACAGGGGGCCCATCAGCGAGGTCTTGACGGCGTTGATGGTCTCCGGGTTGAAGTTCTCACGGTCGGCGGCGTACTGCTCTTCCATGGAGGCAGCCAGACCCAGCGTAAAGGCACTGGTCTGCGGGGTGCAGTTGTAGAACGCCATCTCGCGCTCGTAGGCTTCCTTTTTGTGCGCCAGCTGCTCGGGGTCGTTCTCATCGGGGTACAGCTCGTCCAGCGTGGGAGCGATGCCGTACAAAAAGCCCATGTTCATCTGACGTTCGTAGTTCCAGGAGGCCTGAATGTTCAGGGAGCGCCACATGAACTGGAAGTATTTCTTGAAGTCGCTGCGCTTTGCAGTCTTGGTTGCGTTGCTCATTTCAGCTTCCTCCTATCAAAGATCGTCGTCATCTTCCAGCGGGTCGTAGTCCGGGTTGGTAGCAGCTGCACCGGCAGCGGCTGCGGCAGGTGCGCCCTTGCCATACTTCAGGCCGGTCAGGATCACAGCCAGAATTGCGGCGAAGATGGCCACAGCGGTGATATCCAGACCCAGGTAGCCCACAAAGAAGAAGCCCAGCAGGAAGTAGACGGTCAGGTCGCGGTTGAGCATGGTGGACAGCAGCAGGGCAATACCGTAAGCGGTAAGGAACTTACTGCCGAGGTTCAGGCCATCGGTCAGCCATGCGGGGATGAAAGCCACGATCTTCTGCACCAGATCCGTGCCGAAGTAGACGGACAGGAAGATGGGGATGAAGTACATCAGGCTATACAGCACTGTGCCCCAGACGATGTGCATGCTCCATGCCTTGCGGAACTTGCCTTCTGCAATGGCGTGGTCGGCAACGTGGGTCAGGTTGGACAGGATGGTGCGCATCAGCACGCCCAGCATCTGGCCCAGAACAGCGATGGGGATGGCCAGCGCCAGTGCAGTCTCGGCAGAAGCATCGGTCAGGATGGCAAAAGCTGCGCAGATGATGGCAGCCATGTTCATGTCCGGGGGTGCTGCTGCGCCGATGTTCACGATGCCAAGGCTCATCAGCTCGATGGATGCGCCAAGGGTCAGGCCGGTCTGCAGATCACCCAGCAGCGCACCGACGATGGTGCAGGTGATGAGCGGACGCTCGAAGTTCATGCGGCCCAGAATGCGCGAGTCCAGAATACAGAACACGCCAACCAGACCCAGAAGCAGTGCGGTAACAAACATGGGTCAATTCCTCCTTCTTATCTCCTTACGATCAGGTGTGATCGATGGGTACTACCTTAAAGGTGGGGGTCTGCTGGCTGTAGATCTTAATGCCCATATCCAGCAGCTTCTGGGTGTCGGCCTGCTCCTCCGGGGTCAGGAACACCGACTGATCAAAGGCCTTGGAGCCGGGCTTGTTGGCCACAGCGCCGTAGTTGATCTCTTTGATCTTGGGGTATGCCTGACAGAACTTGAGCAGGGCAGCGGTGTTGCCGAAGATCATCATGATCTTCTCGTCCAGCTGCTCCACCTTGGGCATCTTGGCGATGGCCTTATCCACCGTAAAGATGTTCACCCGGACACCGGCGGGCTTGCTCAGCAGCAGGGCGGACTTTTTCATCTCGTCGTTGGCGGCGTCATCGTCCACCACGATGATGCGCTGTGCGCCCACATGGCCGGTCCACGAGAATACCACCTGACCGTGCAGCAGGCGGTAGTCCAGACGTACTAATTTGATCATAGGTCATCCTCCTCATCTTGGGCTGCGTTTTTCAGCAGCAGGTTACAATCAATGATCTGCGCCTTGGCATCTGCAATGCACTCGGCCAGTTCGTCCTGTGTCAGGGCTTCGTCGTTGGAAGCAAGGGTCAGCACCAGAGAAGCGTTCATGCCGCAGATCAGGTGCACAGCCGGATACTCCGGCAGCAGGGTCAGCATCTCGTTGTTCACGCTGCCGCCCATCACATCGGTCACGATGTACACAGCATCCTCTGCTGCAAAGCCGTCCAGCAGCCGGCGTGCCGCCACCGTGATCGGCTCGGTCTCATCCCGCAGGGTGGCAAGGGCATAAAGGTTCGGCAACTCGCCAAGGATCATCTGCACGGTGTCCTTCATTCCGGCAGACAGCCCTCCGTGCGAAGCAAGAATGATTCGGTTCATACGCATCCACGACCTTTCTTGTGGTTCCTTCATCTCTTCGGCGTCTGTATCGTCCCATTCGTTATAGACGTCATAATCGTCATGTACATAGTACCACATTTTGCACAGACGTCAAGAGGTTTTTCTAAAAAAATCTTTACTTTGGTAAAGTGCACAAAGCACTTCCCCTATATTTTAGCAGTTTCACCAATAACCTTCCGTAGAACGATAAAAAGAGCGTCTTTTCCGCACGGAAAAGACGCTCTTTTTAGGGAATTGATCGGTGCTTAAAACTCAAACATATACCGGCTTCCAATGTAATACTGCCGCCCGATGCACAGCGGGTGGTCATATTGGTCATGGAAGTAGGCGTTCAGATACAGCAGCGGCTCGCCCAGCGAAAGGTTGAGCAGCTGTGCCTGTTCTGCCGAAGCCCGTACCGCCTCGATACGCTGGCAGGAGGTCGTCGCAGGGCGCAGCCCGGAGATGCGCTCAATGGTGTCAAACATGGAAACATCATTGAGGTTCTCGCTCATCAGGTTCTTATAAGGCTCGTAGGGCAGGAACAGGTTCTCCAGAAAAACCGGCTGACCATCGGCGGTGCGCAGACGCTGGATATAGATGAGCAAGGCTTCCGGGCCTACATGGAAGAAGGCTTCCTCATCCTTACGCACCGGCACGATCTGACGGTTCAGCAGCCGGGCACCCGGCACCATACCGTTTTCTTTGCAGGTCTCCGTAAAACTGGCAGCATTTCTGCCGCTGGTAAACTTGCGATGGATGCGGGGCTTACTGACAAAGGTGCCGCGCCCCTGCATTTTGACCAGATACCCTTCGGCGCACAGCTCTTCCACCGCACGGCGCACCGTGATGCGGCTGACAGAGTATTCTGCACTCAGTTCCGGCTCCGGGGGGATCTTCTCATTGGTTTTGTATTTGCCGCTCTCGATCGCGGCACGAATGTCATCCTTTACCTGCTGGTAAAGCGGGACGACAGCACTATCATTGATCGCCATGAAATACCTCACTCTCAAATTGAGTATATCGTTATAAACATTATATTCATCTTATGGCTATGATAGTGCATATTCTGCGAATTGTCAAGTAAAACTTGCGGTTCATTTTTTGTGCGAGATGACGGACGTGCCGCGCTGCGCAGGGCACCTCATTTTCCAGTGCCCTGCCGGGAAGATTCCAAAGAGCGGCGGAACGCTCGTTGGCACACGACTTTGCTTGCAAAGTCTAGTGTGTTACACCTTGGTTCCGGCTGATGCGGAAAAGGGGCTGCGAGCAAATGCGGCAAGCACCTGTTCTGCGGCAGAGGGATGCGCGGATGGGCATGGCAGTTGACGGTCTTTGCCCACCCAGCACAGGCTTGCAGAGGAACCAATGGTGTACGTTCTCCCGTCCTGCCGCAGCAGCGTTTCTCCTATAAGGCGCAGGGCAAATGATCAACGTCTGTGCTTCCCCCGCATCCCTGCCTTTGTGCGGTGCTTCAACATGGAGGATTTGTTGAACACCCGCAGCAGGGTCATCTGTTCTTCTTTTGTCAGCTTGGAATAGTCGATGCCGATCTGTCCCATCAGGACATTCATCTTCTTTTCCAACGGAGAACCTTCAAACTTCTGCGCATTTTCAAGCTGCTTTTTTGCTTGCTCGATTGCTGCACCGTCCGATGTAGTTTTATCGGTTCCATGTGCCGCTTTGATCTGCTTTAAGATCGCAGCCAGCTCATCATAGAGGATCCGCCCGAAATACTCGTCCTCGTTGATCTGCGCCGCTTTCAGTGTCCGCATGGTCAGGTCCTCTGTATCGGCATGGTATCGCTTTTCCAGCTCCTGTCGGGTAGCTTCTACCATGGCATTCATGTCCCGGATGCGGTCACTGACCAGCCCGTCCACACAGATCTCAAGGTCGGTCATCCACCGGGCAAAATCGGGATGTTCCAGAAGCTCGCACAGCAGCCGATGATTGAATTTTCCATTCCTTAATACGTCCACTGCGCCATCGCTCAGATGCAAGTCCGAAAGGACTGCATCTGGGCGTTTTTTGTTTTCCGTCACGCCCAACAGGTAGTCCGTGGTCACGCCATAGAACTCAGCCAGCGTTGTCACCGCATAAATGCTGAGGTCGGTCACATCGTCGCTCTCATATTTCGACAGTGCCGATTTGGACAGCCCCGTCTGCTCTGCCAGCGTTTCCAGCTTCAGATTTCGCTCCACACGCAGGTCTTTGAGCCGTTCTCCCAGTGTCAGCTTGATGTTCATGGTCGC
>NZ_QUFG01000020.1:7063-14057 GCF_003478405.1 Faecalibacterium sp. AF28-13AC | reverse complement strand
CTGACCGGGTGAACTTGCTGACGGAAAGCGCCAGAGTACAGAGCCGAGGCGATTACCATACAGACGAGCGCATTCTGGCATGTCTTTCCTCGTCGCCATCCAATGCAAAAATCATTCGGACTGCTGCAAGGATGGCAAGAGCCTTTCGGGGAACATTTACCGCTCTTTATGTGGAAACGCCAAATACAGCGGCGATGGGTGACGATGATAAAAAGCGTTTGCAGGATAATAAGCGTCTGGCCCAGCAACTTGGCGCTACGATTGAGACAAGTTATGGCGATGACGTGCCTTATCAGATTGCGGAATTTGCCCGTCTTTCCGGCATCTCAAAAATCGTAATTGGACGAAGTACCATTGCACGAAAGAATATTTTCAGCAAGCCTACCTTGACGGAACGCCTGATTTCCAGCGCACCTAATCTGGATATTCATGTGATACCGGATGCCAGCACAGGAACCAGCTATCAGGAAAAAAGCGTAAGGCGCAGGCAGATGCGATGCCCCTGCGTGATGTTCTGAAAAGTATCGTCGTATTGCTGGTAGCTACACTGATTGGCTGTGGCTTTGACGCTTTTGGGTTCACGGAGAGTAATATTATCGCAGTTTACATATTAGGCGTACTTGTGGCCGCTGTAATCACAACCAACCGACCGTGCGGGATTCTGACCTCGGTTGTCAGTGTGCTGGTTTTCAATTTCTTTTTTACCACTCCGAGACTGACATTCCATTTTGACGATCCGAACTATATTGTTACCTTTACCATTATGTTTATAGTAACACTGCTTTCCGGATCTCTCGCTACCCGGCTGAAAGAAAATGCGAAACAATCTGCCCATACAGCTTACCGTACAAAGATTCTTTTTGAAACCAACCAGCTTCTGCAAAAAGAGCAGGATGAGAATGCGGTAATCACCGCTACGGCAGGGCAGCTCATGAAGCTGCTGAAAAAAGATATTGTCGTCTACCTGTCTGATGGTAAAGAACTTGCCACCCCTAACGTTTTTCGTGCTGTTAATAGCATTCAGGAAGATTTAATTTCTGAGAACGAGAAAGCAGTCGCCGATTGGGTCTTCCGAAACAATAAACACGCCGGTGCCACAACAGATACAGTATCCAGTGCAAAGTGTTTATACCTTGCGATTCGGGTCAACCAGCATGTATATGGAGTGGCTGGTATTGCGGTGAACGGTATTCCGCTGGACTCTTTCGAAAACAGCGTACTCCTCTCTATTCTGGGCGAGTGCGCTTTGGCACTTGAAAACATCAAAAACGCCAAAGAAAAAGAGGAAGCGGCTCTTCTGGCGCAAAATGAACAGCTTCGTGCTAACCTGCTGCGGGCAATCTCTCATGATCTTCGAACCCCTTTGACAGCGATTTCTGGCAGCGCAGACAATTTGCTTGCAAATTATAAAAAGATGGATGATGCATTGCGGGAGCAGACCTTTACCGATATTTATGACGATTCCATGTGGCTGATTAATCTCGTTGAAAACCTGCTGGCAGTCACACGAATTGAGGGCGGACAGGTCAATCTAACTCGGAGTATCGAACTCATGGATGAGGTCGTTTCTGAAGCACTGAAGCACATCAACAGAAAGAGTAAAGAACACACCATTCGTGTGACCAGCGGGAATGACTTTATCCTTGCCCACATTGATGCGAAGCTGATCGTTCAGGTGATTATCAATTTGGTTGACAACGCCATCAAATATACCCCTGTCGGTTCAGTAATTGAAATACATACCGATCAAAAAGAGCAATGGGTCACGGTTTCCGTTTCCGACAACGGCCCTGGGATTCCCGATGAGCAGAAACCCCGTATTTTCGATATGTTTTATAGTGGGGCCAATAAAGTGGTCGACAGCCGCAGAAGCCTTGGATTGGGGCTGTCCCTCTGTAAGTCCATTGTGACCGCCCACGGCGGCACGATCACCGTATCAGACAATCAGCCAAATGGTACTGTGTTTACATTTACATTACCCGCCGGGGAGGTAGAGCTTCATGAATAAACCTTTGATATTAGTGGTTGAGGATGATCCATCTATACGAAATCTCATTACAACCACATTGAAAACAAATGATTATCGTTATGTGGTAGCGCCCAGTGGCTCGACAGCCATTATGGAGGCCACATCGCACAATCCTGAAATCATCTTGCTGGATTTGGGCTTGCCGGATATGGATGGCGTTCAAGTCATTCAAACGGTACGCTCCTGGTCCAATGCCCCCATCATTGTAATTAGCGCCAGAAGTGAAGATAATGACAAGATTCATGCATTGGATGCCGGAGCTGACGATTATCTGACAAAACCTTTTTCTGTTGAAGAATTATTGGCTCGACTTCGGGTGACGCAGCGAAGACTCTCTCTGATGACGGCAGAGATGTTTACTGCCAGTTCTGTATTTGTGAATGGTAAGTTGAAAGTGGATTATGCCGGGGGATGCGCTTATCTGGATGAAAACGAACTTCACCTGACACCCATGGAGTATAAGCTGTTGTGTCTGCTGTCCAAGAATGTCGGCAAGGTACTGACCCATACCTTTCTCACACAAAATATCTGGGGCCGCAGTTGGGATAACGATGTGGCTTCCCTGCGGGTATTTATGGCAACACTGCGGAAAAAGCTGGAGCCAACAGAGGAGTCCCCGCAATACATCCAAACACATATTGGTGTGGGCTACCGTATGATAAAAGTAGAATAATACTATGCGGTCGGCCAGTGTTCACAGATGCATCAGATGTTCAACATACCGAATTGAAGCTCATGCCGAATCACCGTTTGAATTTGCGGTCGCTGCGAACCTTTCTGACCGTGGATGACGAAACGTTTGAACGCTTGCAGAAACGGTTTGAGAGTATGGTACGATAACCTGTTTCTGATTTAAAAAACTTGTCAAGAGGGCTGGCACCGTCCAGTCCTCTCTCTTTTTGCCAAAGTTCCCCTTTCTTTTTCTTGCAAGCTGCCGAAATCAGCGTGTTCTCAAAAGTTCGCGTTTGCGCAGCGCAGCGGAGCAATGAAAGCCCCAGTGGGGCTTTTAAGCGACAGAACGGTCTTGCGCAGCAAGATGGAGGGGCCTCGCCCCGACAAGTTCACGTTGACACGGCTCGATTTTTATGGTAATCTATTCCAATAATTTAATATAACATATTTTTACATATTCGTTCAGACCCTGCGGGGATGAACATTTTGGCTTTCAGCCGTTACATAACCGACTAGCATGACCTTCCAGAAAAAGCGAAGGCAGAGCTGGTCTGTTTTGTGACGGCTTTTTTGTTGCCGTTTTGCTCGTTGAACCTTGAAAACCGTATGACCGTCTGCATGGAATACCCGGCGATGACCCTGAGAAGGAGAGCCGGAAAACGCCGCCGGAAGGGGGCAGGAAAGCCATGCAGGGAGAACGGCGCACCCAATATCAACTGGTCAAAATGGCCAGTTGATGTGGTGAATGACACAAAGCGTCATTCACCAGAAAAACCTTATGCGTTACGGCTCACCTCATGTGGACAATTTGTCTACATGAGGTAAACTGTCGCAGCCTAAGTCAATGTGTTCAAACTGAGCACATCTGAAATTAACACGACACAACGGACGAGCCGGAACCTACGGCACCTATAACCCCAAGCACAATGACCGGAGTTTCAATCTTTCCAACCGTGAACACATCGACCCGGAACGAGCCAAGGGCAACATCTACTGGGACTGCTTTCACGGTTTCCGTTCGGCTCTCGCTCCACCCGACCCGGACGATCTGGCAGCGACCTTCTCAGATGTGGAACAGCAATTCTACGAGACCCACTACACGGCCTTCATCGAAAACCAGAACGAGCGTAACGCCAAGATTCGGCACACGGAGCGTAATCGCTCCATTCCTGACCTGCTGTCCAGCCGCAAGACCTGCCCGGAGGAGACCATCTACCAGCTTGGGACGCTGGACGAACACGCTTCGGCAGAGGACTTGCTGAACATCGTCACCGAGTTCATTGAGGAGTTCAAGGTCAAGTATGGCGACCACGTTCATGTGCTGGACTGGGCGCTGCATTTGGACGAAAGCACACCCCACATCCACGAGCGTCATGTGTTCGACTGCGAGAACAAGTACGGCGAGATCGCTCCGCAGCAGGAAAAGGCACTGGAAGCGTTGGGCTTCGACCTGCCCGACCCGGACAAGCCCCTCAGCCGCCGCAACAACCGCAAGATCACCTTTGATGCCGCCTGCCGAAAGATGCTGTTTGAGATCGCCAAGCGGCACGGGCTGGAATTGGAGGAAGAAGCGGAATACGGCAACAGCAAATATCTGGAAAAACAGGACTTCATCCTCGCCAAGCAGAAGGAGCAACTTGCCGCCCAGCAAAGCAAGCTGGACGAATTGACCTTGAAAGTTTCGGATATGGAGACCCTGCTGGAAAATGTTTCGGCTGCGGCCTATGACAAGGCGGTGGAGGTCGTGACGGACGTGGTGCGCACCGAGACCCGCAAGGAAGATATGCGGATGATCGAGGACACAAAAAAGTGGGTGCTGTCCCCGGAACGCAAGGCTCCGCAGGCCACGAGAGAGTACGCTGCCCATCGGTTGGATACCGTGCTGGACAAGTTCCTCAAGACCATGCAATCCACCGCTGCACGTCTGCAGGAAAAGCTGCTAAAGCCGGAAGTCCGACAGAAGGGCAAGGAGCAGGTCAAGGAGAAAGCACGGGATTCAGTTCTGCACCTGTTGAGCCGTTTGCAGGCGGAACAGGCGCAGCGGAAATCCGAAGAGCCGCATACTGCGGAAAAACCAGAAAATTGTTTTCAATGATAGTACGAGGTGATGTTTATTGAGCAAAGAAGTCAATCAAGAAAAACGCGCTCCCCGAACCGTTACCGATGTGAAAGAAATGCTGACCAAGCACTCCAATGGCGAAATTCAGCGGACGATCCAGAACTGTATCACGATTTTGCAGAATGACCATGTGCTTGCCGATGCCATCCGGCTGAACTTGTTGAGTGAGCGCATCGACATCGTAAAGCCTGTGGGTTGGCCCCGCTCCGGCAAGACCCTGAACGACACCGACATGAAGTATATCCTACGGCGAATGGAGAAGTACGGCATTTTCAGCGAGAAGAAGATCGAATCCGCCATCCGCATCGTTGCCAACGAGAATCGCTACCACCCCATCCGGGATTATCTGAACAGTCTGAAATGGGATGGGACTGAACGGATTCCCCATGTCCTGCATCATTTCCTCGGTGCTGCGGAGGACGAATACACTTGCGAAGCCATGAAGATCTTCCTGCTGGGAGCCATCAAGCGGGTGTTCCAGCTGGGATGTAAATTTGAAACCATGCTCTGTCTGGTGGGCGGGCAAGGTGTTGGGAAGTCCACCTTTTTTCGGCTGTTGGCGGTCAAGGACGAGTGGTTCTCGGATGACCTGCGGCGGCTGGACGATGACAACGTGTACCGAAAGCTGCAAGGCCACTGGATCATCGAAATGTCGGAGATGATCGCCACCGCCAATGCCAAGAGCATCGAGGAGATCAAGAGCTTTCTCAGCAAACAGAAGGAGACCTATAAAATCCCCTACGAGGCCCATCCTGCCGACCGTCTGCGCCAGTGCGTCTTTGCTGGCACGACCAACCGGCAGGATTTTTTGCCCCGTGACCGCACCGGCAACCGCCGTTTTATCCCCATCCCGGTGGATGCAGAACTGGCCGAGGTGCACATTCTGAACAACGAGGAAGATTCCCGTGCCTATATCGACCAGCTTTGGGCAGAAGCTATGACTATCTACAACAGCGGCGATTATAAGCTGGCGTTCAGCCCCGCCATGCAGGAAACGCTGCAAGCCCATCAGCAGGACTTCATGCAGGAAGATGCACAGGCTGGCATGATCTACGCCTTTCTGGAAGACTACATGGGGGACCGGGTGTGTTCCAAGCAGCTCTATGCGGAGGCACTGGGCAACACCAATATCCCGGCTGAGTGGGAGACCCGTGCCATCTGTGAGATCATGAACACCGGAATTTCGCGCGGCGATATTCAAGGCTGGCAGGCGCACAAGACCGCCAAGCGTTACCCGAAGTACGGTGTTCAGAAAGGCTGGGAGCGCGTAACTAGCCCCGAAGCCGGGGCTGAAAATTTCTCCGAAATAACGGATGCGGAAGCCCAGCAGCTGGGCTTTCCCTTCTGACGAGCAGCGGTTACACGTCTGGTTACAGATTCGGTTACACCTCAGTTACGGCGCAAAAGCCGCATGACCGCTGCGTTTTCCTCTTTCTGTAACCATGTAACCTTAAAAGAATAAGAAAAAGTATAAAGTGCATCGGACAGCCTGTGTGCAGAAAAAGAGAGTTTTCCTACCCGGTTACAGGCGTTCGGTTACAAGGAATTGGAGGTCTGCCTATGAATATGAATCGGCCTGACATGACCGAAACTGTGAAATCCGAAAATTATACGAATAAGTTCTTGCAAAAGGACTCGAACCCGGTTACAATGAAAGCGTCTAAATCCCCTGCCATTGAATCTTCTGACCAGACCAAAGCAGCCAAGCACGAACCTCTTGTTTACCGGGTGGAGGAAATCGCCCAGCTTTTGGCGATTTCTCCTCGCGCTGCGTACAACCTGTGCAACACCACGAAGGATTTTCGGGTGCTGCGCATCGGCACCAGTATCCGGGTAAACAAGCAGAGCTTTGACAACTGGTTTGCGGCGGTCTGAGGGAGGTAATCTATGGCATCTATTATGAAGCGCGGAGATTCCTACTCCGTCCGTTATAAGTACAAAGACCATTCCGGCAAGCCCTGCGAGGGCTGGGAGAGTTTCAAGACCAGGAAGGAGGCGCAGGAGCGAAAAATCACGGTCGAGAAAGAACTGCTGGACGGCACGTTCCTTGTTCCCGACACCATAACGGTCGAGGAAATGCTGTACAAGTGGCTTCCGATCCAGTCCACCAAACACAAGTGGTCACCCAAGACCTACACCCAGTCCGTGGCGATGGTGCAGAACCTTATCGTGCC
>NZ_QUFG01000020.1:0-7053 GCF_003478405.1 Faecalibacterium sp. AF28-13AC | reverse complement strand
AGTCCGTGGCGATGGTGCAGAACCTTATCGTGCCCTATATCGGCAATCGCAAGGTGCAGGAGCTGCGAACCTACGACATTGAAAAGTTCTATGCTACCCTTGCCAAGACCCCCTGCGGGCAGTATGTGCACGGTGTGAAACAGAAGCTTTCCGACAAGCAAAAGAAGCGGCTGCTGTCCAGCACCTCCATCCACGAAGTCCACACGCTACTCAAGACCGCATTTTCCTATGCGGTAGAATGGGACTTGATCCACAAGATTCCCCTGCCCCGTGATGCCCCCAAGGTCAACATCGAGGAACGCACCATCTGGGACGAGAAAACCATGCTGGCAGCGTTGCAGACCATCGAGAACCCTGCCCTGCATCTAGCGGTGCACATGAGCATGATCCTTTCGCTCCGTGAGGGCGAAATCCTCGGCCTACAGCCGAGTGATCTGGACTTTGATGCAGCCGATGGGCGTGGCACTATCTCGGTCAATAAGACCATGCAGCGAGCCAACAAGGACGCTCTGGAAAAGCTCGACCCCAAGCAGGTCTACTACACGTTCCCGGACAGGCGTGAGGGTAGCAAATCCTCTCTCATCCTGAAAAAGCCCAAGACCAAGAAGTCAAATCGTATCCTGTATATGACCAAACCTCTGAAAGAGGAACTTCAAGCATGGCTTGAAAAGCTCAAGCAGGACGAGCAGAGCGCCCCGGAGAAGTACAGCAACTGCGGACAGCTGTTCCGGCTCCCGGACGGTCTGCCCATCGCACCGGAGCTGCTGACGAAATGGTACCGTCTGTGGAGAGCGAAGCACCCGGAGTTTGAACAGATCGTGTTCCATGGTCTGCGGCACTCCAGTGCCACCTATCAGCTCTTGCAGTCGGACGGCGACTTCAAGTCGGTGCAGGGCAATACAGGTCACGCCACCGCATCTGTCCTGATGGACACCTACGCCCACACGCAGGACAAGCCCCGGCTGGAACTGACCGAGAAGATCGAAGCGAACTTCTATTCCCAAGACCTGACCCCGGCAGCACCCCAGCCCCGGCAAAATGAAAAGCCGGCGGCAACAAAAATCTCCGGCAAGGAGATCCTTGAAGCCATCCGGCTGATGGACGCAGACGAACGCAGAGAATTGACGAGAGCCTTGTTCGCCTAAAATTTCTTCTTTTTATGCAAAGGAAAGCAGGCTATGCAAACCTTGCGCAGAAAGACCCACTATTCGGGAAATGTGCAAACGGTGTGCAGAAAGTGTGCAGCCGCTTTCCTACATAAAGAAAGAACGCCAAATCTTGCGATTTGACGTTCAATATCTGGTGCACCTCCAGGGACTCGAACCCTGGGCCCACTGATTAAGAGAGCAAGCCGCCGGTTCGTCTCAATTTATGGAAGTTTCGAGTCATCGTTATTTTTAATCAAAGCAATGTGATTTTTTACCCGGTAATTTCTGCACCCTTTGTCCGATTTTGCAACGATTTGCACCCTTTGCACGTTTTGAAACCGTGCAAAAACCGTGCAGAAACCGTGCACTTACTCCCAGACAAACTAAAATCCACTTCATCCGACAACGACTTGACGGCATTGGTTTGGGTGGCCATTCTCTTATTTTTAGTGCTTGCTGCATCACAAGCCGATTGGAAAGCATCTGACCTCATTCTCAGTATAACCCGTCGTTTTGTGTTAGAAAAAAGCAACACAGCACGATATGGTCTGTATGGCCTTGTAGTGGTATCCTTTTGCCAACAAGAAAACAACATAAAACGAAAGGAAAAACAAATGATGAAACGTATCTTTACCCTGATTGCCTCTATTGTTCTGGCCACCAGTCTACTGGCTGTCCCCTGCTTTGCCGCTGAGCCTGAAGACTTGCCCACGCCGCAGCCTGGTGTGACCGAAACGGAACAGCCTGACGGTTCTGATCAGCCTGAGAATCCGGACAGACCTTCTATCCAGCCATGTGATGCTATGCCGGGCGTTGGAGACATGGGTTAACTCATAAAATCGATGTTCAAGTATTCTTTCGCTTCTTTTTTGACAACCTCTAACCCGATTTGATATCCAATGACTTTGCAGAGATAATACGATTGGTAGTACAATTCTTTGCTGATTTCGTCATCGCCCATAAAATGTCGGCATTCCGCTTCAATTTCCAGACATCGGGGCAATACTTGGTAATGTCCATATTGAATACAGGCTTCTCGTCCTTCTTTAGCGAGTGCAGCTCCTTCCTCATAGCGACCGCACAAATCCAGTACCCGAGCATAATTATAAAGGACCAAAGGCAACACCCCAATAGATGTTATGGTTTCCTTAAAATGCTTACGCACATACTTAAGCAGCTGATAGTAGATTTCAGCTGCTTTTTTATTTTGGCCAGCATCAGAGTAAGCAAGCCCAATCTGATTGATAATTGTGATTTCATCTCTTGTATAAAGGAAACTTTCTATACTCTCTAGGTCAAAGCGGGGCACAGTCAGCTGAATTGCCTGCATTAGCAGATCGATTTGTTCCAGCGGCGTGTAGCGTCCATCTAAGCGTCCCAGAAGTACCCTTGAACGCAGGGCAAATTGCTGCGCAATTTGATCATCCGGATCTGCCAGCTTTTCAAATTGTGCGAGCTTCTCAAAGCCCTCCGGCACCTTTTCGGTCACATTGCAGGCAACAATTTCTTTCTGAAGAGCTTCCATCTCCAGTTCATTTTTACTCAGCAGAGCAAAATAGCGGTCATCCGGCAGGCCCAGACGCTGCAAAAGGGCATTGATCCGGTTGCGGCTGGGGGTCTGTTTCCCATTTTCCAGCCGGGAAAGAGTCATAGGCTCACAGATTCCATCGCAAAGCTGCTCCTGGGTCAAACCCAGATCCAGCCGCCGCTGCTTGACGTACTCGCCAAGAAAGACATTCTTCATCCCTAAACCCTCCTATAGAAGTAATATCTCTATTATTATAAAGGATGGCACAGCGGATTTCCAGTGAACGGTTCAACTTTTACTGAAAACTTATCGTTTTGTGTTATTTTCAAGTAACTCGGCACGATATGTTGCCGGTCGGCAGGATGTGCTACAATACAGTCACAGCAAGGGATACGAACAAACGAAAGCTCCCAAGCTGAATAAAACCAAAAAGAAAGAAGAAACAGAAAATGTATACCGTAACTTTTTCCAATGAAGAGCTGGAAGAGATGAAGGCAAACGACGCGGTTGTTATCGTTAGCTGCGATGATGACAACGGGCACCGCCTCTACTGATCAGTGACGGTTTCCCAAGGAGCAAATGTTTGCTTCTTGGGATTTTTCTGTATAATGGAACCATGTTTTATGAATTGAAAAACGGAACGCTTGTGGAAACCAAAGACGCACAGGGGAATTTTGATCTGACACAGGTCCTTGGAAATAAATATTTAGAAGATGTTGATTCCGAAAAATGTGTTATTGTTGATACGTACAGCAATAGATGTTTCCTCATCTCAAAAGATCTCCTCCACCATGGTGTGAGCGAAGAAGTATACCACAAAATGCTGGATAGCGATGAAACCGACTCAAACAAGTCAAGCGAAGAAGTCACTTTCATCTTAACAATTACGTATAAATGCAACATGCACTGTACTTACTGCTATCAGCAAAACGATAAAACCTTGGAAAAGAAACTTATCAGTGATGAAACTCTGGATAAAATTTTAAGTATCATTGCACAGTATATGGAAGCAAATCCGAACAAGACCGTTCGACTGGGTTTATTTGGTGGCGAACCCTTGCTGATCGAGAATGAGAAAGTAATTGATAAAATTCTCCAATTTTGCAAAGAGCACAAAACCACTGTTCATATCACCACAAACGGAAGTTTCCTTTCGTATTATTTGAAGAAATTTATCATCAATCGTCGCTTCATCAGCGGTATTTATCCCACAATCGACAGTATGGCGTTAAATTATATGACGCGATACGATCTTGATCCGAGCCGGAACAATACAAATGAAACTTTCAAACTCCTGTGCTGTATTAAGACACTTCTGCATTACGGCATCCATGTGGACTTAGGAACCAATATCGATAGGCACAATCATAAAGAAATCTGGAATACACTGGATGACTTGAAGAAGTTACAGCTTTTGCAGGATAAAAACTTTGCGTGGACTATTGGTCGAGTAGATGATCGTTTGTATGAAACAAATTTCCCTGACATCATGATGGAAAGTGAGATTCTCGCTGAGCTTCAAAGCAAGCCTCTCCCGGACAATGTTCACGCGGCATTTTTAAAGACCTGCTATAACTTTGCCGACAAAATGGGCCTAAAGTTGAATTTGCGGGAGCATAAACAAACACATAGTTATTGTTGGAGCACTTCGTCATCCAGTAATGTTTTTTATGTTGATATGAATCTGAAAACATATCGTTGTACTTGCACAGTTGGTAGATCTAGGTACAGCCTTTTTGATTTTTCCTATGAAAATTTAACAAATTATCGGCCCGTCGCTGTAACCTGCAATTCTTATGCGGAGTGTAAGGATTGTAAAATCGGTGGCTTCTGCGGTGGCGGATGTCAGCTGTCCCACCAAATCGATTTCAAAAAGTGCTGTACATATGAAGAAGAAGTTTTTTCTCACTTCATGAAAACACTGTTTATTCCTTATATTAAATCCAAATATAACGAGGTGAATCAAAATGAACGCAAAGCTGAAAACAGATGCACTTGACCTTACCTCTCTGCTCAATGGGCTGGTGTTTTTCTCCCCAGTCTCTCTACTGGTACGAACCACTGCAGGAATCTCTCTCAGCCAATTCTTCATTTTGCAAGCAATTATGGCTACTATGGTCCTCCTCACAGAGATTCCTCTCGGAAAGCTGACCGATCGCATTGGCTATAAATCCACGTTGGTACTATACCAGATCGCGCTGCTCATTTCGAGAACCTGCCTCTTGCTGGCTCATGTAAGCTGCAATTATAGTCTGTTTATTTTACAGGCTATCCTCGAAGGCACAGCGGCTTCCTTTTCTTCTGGGACGCAGAGCGGCTATATTTATATTATGTTTTCAAAGGAACATTACGCTGAAAAATCTGCACATGTCGCCAATTATGGAACTGTCGGATTTTTTGCCAGTACCCTAGCTTATGCGGTCCTGTACACGCTGATTGGCATCAAGGGTCTGCTTCTGGCAACGATTGCCGCAAACCTTGTTGCTGTCTTTACCTCTTTAAAAATCCCCAAGGAAACAGTGCAGCCCAGAAGTGAAACGCGCCAAAAGAAAAACATTCCCTATCCGCAGTTGTTTCAGCAGAAAAAGATATGGATGCTTCTAATGATTTTGGCAGCTTTGAACATTGGCCGCATTCTGATCAATTTCTTCTATGCGGAGAAGCTGCAGTTGTGCGGGATCAATGAAACCTGGCTCGCCGCAATTATTATGGGTTATTCTGCAATTCAGTTGCTGTCCGAACGGATTCTCGCCCGTACCAAGCCTGAACACTATAATCAAATGATGGCACTGTTTTTCATTCTGAGTGGAATAGCCCTTGGTGTGTTGGGCTTGGTCAATGTGCCGGTTTGGACTATCCTATTTATGCTGATCCTTCCGCTTTTTTTGGATATTCCATCCTATCTGCTGGGAGAAGTCCAAAACAGCATTGTAGATGCTGCCGGCAGGGAAGACAATCGCGCCGAGCTGCTTTCCGTCTTCAACATGGGCGTCAATGTTACTGAAATTTTTTATCTGTTTGGCTCATCACTACTGGTGAGCGCCGGGTCAACGGCTTGTTTTGTCATCCTCGGTGCTTTTATGACCGTAGTTGGAATTGGCATCTGTCTTTCTGTGAAGAGCGCATGGTTGCTTTCACTTCAAGAAAAAAAGAACGGCAACTAATTTTAGTCTACAATATCAAGAGGGCTTATATATGATGTCTGGATACATCTCCGATTGCCTAGGAGAAAATTTCAGTTGTATTCAACCCAAGCCAATATTACCTCAAAAATTCAATTGGGATGTCTTCATGGCCACACTGATTCCTACTGAAGGGTGTAATTTTCAGTGTTCATACTGCCACAAAAACCACCCGGCAGCCAGTATGACTCGTGACACACTGGACCGAATTGAGGAGTATATAACTGCACAAGCGCCGCGCTATAAACAGGTCATACTTGCATGGTTTGGAGGTGAACCTACTCTTTGCAAAGACACTGTGCTGGAAGTGTCCAACATTGTGCAAAATCTGCAGAAACAGTATGGCTTTCACTATGCTGCCAATATGACCACCAATGGTTATCTGCTGAATGACAAGCTATTTCGGCAGTTCTATCAGGCAGGGATCACCAGCTATCAAATTACAATTGATGGTTGGAATCACGACAAGACTCGGCCCCATGTATCCGGCAAGGGAACCCTGCAGACCATCATTAACAATCTGGCCTCTCTTTCCAAGTTGCCGCCGGCAGAGTATTCCTTTCATATCACGCTGCGCCACAATATTCTGGCCGACGATGAGGACTACAGTTGGTATGATTATCTGTACCGTCTGTTTGGGCATGACAAACGCTTCGCCGTACTTGTTCGTGCTGTTGGTGACTGGGGTGGTGAAGGCGTCCACAGTCTATCCATCCTTCATCAGGATACAAAAGATGTGTTGGTAGCAAAACATGTTGCATATCTGGATAAGATCGGGATGTCGTGTCATAACCACAGAAACGGAGCCCTTGCACAGGTGTGCTACGCTTCCTATCCACATAGCATGGTATTCCGGGCCAATGGAAAAATTGGCAAATGCACTGTGGCGCTTGACCACCCGCAAAACCAGTTAGGTTGGGTTGATCCCGAAAAAGGTATTGTGATCGACCCGGAGGTTAACTGCCGGTGGAGCTTTTCTGATCTGAAGCCCGAGTGTCGTAGCTGCCGGAATGTTTTGCGCTGCATGAATATGCAGTGCAAAAAGTCTGAAATTATTGATGGAAAGACAGTTTGCCTCTATAGAAAATCAGAATGTGTGTAATCAGTTAACTAACGCAAAACGATATGTTTATTCCGAAACCGTCAAGGCTGAAATGAATGGGCTGACGCCCGGCCTTGACCGTTCCCCGCCGCC